>NZ_JBHHJU010000011.1:0-178980 GCF_042136325.1 Neobacillus sp. KR4-4
TCCTGCGGGAGTACGGGACAGGGGAGACCCCGCAGACGCTGAAAGCGTCGAGGAGGCTCCCCGAACCGCCCGCGGAAAGCGAAGCCGCCTGGAACGGAAATCAACAGACTAGTTTAATGTAGCCAAATAAAAAAGACTGTCGATTTAAAACCCGAAATCCTTCGGATTTGTCGACAGTCTGGCGCTAAAACGAAGGTTTTAGCGTTTCTTTTTTAGTATTTTAAAGCCTCTTTATACGCATTTCTGTATAAATTAATGGATTGGTTACTTTTTAAACGGTTCTTTTTCTATTATTCTCCCTTTTCCCCATTGGATCCTTTTCAATATATCTAGCAATTAAGGTGCCTATCAATAAGGACCAAATCGGGGAGCTTATATTTAATATGGTTATATTGGATAAGGAAATAATTAAGGCGAATGTTGCGCTTGTTTTCATTGATGGATTCGAGAAACTTTCATGGATACTTTTACCGAACACACCAAGAAGTGAAAATCCCACAATTATGGAGATAAATTCTTTCGGTAATGCTTGAATAAAAGGAACAAGTTTCCATGAAAATAACCCAAAAGTTAATAATAGAACACCAGCAACGACGGCTCCCATGTATCTTTTTTCCTTCGGACCTGCCTCTTCATCCGAACAAATGACAGTTGCCATACCGGCTATATTTGCAGATTGCCCCCCAAAGAAGCCTGAGATAACAGAAAATACTCCACTTAATGAAACAATTCGATTAATGGGAGTACGATATTGATTTTGTTCTAATGCACCTACTCCAACCGCCACATCGTTACTTAAAATTAGTAATGCAAGTGGAATCGATACAGAAAGAATGCTGATTGTATTAAAGTTCGGCTTTTGAATCTGCGGAAGAAACTTTCCAAGAACTATATCACCGATATTTATGGGATAAGTTAGGGATAATACAATTGTCCCGATGACAATTGCCGCAATTACAGGGGGGATTTTTGTCCTCCATTTACTAAAAACAAAGAAAGTAATCAAAGAAATAGCTCCAACTAGCAGAAGTTGGGTTATCGAAATGATGAAATTTACCATGTATTTCATAATCATTCCTGCCAGCATTGCGGAAATAACTTCCCTAGGTACCAATTTAACTAATCTTGAAAAAATACTAAGTGATCCAACTACTAATATAAATATTCCTGAAACGATGTATGCACCTATTAATTCATTAAAAGAAAACTGACTTGTCATAGTGGCAAGAAATGCAGTTCCTGTTAAAGTATGACCTCCAACGATAGGTATTCGGTAGTATAAAGGAAGGAAAATTCCCAATATACCTCCGATTACATAAACCGCAAATATCCATAGTATGGTTTGTGCTGCACTAAAATTTCCATTTGATGAAGCTTCTAGTATTAGAGCAGATGGACCTGTTATAACGAATATTCCCGCAACGGTCCCCGCAGCTATATTTTTGTTATTTAAATCTCTCAGAAGAAATATATTCCTTCTCCATTTGCCCTTTTCTTGGATAAGGCTCATACCTAAATGCTCCTTCCTAGTTAAAAAATCACTGTAAGTTCCATTCGCAATTTATTCCTTTTATGTAATAGTTGCAATAGGAAGCTATTCAATAATCATAAAAGATTTTGAAAGTTTTAAACCACCCAATTTTGATCATTTATTCTCATCCACTTTTTATTACGAATCACATTTTATAATTCTATTAAAATACCATTTATTAAACAAGATATGCTGTTTGATATTTTTGTTATTAAGGAACAAATCTTGTCTTTTCGGAAAAGGATGATTGAATAAATAGGTAATTGGATGGTTATTTTATCTGATGTTTCTTTAATATAGATTGAAAGGTAATCTTAATGATTGCTTTCTTATTGAAGGTTGTTCAGAAAGGAGTAGATTTTGGCAATTTTTATTATATATATAAGCAGGATACCTTACTAATTTTTGCTGCAAACTTGGTATTAAAGAACAGTTAATAAGATAATTAAAAATGGTGGTATACATCTATGAAATCGTATCTATCCTCTCGAACGGAACAAATAAAACCTTCTGGTATTCGTCGTTTCTTTGATTTAGCTAATAGTTTGGAAGGAGTAATCTCATTAGGAGTTGGAGAACCGGATTTTATCACACCTTGGTCTATATGTCATGCTTCCATACAATCTATTGAACGAGGGTATACTACGAATACAGAAATAGAAGGATTAATAGAACTACGTAAGGAAATTTCATATTATATGGGTAACCGTTTTCAAGTTTCCTACTCACCTGATACAGAAATAATTGTTACGGTAGGAGGTAGTCAAGCCTTAGATAGTTCATTGAGGGCTATTATTAATTCAGGTGACGAAGTGATGATAGTAGAACCTAGCTATGTTGCTTATGAGGCATTGGTTGCAATGGCTGGGGGGAAACCTGTGCCAATTGTTACTACCTTTGAAAACGAGTTTAAACCTCAACCTGAACAAATTATACAAAGCATTTCCTCAAGAACAAAGGCAATTATTCTTTGTTTTCCGAATAACCCTACAGGAAGTTTGCTAAAAAAGCAGGAATTAGAAGCATTAGCTGAAATAATCGTAAAACATGATTTATTAGTTATTACTGATGAAATATATGCTGAATTGACATATGAAGAAGACACCTTTTGCTCGATAGCCTCAATTGAGGGAATGAGAGACCGGACGATTCTTGTATCCGGTTTTTCAAAAGCATTTGCGATGACTGGATGGAGATTAGGATATATATGTGCTCCTGAGTGGTTAACACAACCGATTGTAAAGGTCCTTCAACACGCAACCATAAGTGCTCCATCCATAACTCAATACGGAGCAATTGAAGCTTTAAGAAACGGACAAAGATATATAATTGAGATGAGAAATTCTTATCGTGAAAGACGTAATTTTCTAGTAAACCAACTAAATAAAATGGGATTACATTGTCATTTACCAGAAGGTGCTTTCTACGTATTTCCATCGGTTCGCCAAACTGGGCTAACGTCAGAACAGTTTGCGGAAAAACTTCTAATTCAACATAAGGTAGCAGTTGTACCCGGAAGTGCCTTCGGAAATAGTGGAGAAGGGCATATCCGCTGCTCTTATGCAACTTCAATGGAAAAACTGCATGAGGCGATGGAAAGGATGGGACAATTTTTAGAAAATTTATAAAGTGTGAAAGAAGGTACCTGAATCGAATGGGGTGGTGACAAGTTATTACACTCCATTTGGTAAGCGAGAATCAGGGGATATTCCGTTACGGTTCAGCCCGTGAAAGAAAAATACTTGATATCATAAATCTACGAAACTATTGAATCGGGGGAATCATAGTGGAACAAGTACAATTAAACTCAAATGTTTTCACTATATTAGAAGATAAAATTAAAATGATAAAAAAAGGTAATGAAGTGATCTATCTGGTTGGACCAATCAAGCTACCTGTTAATTTAGACGGGAAAACAGTCGAGTTTAAATGGTATAGCTGGTTGAAGAGCGACCGCGAGACAAAGGATTTCCAGCGTGTGATTGATCAGTTAACGTCTCTAAATCTAGCAGAATATCAACAATCGAGTGTCCTTGTTTATGGAGATTTTGAATATGGCGAAAATGCGCTAATTAGAATGCACTCAATCTGCCATACAGGAGATATCTTTGGCAGCAAGCGCTGCGATTGTGGTTTCCAGCTTAAACAATCGATGAAGATGGTTTCCGAGCACGGAGTGGGAGCGGTATTCTATTTAGCCAATCATGAAGGCAGAGGAATAGGATTATTTAACAAGGCTATCGCCTATCTTCTTCAGGAAAATGGCTATGATACTGTTGAAGCGAATGAGGAGCTTGGTTTTACTGATGATTTAAGGAACTATGATGAAGCCATCGAAGTACTAAAAGCACTAAGAGCGAAACCTGTTACTCTGATTACAAACAATCCAAAAAAGCTTAAAGCGTTGAAAGAGGCAGGACTTCCTGTTATAGGTAGGACGCCTTTATGGGGCGATATCTCCGAGTACAATGAAAAATATTTACAGACGAAAATAAGAAAATCAGAGCATATGGCTTAGCTGCAGTATACACAAACATTTACTGTTAATGGTAGACGTGACCCAATAGATATGGAACTATTTTAGAGAAATTAAAGAAGATCCTTTTTTAATATGGGATCTTCTTTTTACAACGTTATTTTAATAATAAAAAACAGCTGGAATTTAATTATTTATACATTTTTCATTTAAAACTCAATCATAAATTCACTTAATGCCTTGCATGCCTCATATGGAACAGCGTTATAGGTTGATGCACGACATCCCCCTTCAGAACGGTGTCCAATCAATCCGACAAATCTTTTTAAAGTAAAAGTGGTTAAATATTCTAATATGTTAAGTGGATGGTCTTTTTATATATTTATTGGATGGTTTAATATTCTTTAATTCTTATAAAATAGAAAAAGATAAAGGGATTATTTTGTTTATTTTTTTATTTAATTTTCATGAAAGAGAGTGAAACCAATGAGTAATGAACTTCATAATATTGCACCATATTCTATGGAAGTCATGACAACAAAACTATTTACTTCTATCGAAAAAAATGTTGTTGCTAAATATGGGGAAAAAGGCAAATTGCTTCTTCAACAGGGAATTGAAAATTTTGGTTATAAAGATGCAGAGGATATTGCTAGTAAAGCTGTAATAGAGGGGGATATTCACAGATTATTTGATTATATTCCTAAAGACCATAATACTAAGAATAAATATCAGAATCTTAATTCTTTTACCTTATTCGCCAGACTTTTTGCTCAAATTACGAAAGCAATTGTTGATACGTATGGAGATGAAGGTGAAAAAATAATGGAAGAGGCAGTTTGGGAGTTTGGCGAAAATCGTGGTTATGGGATTGCTCAAAGAGCCAGAATAAACGGGCAAAATAATACGATTCAAAATTACTTACCGAACTATGACATGGGCAGAAGTGAGTTATTTATTATTGAGGAGAACTTTACACCTGGTGAGATTGAGCAAACCTTTATAGTATGTCCGTTAGGTCAGCAATGGGCGGATGATGATATGCATAAATACGGACTTGTATATTGCAGGATTATTGATGATGCCATCGCTCACGGGTATAACAATCAATTTAATGTCGTACATGATCAGTTTCTTTTGAAACACGGACAATGCCATTTCCGTTTTCAATTAAAGGATGATGAGAAACAAAATGATTAATATCCATCGATTAACGAGCCATTTACAGGAATTATCAGAAATAGGAAGAACAAATGAGGGTGGAGTAAATCGTTATTCATATACAAATGAAGAAAGATTAGCCAATGAACTAGTTAAAAAGTATATGGAGACTGCAGATCTAACTGTGGAATATGACGCAGTAGGGAATTTAATAGGTAGTCTAAAAGGCAAAGAGAATTTACCTATTATTTTACTAGGATCGCATATTGATTCGGTGCCAAATGGCGGAAAATATGATGGCAGTTTAGGCATTTTAACGGCGATTGAAGTCCTTCATTCATTAAAGGAAAAAGAAATCAGATTGAATCATCCAGTCAAGGTGATTGCATTTAAGGATGAAGAAGGTACTCGCTTTGGCTTTGGTATGATTGGAAGTAGGGCAGTGGCAGGAACATTAACTGATGAAGATTTAAATAGAGTAGATCAGCAAGGAGTTTCGATTGAACAAGCCATTAAGGAATATGGTTTGGAGAAGTATCGACTCCAAAGTGCAAAAATAGAAAATGTAAAATGCTATGTAGAAGTTCATATTGAACAAGGGAAAGTTCTTGAAAATCATGATGCTGCAGTAGGTTGTGTGACAGGGATTGCTGGTCCTTTATGGCTACAATTTACATTAACAGGTTTATCTGAGCATGCGGGTGCAACACCAATGGATCAGAGGCAAGATGCTTTAGTGGGGGCGAGTTTAATCATTGCTGAGGCTGAAAAAATAGCGAGCGAATATCCAACTGCTGTTGCTACGGTCGGAAAACTGTCTGTAAAACCCAATGGAGTAAATGTCATTCCTGGTGAAGTGATATGGACAATGGATATCCGGGATATTGATGATGACATCCGTGATGAGGTTGAAAGAAAGATAACACAATTTGCTGAAAAGACAGCGGCTGCAAGACATATTCATTTAAAAGTAAATGAATTACAACGCGTGGCACCTGTTCCATGTGATGAAGGTATTCAAGATGTGGTTAAAGGCAGCATTCGTGAAATAGGTGAATCAGTTGTATCATTATCAAGTGGGGCAGGACACGACGGAATGCAGTTTAAAGATCGATTTCCTATAGCGATGATATTTGTTAGATCAAAAGATGGAATCAGCCATAATCCAAAGGAATTTTCATCAGCACAAGATATTGAAAAAGCAGCTATTGTACTATTTAAAACTGTTTTAATATTGGATGCAAAGTAAAGTCTTAAGAATACTGAGCCTTGATGTTTTTTTAGTAGGCTAAAATATTTTTTAGAAATTGTCTTTAAAACATTTAATTATTGTCACTCAGTTTACTTTTAATTCTTACTATTCCAATGAGCTTAATTAGAAATCAAAAAGGAGTAAAGAAATGAATTTTTCAGGTTCAACAGTTGTATTTGCCGAAATTATCGTATACATTTTTTTAATGTTGCTTGTGGGTGTGTATTTTTGTAGAAAAGATTTAGACCACGCTGATTATTTTCTTGGAGGAAATAAATTACCTGGTTGGGCACTAGCGTTTTCTGAAAGAGCTACTGGAGAATCAGCTTATATGTTCCTGGGAGCAGTGGGTTTTATTTATACAACAGGATTGTCAGGAATTTGGATTTTATCTGGGATGTTTCTAGGCATTCTCTTTTCTTGGCTTGTATTAGCAAAAAGATTTATGAAGGAAACCAAAAAATATAATGTGTATACCTTAACAGATTATATAGCCGTAAGATTTCCCAATCATAGTAATGTGATTCGCTGGTTTTCATCGATCATCATGGTTATCTTTTTTACTTGTTATCTTGCCGCCCAATTTTCTGGCGTGGGTAAAACTTTATATTCGTTTTCAGGACTCGATATTACCGTTGGAACAGTAATTATTGGATTTATTATTATTGCATACTCTTGCATGGGTGGATTTATGTCGGTGGTTTGGACGGATACTATTCAAAGTTTTTTAATGCTTTTGGCATTTATAATTGTTCCTATCGCAGGATATTTTGAAATTCAACAAAATGGATTATCCATTTCAACTGAACTTACTGCAATGGGCAATGGTGCAGATAATTGGTTTGGAGGGTTAACGGGACTCGCACTTGGAGCCATGCTTTTCACCAATCTTTCTTGGTTTTTTGGATGGCTTGGTGGACAACCTCAGCTAAGTTCAAGGTTTATGGCCCTAAAGGATGAAAAAGAACTTAAAACAGCTCAAACGGTAGCTATCGGTTGGACATTAATTGTTTATGTTGGTGCTTTTTTAACGGCAATTTTTGCTGCTGTTATCTATAAACAGGGGACAATTGAGGATTCTGAAATGATTCTGCCTCATATGGTATTTGATTTATTACCGCCTTGGGTTTCAGGAATCATCATTTCCGGAATATTAGCTGCCATTATGTCTACCGCCTCTTCTCAATTACTTGTTATTACAACATCAATAAGTGAAGATATCATTCATAAAGCAATGGGGATTTCTATGAAGAGTACAACTTTAGTGAAAATCTCCCGATTAATGGTTATTTTTAGTGGCTTGGTTGGTATAGTGATTTCATTAGCCTCCGGGTCCATTATTTATAATATGGTCAGCTTTGCTTGGGCAGGAGTCGGCAATACATTCTCGGCTATTATCCTACTAATCTTCTATTGGAAAAAAACATCTGGCACAGGCGTAGTTGTAACCATAATAACAGGTTTTTTAAGTGCTATTCTATGGTCAATCTCACCATTAGAAGCTATCGTTTCAGCCAAAGCTTCCACATTCATTATATGTCTAATCGTCGGAATTTTTGTAAGTCTTTATTGGCCAGATAAACAACGTAAAACTGTTTAAAGTGTCCAAATATTAATAGAGTGATGACATTATGCTACCATGAAGTATTTATATTTGTTCTTTAGACAAATTAAGAGGAAAGCAGCTTTATGGACGGTTTAATCATCGATCTTACTTTTTTTCAATGAATAAGAGGGAGAGGCATATGACAATATTTTATTTATTTGATTTTCGCTCACTTTGGAGCCCATTTTTCGCCTCGCTTCTATTTATAATTCTATTTCTTTATTACCTAATCACGGTGAAATATAGAAAATCTTTTAAACAGAGTGAACCGCTTACTATAAATCAGGGAGCCTTTTTTACTGGATTTATTCTTCTTTTGTATCTAATAAAAGGGTCACCAATCGATTTGATGAGCCACATGATGCTGACGATGCATATGGTTCAAATGGCTTTCCTATTGTTAATTATTCCAATTCTCTTTATTAAAGGGATACCGGATTGGTTATGGAGATGTGCGTTAGACACCAGGCTGATAAAACTATTGTTCCGTTTCTTTGATAAACCTTTCATTGCTATGCTTTTGTTCAATGTATGTTTTTCATTCTACCATATTCCGTTTATACTCGATTTTTCAAAAACCAATAACTTCTATCATGCATTTATCCATTCTCTCTTATTTTTACTGGCCATTTTCATGTTTTGGCCAATTCTAAATAATTTGAGTGGAAGTAAAGACATGTCAGGGATACTTAAGACAGGATATATGTTTGCCAATGGTGCACTGATGTTGCCAGCTTGTGCTCTAATTATCTTTGCAGATAAACCAATATACCAAACTTATTCAGACCCTGAGACTTGGATCAATGCATTATCTTTATGCGCAACCCCTTCATCCATGTCGAGGCTAGGATCTGCTGGCCCTGAGCTGTTAAAAATGTTTAATCCCTTAGGTCCTCTTCAGGACCAACAACTGGGTGGAATTCTCATGAAGACGGTACAGGAAATTGTATATGCGGTCATTATTGCTAAAATTTTTGCCGATTGGTACCGTAAAGACCAAGAGGAAGCATTAGAAGAAACAAAACGTGGGCAATCATAATTCGACTTGAAACTGTGCAAATGAAAAGATATTGATAGTGATATCAAGAAACGCAAGTGCTTAATGGCTCTTGCGTTTTTTATTACAAGGATGTCACAAAAGGAATCAGAGATTCGTTATATATAAGAGTGTGATTAAAGAATGGAGTGATAACAAACAACAGTAGAGTGATAACAAACAACAGTAGAGTGATAGACAAGAACAAAATCATAACTTAGGCTGCAATGGATATATGTCTCATCATTGTTTAGCTGCTTTTTTAAAATTAAACACGATTGGAGAATGAATCATGAAAAAAATTATAATTATCGGTGGGGGATTTGCTGGTTTTTGGAGTGCAGCAGGGGCAGTTCGAAGGGCGATTGAACTTGAAAAGGAAAATGAAGTAGAAGTTACCGTGGTAAGTAGAGATTCTTTCTTAAATATGCGTCCTAGAAATTATGAATCTGATTTGTCTCAAGTTCGTATACCATTTGAAAGAATCCTTAAACCAATCGGGGTAAAAAATATTGAAGGAAACGTAGATGGTATTGATTTCGATAACAAAACAGTGACCGTCTCAAGCTCTTCTGATACTTTAACATTGCCATACGACAAACTAGTTCTGGCTGCAGGGAGTATTTTGCAAAGACCGAATATCCCTGGTCTTAACGAGCATGCTTTCTCTGTTGATACATACCAGGAAGCAAGTAAACTTCATCAGCACTTAGATAATTTGGTATCAAAAAGATCTTTAGCAGGATGCTATACGACCATCGTTGTTGGTGCTGGTTTTACAGGTATAGAAGTCGCTACAGAAATGGTTTCCAGGCTAAAACGTGTTGCAGAAAAAAATGGGGATGACCCTTCGGTTGTTCGTATTCTATTAGTCGATCATTCTGATATTGCTGCTGATTTCAGCGAAGAACCTCGTGCAGTAATTAAAGAGGCTCTATCTGATTTGGGTATCGAGTCGATCACAAAAGTATCTGTACAAAGCATTTCTGAGGATGGTGTGGTACTAAGTAATGGTGAAAAACTAGCTGCGTTAACTACAATTTGGACTGCAGGAGTAAAAGCAAGTCCTTTAACCTCTCATTTCCCAGTGGAACGTGATCATTTCGGCAGGTTGCCTGTTGATCAATTTTTACGTGTAATAGGTACCGAGGATGTATACGCAGCTGGAGACTGTGCCAATGTACTGGCAGATGAAACACATGTTGCATTGATGTCATGCCAGCATGCCTCACCTCAAGGAAAATTTGCGGGTTATAATCTGACAAGCAACTTGTTCGAAAAAGATTCATTACCTTACGGACAGCCTTACTATTGTACATGTCTTGATCTTGGAGAATGGGGAGGATTGGTTACAGATGGATGGGATAAAAAAGTAATGATGAAGGGGATGGACGCCAAGGGAGTGAAAATAGAAGTTAACACAAAATTTATCGTTCCTCCTTTGGATGATAAGGAAGAAATACTAATAGAATCTCAACCAAATTATATAAATAAGCTTGAGGATTTCTTGCCTTACCGCTATAGAGAAGCAACTGTATAATTTACAAATAAGATTGGTATTGGTTTGCCTGCAGAAGAAAAAAATGCAGATAGCCTCCCTTGGGAAGCTATCTGCATTTTTCCTATCAGATTCACCATTCGTTTTGAATTGGCCACAAAGGCAGCGTTATTCACTTACGAGGAGGTTTTACAATAGAATTACGTCAATTAGAGTATTTTATTCA
The DNA here is from genome assembly GCF_042136325.1 of Neobacillus sp. KR4-4. Lineage (NCBI taxonomy): Bacteria > Bacillati > Bacillota > Bacilli > Caryophanales > Bacillaceae > Neobacillus > Neobacillus sp. KR4-4. The sequence goes on from NZ_JBHHJU010000011.1 coordinate 10,787, forward strand.
AATTTGTAATAGTGGTAGTTTTACTAAAGCTTCGGAAGTTCTGAATGTTTCACAACCAACCTTAAGTCAGCAAATACGTGTCTTAGAAGGTGAATTTAATATACCCTTATTTAATCGAATTGGTAGAGGCATCAAGATTACAGATGCTGGTAAGATATTATTTGATAAAGGTATATCTATCATGCATTTGCTAGATGAAGTAAATAATGAATTCATTGAATTAAAAGGTTTGAAAAGAGGTTTCATTACTGTAGGAGGATTATTGGAGGACCTCAACTATTTAACACCTCAAATTACACAGTTTCACCACTTGTATCCCAACATCTTTGTAAAAATCATAGAATCAGAAGATGTTGTAAACCAAATAATTGAAAATAATATTGATATTGGAATTACACGTAGTTCACAGGTTCCTGAAACATTAACAATCACTTTTTTGTATTGCCAAGAGTTCGTCCTTGTTGTGGAAAAAAATCATTCTTTGGATAAAAAACCATTTGTTACCTTTCGCGAATTAGTAGGACTTAGTAGAATAATGGTTTCAAGCAGTTGTCGCGAAGTGATTGATTTATATTTTAAAAATTTAGGATGTTCCTTATGTGAAGAAAGTCTAGTAACCGAATCTTCGTTTTCTCTATTGAGTCTTGTACGTAATGGTTTTGGGGTCGCCATAGTACCAATCTCAATTGTTGATTTTGTAAGGGAAGATTCATTAAGCGTAGTTCGTATCGTTGATCCAATACCGAGTCAAGATATTAATCTTATTCATCGTGATGATAAAATTTTAAGTTATGCGGCTAGTGTTTTTATAAATAGGTTAAAGGATTCGGAGAAACATTAAAATATAACTTTCCAATCAATGAGATTTTAGAATATCGACGCATGTATAATCCGGCCATACCCCTCACAAGTATCAATAGTTAAAAAGGATTCTATTAAAGCAGCCTAAGTCCCGTGGAATAACGGGCTTAGGCTGTTTTGTTTATACCTTAATTAATAGAAATAACTATCGATTCACAGCTTGGATGGTACCTTCCATGACTGGCATATATATAGATATTTGAACATAGCAAATCCAGTTCCACTACCATTATTCAGGATTTCTACTTTCCTTCGTGTCCACCAAACATAGCTTGGGCATAGATTACTCCCGCTCCGTACGCTCCACCGTGGTTCATTACGATTTCCATGACAGCATCGTAACTCTCTTGACGACTCCAATCACGCTGATATTCTAAAAGGACAGTCTCCCATGTAACCGGAACTGCACCAGCTTGAATCATACGTTGAATGGACATATTGTGCGACTCATCAGAAGTACCACCAGAAGCGTCGGTTACAATATAAACCTCGTAACCATCTTTAATTGCAGAAATTGTGGGGAACGCAAGACATACTTCAGTCCACAAGGCTGCAATAACCAATTTCTTTCGCCCCGTCTTTCTAACAGCTTCCAAAAAATTATCATCTTCCCATGCATTCATACTTGTACGGTCTATCGGGTTTTGATCAGGGAAAACCTCTTGGACTTGTGGATGTAACGGGCCTGAAAATGTATCCGAAGCAACCGTAGTTAGTATAACAGGTGCATTGAACACTTTCGCTGTTTTAGCTAATCCCACCGTGTTGTTGATAATGGTTTGTCGATCGTGGCTTTGTACCCCGAAAAGCATTTGAGGTTGATGATCAATAAGGATTACTACAGAGTTATCAGCAGTAAGCAAATCAGAATTGGCATGAAACATTTTACATTCCTACTTTCGTTATATTAGTTACAGCAGGATTCACAGATTGTGAACTGCTGTTCGAATTTATAGTATTTGAAAACCAATCCATGAATCAATTGCAAATTATCTATATTTCTCATAGATGGTACCTATGAATAATTTCAACAGAAAGTTTCATAGTTTTTGCCTATACATTCTATAGGTAAAACAATATTGATAGTCACCTATTTTTATTATTAGACTAAAAAGGCGGAATTGTTCAGCAATTAAAACTAATCGCCAGAGGAGGAAGTTAGTGAGTGGGTTCTGTTTTATTAGCTTTAGGTACAGGTATCGTCATTGGTTTAATTTTTCAAGCACTTCGTATTCCGTCACCCGCCCCCCCAATGCTTGGGTTAATCGGTCTAGTTGGAATGTTCTTAGGGCAACGGCTAGTTCCGTGGATTAAGTTATGGTTCAACCATCAATGATTGTAGGTACAACATTATTTAATGTGGAGGTAATTAGATTATGTCGCGAGAAACCAACATTGTAGAGGCAGAAATATTGATTCACAATGCAAATATTGTGACTATGGACGAAGCAAATCCGATGGCCACAGCAGTTGCGATTAGAGGTGACCGTTTCATAGCTGTGGGTAACGAATCCGAGGTAATGCAATACAAAGGAACATCGACTAAAGTGATTAATGCAAATAAACGACTTATGATTCCTGGATTAAATGACTCCCATATTCACCTCATACGCGGAGGATTAAATTTTAACTTAGAGCTGCGTTGGGATGGTGTTCCATCAGTGGCTGATGCCTTGCGCAAGTTGAAACAACAAGTGGACCGAACCCCCGCTCCTCATTGGGTTCGGGTAGTTGGCGGCTGGACTGAGTTTCAATTTCAGGAACGCCGGATGCCGACCTTGGAGGAAATTAATCGGATTGCTCCGGATACACCTGTATTTATTCTTAATTTATACCGTCAAGCATTCTTAAATAAAGCCGCTCTTCGTGCGGTTGGGTATACAAAGGATACCCCTAACCCTCCTGGAGGAGAGATCCAACGTGACAAAAAAGGCAATCCAACTGGAATGCTTATTGCTCGTCCAAATGCAGCGATATTATATGCAACTTTAGCACGGGGACCAAAGTTGTCATTTCAGGACCAAATGAATTCAACACGTTTATTTATGAGGGAATTGAACCGGTTTGGTATCACTAGCGTTATAGACGCTGGCGGCGGTGCCCAGAATTACCCTGATGATTATCAGGTTTTTGAGGAATTGGATAAGCGTGGAGAAATAACAGTCCGTACTGCATATAACCTATTTACACAGCATCCAGATCAGGAGCTTGACGACTTTAAAACATGGACGACCAATACTAAACCATATACTGGTAGTCCTTACTATCGGCACAATGGTGCTGGTGAAATGCTTGTTTATAGTGCAGCTGATTTTGAGGATTTTGTCGAACCCCGCCCCGAACTGCCTGCCGTAATGGAATCAGAGTTATTTAAGGTTACAGAGCATCTCGTACAGAATCGTTGGCCCTTCCGCCTACACGCAACGTATGGTGAATCGATATCGCGATTCCTTGATGTTTTTGAAAAAGTGAACAAAGAGGTACCATTCAAAGAATTACGTTGGATCTTGGATCATGCAGAAACCATACAAGAACGGGACTTGGAACGTGTAGCAGAATTAGGTGGTTCAATAGCTGTCCAAAATCGAATGGCATTCCAAGGAGAATATTTTGTCGATAGATATGGTTCTCAAGCTGCTGAGAACACACCTCCTATAAAAAAGATGCTATCAGCTGGTTTAAATGTAGGCGTGGGTACTGATGCTACACGGGTGGCCAGTTACAATCCTTGGGTTTCGTTATATTGGTTGGTCACTGGAAAAACTGTCGGTGGGTTAAGTTTGTATCCAGCTTCTAATCGATTAGATCGACAACAAGCCCTTTATATGTATACGGCTGGAAATGCATGGTTCTCTGCTGAGGAAGGAGTTAAGGGACAAATCAAAGAAGGCCAATATGCAGACCTTTCCATACCTTCTGCTAATTTCTTCGATGTTCCGGATGAAGAGATCAAACGAATCGAGTCGGTATTAACAGTAGTTGGAGGAAAGATTGTCTATGGGACTGCCGAATTTCAAAAACTATCGCCTCCAGCCCCAAAAGCTAGTCCTGATTGGGCACCTTATAATTTCTTTGGGGGTTATGATAATTCTTCTAAAATTGAAGGAAGTGGGATATTGACTCATAAGAGTCATCTGCATACCTGTAATCATCACCATCATCACGGCAGCGGGTTCTGTGATTTGGATTGCTTCGTCTTTTAATTCGAAATAAAGATTTAATTTAATTTAAGGATAGATATTATAAAAATATTTTTTTGAGGTGGAAGTATGGCGAAAATTACGGTAGGAACAGAAAATCAAAACCCCATAGAACTATATTATGAGGATCATGGTACAGGGAAGCCGGTTGTATTAATTCACGGCTGGCCATTAAGTGGTCGATCTTGGGAATACCAAGTTCCCGCTCTCGTTGAGGCTGGATACAGAGTCATAACTTATGACCGTCGTGGGTACGGGAACTCTTCTCAGCCATGGAATGGTTACGATTATGATACATTCGCTACTGATTTACATTTGTTACTAGAGCATTTGGATCTCCAACATGTGACACTGGTAGGATTTTCAATGGGAGGTGGAGAAGTAGCTCGCTATATCGGAATCTACGGAACAAATAGAGTAGAGAAGGCAGTATTCGCGGGAGCTGTACCACCATTTCTTTACAAGTCAAAAGATCATTCTGAGGGAGTATTTGATGATTTAGCAATTCAAAGATTTGAAGATGGAGTAAAAAATGATCGCCTAGCATTTCTTGATGAATTTACGCGAGGATTTTTTGCTGTAGGAGACAGAACTGACTTAGTCAGTGAACCATTCCGACTTTACAATAGGGATATTGCAGCAGGTGCATCACCAAAAGGGACACTAGATTGTATCGTTGCTTTCAGTAAAACGGATTTTAGAGAGGATTTAGCCAAATTTGATATACCTACCCTTGTTATACATGGTGATTCTGATGCAATTGTTCCATTTGAATATAGTGGTAAGAGAACACATGAAGCAATTCCAAATTCTAAGTTAGCTTTAATAAAGGCTGGTCCACATGGGATCAATGCAACACATGCCAAAGAATTTAATAAAGCACTGTTATCATTTTTGAGGGCTGATTAAAAATGAATATTTTTTAAACTCTAGAAAAAAATTTCACCTTTCATCTTCTCTGAACGGTTGTCCACGATATTGGTGGTTTAAAGGATTCTGTATTCCATATCGATGAACATCAAAAAAATGAAAAGAGGTCGCTGCTTGTGAAATTACCCAAAAAGAAGTTCCAAACAGATTTTAAAAATCGATTGCATGAAAAATTCGCGATTGAAACTGCGGATGCAAATGCACAGGAACTATTTGAATCTCTCGGTTCGGTAATTAAGAACTATATTTCTGAGGATTGGCGCGATGTACGTCGCTACCAAATGGAGAATCAAACCAAAACTGCCTATTACTTCTCGATCGAGTTCTTACCAGGAAAAATGCTTCGCAGTAATTTGCTAAACTTAGGGATTTTAGATGATGTACGCGATGGATTATCGGAATTAGGTTTGGATTTTGATATGATTGCCGAAGCCGAAAAAGACATGGCACTCGGAAACGGTGGACTCGGTCGTCTCGCATCTTGTTTCATGGATTCGCTAGCATCGACAGGTCTTCCAGGATTCGGAAATGGTATCCGTTACAAATACGGTTTGTTTAAACAACAATTTATTGACGGTTATCAAGTAGAATTTCCAGATGCTTGGCTTCAAGGTGGCAATATTTGGGAAGTCCGGAAAGCCCATGAAGCAGTTGAAGTGAAAATGGAAGGAAATGTATGGCTTAAAGAAGACGAGTCGACAGGTAATTTCACACCGGTTTATGAAAATCCTAGAGTTTTGCGCGCAGTACCATACGACACAGCAATGGTTGGTTATGAAAATGGACAAGTCAACAACCTTCGTCTGTGGGATGTAGAAATTCCAGAATCTGAAGAAAGAAAATACTATTCAATCAACGACCGTCGTCAAGTTCAAGATATAACTGGTGTGCTTTACCCTGATGATTCGACATATGAGGGTCGCCAATTAAGACTTGTACAGGAATATTTCTTTACTTCAGCAGGGCTTCAAACGATTGTCAAACATTATTTGAAACTTGGAATCCCGCTTGATGAAATTTACACAAAAATCGCAGTACACATCAATGATACGCACCCGGCTTTAGCAGTTGCTGAGTTTATGCGTTTACTGGTTGACGACCATAAGATGGATTGGGACCGTGCTTGGAATGCGACTGTGAAAACAATGTCATATACCAACCACACTATTCTTCAAGAGGCATTAGAAAAATGGCCAGTGGATATGGTTAAATTCCTAATTCCACGCGTTTATCAAATCATTGAAGAAATCGACCGTCGTTATGTAGAAGAAATGAATAAAGTTGCCGATCTTGAAATTGTAGGACGTACACGTATCATTCAAATGGGACAAGTGCATATGGCTCACTTAGCTATCATCGGTTCTCATTCAACAAATGGGGTTGCTAAAATCCACTCTGACTTATTGAAAGATGTCGTCCTTCATGATTTCTATGTACTTTTTCCTGAGCGTTTTAATAATAAGACCAACGGGATTGCTTTCCGTCGTTGGTCACAAATTTCAAACGAACCAATGTCTAAGGTATTGGATGAGACGATTGGTAAGGAATGGCGTGCAGATGCAAGCAAAATTAAACTTTTAGAAAGTTATGCAGACGATAAAGAAGTTCAAGATAAACTTGCACATGCAAAACATCAAAACAAAGAGCGTCTTGCCGCATACATAAAAGAAGCTACTGGTGTTGAAGTGTCACCAAATGCGATTTTCGATGTACAAGTCAAACGTCTTCATGCGTATAAGCGTCAGCTATTAAATCTTTTACACATCATCAAGTTATATCTGGATTTGAAGGAAAATCCTGATTTAGATATTACGCCACGTGTTTTCATTTTCGGAGCAAAAGCAGCACCGAGCTACTATTATGCAAAATCAGTTATCAAGGTGATTAATGAGGTCGGTAACTTAGTCAATAACGACAAAGCATTGAAAGATAAATTGAAAGTTGTCTTTTTACCGAACTATAACGTTTCACTAGCAGAAATTATTGTACCGGCAGCAGATGTTTCAGAGCAAATTTCACTTGCCTCTAAAGAAGCATCTGGTACTTCAAACATGAAGTTTATGCTAAATGGCGCAGTAACGATAGCAACCCTCGACGGTGCTAATATTGAAATTAGAGATGCTGTTGGCGATGAAAATATCGTAATCTTTGGGATGGATAAAGAAGACGTGTATACCCACTATTTTGCACATGATTATAATGCATGGGCTGTTTATGATGCTGATCCATACATCAAACGCGTGGTGAATGCACTTGTTGATGGAACGATTCCAAATATTATTCGTGAAGGTCAAGAAATCTTTGATGCGTTGATTAAATACAACGATGAATATTTTAATCTTCAAGATTTCCTTCCATACGTGGCGGCCCAAGAAAAAATCGACATGTTATATAAAGATCAAAAAACATGGAGGAAGATGAGTTTGATGAACACCGCAAATGCTGGACAGTTTAGTTCTGACGATACGGTTAAAAAATATGCAGAAGAAATTTGGCATATCGTACCAGCGAAACAATTTATTCACTGAACAAATTGGTCTAGGAAAATTCTAGTTTTTATTTAAACCAGTTGAAAAAATCTGAATCACATATTTATCCATTAGCATGGTGAAAAGCTTATTGAATTTTGCTTTTCACCATTGCTTTTTTCCTTTATATATATCTTTCTGAATTTTTTCTCTAATCTTTTAGAAAGAAAAGCAACAGAAAATTTAATCATTTTTTAATAAAAACAACACCCTTAATTGAACTGTAAACAGTTATTAAAGGTGTCGACTTAATTAATCTATTAATTTAGTTTTTCAATAAAGATTTAATACAAATTAATACAGCACTGACCCAACTAAATTACATTCTTCATTATTAATTTATTATCCCTTGGGCTTCTTGAAATTGGAATGTTCGGATTTTTCGTGGCAAAAATTTACGAATTTCATGTTCATGATATCCGACTTGTAATCTTTTTTCGTCAAGGATTATCGGTCTTCGTAATAATCCTGGATTATCTTTAATTATCTGGTACAATTCTTGTATTGAGAGAGAATCCATGTTTAAATTCACCTTTTGAAAAGCTTTAGATCTTGTAGAAATGACTTCATCTGTACCATCCTCTGTCAATCGAAGGATATTTTTAATTTCCTCTATCGTAAATGGATAGGTTAAAATGTCTCTTTCTATATAAGCAATTTGGTGCTGGTCAAGCCAATCTTTTGCTTTTCTGCAAGATCCACAACTTGTCGATGTATAAAAGTTTATCATTTATAAAGCATCCTCCAATCTTATACTAATACTATGCTCCCGCATTTTCAGTCAAATTTAATAGACGTTTCCTTTTCATTTACCTTCTAGAACAGCTAATCCTACTTTTTCCAACTATCATGAGGAATTGCATAAGCTAAACTGTCAAATTAATGATGTACTTAAAGTCATGCCTACTTATAATCAAAAATAATGAAACAAAAGGAACCTATTGGCACTTGCAGTGCCAATAGGTTCCTTTTTACTATTCTACTGTTGTTTCTAATAAAACCTCAATATTCCCTCTTGTTGCTTTAGAATATGGGCAGAATTCATGAGCTTCTTTCACCAATTGTTCAGCTACTTCTTGAGAAACACCTTTTACATGTGCATGCAGAACTACACCGATTTTAAAACCATCGTCTGCTGGATCTTTCAATAAACTCACTGCCGCTGTAATAGATGACTCAATTTTGTGTTTGTTTTTTCTTGCAATCAGATTTAAAGCTCCATCGAAACAAGCTGAGTAACCTGCTGCGAATAGTTGTTCAGGATTTGAGCCTTCTTTCTTGTTGTTTGGTGACGGCATAACAAGATTCAAATCAATGATTCCATCCTCTGATTTTACTCTTCCTTCACGTCCACCATGTGTTGTTGCTTTTGATGTAAACAGCACTGACATATAATCACCTCATAAATTATATTTAAAATTAAATTGCCTACAATTTAATTTTATATAATTAAATTGTCCACAACTTAATTATATAAAATTAAATTTTTTTCAAGATGGGGGAAGGGAAGAGTCCATCCATCCATCTAATTAAAATAAGATATAAAGCGAAAAAACAAAAAACTTATGGTGAAGAGATATTTGTGAATCAATTCACAAATTTAACCAATCATCATTTCCATTACCTTTCAAATGCATTCCATAATAATAGCTACTTCTCCATAATAATAGATTTATTAATTTTACATCCATCCAATCGAAGCCTTTTTTAACCATCCATTTTTTCCTCAAACTAAAAAAGAACCACCATAACATCATGTTTCTTACGTATGAACAAACTTATATGGATATATTTGAACTATTCAATTCACGGGGATATCTTTACCTAAAAGAAAACGACTATAGCCTACAAATTCCATTATTTACTTTAATGGAATTTGTATTGGCTACAATCGTAAATAGTTCATCGTTAGGGGAGATTGATCAAGCCATTTGGGTTTGAGTCACCTCTTAGAAACAAAAACTTATTCATTATTTAGCAATTTTATGAATAAGTTTTAATAGGCTAAGCTGAACAGTCCTTTAATATGTGACAAATAACGTATGTTACTTGCTTCTTTCATTAGAGTAGCTGGCAGCCCTTGAAGTGGAATTGAGTTGGACCCAATTATAGCAACACCATCCTTACGACCTAGGCTTGCAAGTGTACCTGAGTTAATTGGTGCAAACTCTTTCAATGTTTTGTCTTGTAAGTATGCAAATAGATTGTAACCAACAAGTTCACCCATTTGCCAAGCATTTTGTGCAGTAGGTGAGTATGGACGACCACCTTCTGGAGGATAGACAACAGCACTGTCACCGACAATAAATACGTCATTATGAGAATTAGATTGAAGAAAACGATTAACAGTTGCACGGTTACGATCTACTTCGAGGCCTGATTCTCCAACTAGAGGAAGGCCCTGTACTCCACCAGTCCAAACGAAAGTATTTGCTATGATTTTGCGGCCATCTTTTAAGTCGATTTCATTTCCTTTAACATTTGTTACAGGAAGACCTGTTAAGAATTCAACTCCGCGGGCTTCTAAACTAGTCATTGCACGTTTAATTAATTGATCAGGTAAAACTGGAAGAATTTTTGGACCAGATTCTACGAGCATGATTTTCAATTCTTTAGGATCAACGCCATAGCCTTTAGCAACTTTAGGCATATTCTCAACGATTTCACCAACTAATTCAACGCCAGTTAATCCACCGCCGGCTATTAGAATTGTTGCATCTGCTTCATTTTTCGTTTGAGCAAATTCGCGAATGCGATCTTCAATATGATTGTAAATGTTGTTTGCATCATCAACTGATTTTAACACCATGCTGTACTCTTCAAGTCCTGGAATGCCGAAATAAGCTGTTTGACTTCCCAAACCAACAACAAGGGCATCATAAGTTAAAGTAGAACCATCAGCAAGCTTCAATAGTTTATTGTCTACTGAAAAAGATTCAATCTCTGAAATTTTAAGATCAATATCTTTTCCTTTGAAAAGTTTTTCTAAAGATATAGAAATTGCTTGTTCAGAAATAGTTCCCCCTGCAAGGCGGTGCAGTTCAGTGATGATTTGGTGAGTTGGATATTTGTTAACCACTGTTATTTGTGCGTCAGCTTTATATAAATATTTGCGAGCAGTTAAAGCAGTTAGTAGTCCACCATAACCCGCACCTAAGATGACGATATGTTTAGCCATAATTAATCCTCCGTTCTTATTATTAGTATTATTTATTATCTCGTTCTGCAGTAATTTGTAGAAAAGTGTTTACGAAACGGAATAACTTCTGGGCTTGCGGATCTTTTAACATCTTTAAAAGTCCAAAAAGGCCTATCACTTCGTTGCTTTCCTCAGCACGGTCTTTTGCTTCGATAGCCATTGATGCAATGTTTTTTACGCTGTGTGTTACAGGTTCTAAAATTTCTTGTATCGCTCCAATAGTATCGTTTTTTAGTACTTCATCATTAGCCACAGTTTGAGCAAAGTCATATGACTTCGTCAAAAAATTTACAAGTTCAGTCAATTTTGGAAGCTGATCGACCAACATAGTCAATGACTCCTGAACCTCAGGTTTTAATAGCCGTTCAAGGATATCAAATTGTTCTAGATTTGCTGACAAGTTTAGTGTTTCTTGTTTAGACTTTGTTTGAGTAATTATTTCTGCCATTTCTAATTCTCCTTTGCGTATAGTAATAATTTTATTTATAAGGAGCTAAAGAGACACCTTTCCCATGGAAACATTGGAATAGCTAACGGTTTAAAATATTGTGAAATTTTTCACAAATAATCCCAAAAAATTTGGCTGTGAGAATATAAAGACCTCACAGGATTCCTACCGTAAGCAGGATTACATATATGTAACGAATTAGTGATTCATTCTGTGACAAGCGGTCAAATTAGATTTAAATTTGATACGAATATCAAAACATGCTCTTTCTAAATAATAGATACTCAGGATAATAGTCTTTTCTAATACTCTTTGTACGTGATCCATGTTTAATAGGAAATGTTTTGCACAAATTTAAGAAAAATACTTTAATTTGTCACAAAATTGTATCTTATCTCGTTATATTTATAGCCCTGCTACGAATTAGTGAATTGTTGAAATAGAATGGAAGTGAAGAGATGAAAGAACTGTACGAAAAATATAAAATGTTGTTGTTTAAACTCGCCTACCAACTGACAGGATCGGTTACAGATGCGGAAGATGTTGTCCATGACGTTTTTTTAAAGTTATATGACGTACCGCCGGATAAGTTGGGTGAACCTAAAGCCTATCTTTGTAAAATGGTAACGAATCGGTGTCGGGATTTACAAAAAACAGCTCACAAGAGGCGAGATCTATATTTTGGAGATTGGCTTCCTGAACTTCTTTCTAGTTCTGAAGAAAATTCAATAGATTCGGTCGTCTGTGACGATCGATTGTTTTACGGGATGCTTCTGCTAATTGAAAAGCTTACACCGACCGAGCGTGTCGTTTTTGTCCTTCGTAAAGCACTTAGCTTTGAATATCATGAAATAGCTGAACTCATAGAAAAAAGCGAAGCGAATTGCCGCAAGTTGTTTAGCCGCGCAAGTGCAAAGATGAAGCTTAGTTCTAAAGAGGAAGTTCATTCTGAAGCCGCTTCTCAAGATTTAGTTCATTATTTATTAATAGCACTCAAACAGGGGAACCTAAATCAAGTCCTAGCTATGATCAAATTGTTGTACTGGTCTCAGATGGGGGAGGCAAAGTATTGGGTGCTGGTGAACCAATTGAAACACGAGATCATGTTGAAAAGTTTCTGTTTGGCCATGTTACGCAAGCATCAATGATTGATGGAATATCAGATATCCAATGGAGATCGTAATAGCAGGGGATGATTACCTTCCATTATCTTGTAAATACCTTAAAAGCTTAAAGGGCTAGTAAATAGCCATTTAAGCTTTTTTATTTTTATTTAGAAAGGGGTCTTGTATCTCCTTTCTTAAACTCTTTTACGTACATAAAGAAAAATAGTTCAATGAAATAAGCTTCTTCAAACCTTTTTTTCGTATGCTTTCTTTTTGACGGCTGAAAGGGTCCATAAGAAAAGAGGGATACCAATACCACAAACAGGGAATACCACAGCTGTCCAAAATTCGTCGAATAATGTAAATGCTGATACACCAGGAATCAAAATAGTGATTATAGCGATCGCAGGCGCGCCGAACCAAATAATTTTTCGCCAATCTTTTACATTAATCCAATTTGCCATTTCATAACTTGCAATAAAAAAATAAAGGGAAGCTTGGGCAATCACTCCAAAGATCCAAATAAACATCAAAAAGATATCAGCGTTTTGAATGAAATTTAAAATATCAATCGTTCTAACTGCCGAAAAATAAGGAAATCTTAATTTGGTTGATAAATTCGGCCCAAAGACCAACAGGACAATAAGGGTGGCAGTAAAGATTACGAAAATAGTAATTCCTACGCCTAAGATGGATTTTGAAAGCACTTTTTTTGTGTTTTGTACAAAAGAAACGATAACCAATAAGACGAACGGACCTGAGAACCAATAAGCAGGAGCAATTGATCCCTTCAATATGTTCATCCATTCGGAATCAGCATAGAAAGGTAGTAAATTATGCAACTTTAAGTTTTGTACAATTAAAATGAAACTAACAATCATCGTAAAAATAATTAAGGGCCCTACTAGTTCACAAAATCGTCCAATTCCCGTTATGCCTGAGGTATAGGACAAATATGTCACTAAACCTATTGAAAGCAGTATGATTAACCACAGAGGAGTTCTGTTAAGAAGTATAAGATGAATAAAATCTGCAAAGGCACGCAGTAACACAGCAGTTAAAATATACCAGGAAACCAAATAAGGAAGGACAATCAGTCTTCCTAACCATTTACCTAACAATGCCTGGCTAAATTGAAACAATGTTTGGTTGGGGTGGAGAGTACATAGATGAACAACCAAAAAAGTTAAAGAAACACCTATAATGCCCCCAATTATCATAGAAAGCCATGCATCCTGTTTTGCCACTTGGATCGCTGGTGTAATTCTTAATCCGATCATTGCCCCAGTTTCAGTGGTTACAATGATCCACACCAGTTGCGTTCCTGAAAGCTTCATAGATTTTTGCCCACTCCTTTTAGAAAATCAATACTAGCAGCCTGAATGAAATTTAAGGCTTATTCGAGGACGAATTAGTTATACCCGGATCATTGATTTGAAGGTCTACTTTGACCGAAACATCAACAGTAGGAAATGTCTTGGCCCAATTTCTCTTTAAGGTTTTCCACTTTTGAGGATATTGTTGATGTACACTTTCACCAAGCCCGAAGATGTCCATTTTATATTTATTTTGAACCTTTTTGACAAGTAGTTTTGCAGATTTCTGTGTCTTATGACCAAGTTCATCTTGAATAAGCAAAAGATCCTTCCGTTTGGATGGGTCTAGTTTTGTATTGTTTTCGATAATAGTTCCTTCTCCTATGAGATGGATGTCAGCTTGAATTCGTTCATCGACTTTTTTCACCCGAATCCGCCGACCTAATTTTTCTAATCTTAAACTAACGTTTCCATCCCCTTTGGGAACATATGAAGTGAGTGTGAAATTTGTTAGTCTGTCAGTGATCCAAGTTGCATAATAAGATTCTTTTCTATTTAAGAATCCCACCAATTTCACACCATCATCTTTATTTAGTATGGCAGACCCAGAATAACTAAAGTGTTTTGTGGAATTTAAACTAACTGCAGGTAATAGAGGCTGTGTTCCATCACTCATTGTATCCGCAATAAGCTCACGGGCTAGATACGGTTTGAAACCTAATGCTGTTTGCTCTTTCTCAAGTGCCGTTGAAATGTATGGCTCAAACATTGGCTCATCTGAAAATACGTCTTTCGCATTTCTGTTTTTTACCACGTATATTAATGACTGCAAATGTGATTGGGCATTTCGAAGGAACGGGTCGATTGTTTCACCAATTCCATGTTCTGCCATTCTTTGTCCGATAAGAAAGATTTCTCGATGCCCTTGGAATACAACTCGGGATAGTTTTGCCTGAATGTTCACAATCGCCTCTGTAACGTTAGTACCAGTAGCACTTATTACATGAAAGCTTTGATTTTTTTCTCCCCCACTCAATTCTCCGCCACTTGCAACCCCCGTTGGTACAACTATTAGAGTACTCGCTTCCAATTTTCCGTCTTTTGTCAAATCTAGCCCATTTCCTGTGACATATGAGAGTTGATCCGGTTCCTTAAGGTTCCAACATCCGGTTGTGATCCATAGTTGTAAGAGAAATAGTAAACAAAGTTTAGCAGTACGTTTCATGAATGATCCCTCTCATTTTTTACTAGCCTTCGCGGCCATCGTATCAACACATCCTTAAGCCCGTGCTTGTTAAGCGGAGCCAACGGGGAAAGGTAAGGAGTCCCAAATGATTGAAGATTAAGAAGATGAATGAAAATCGTACAAATCCCAATCGATGTTCCAAAAAGGCCAAATATTCCAGTTAGAATGAGTAAAGGGAATCTTAACATGCGTAAGGGGAAACCGAAGCTATATCGAGGAATAATAAACGATGCAATTCCAGCAGCCGATACGACAATGACAATAGGTCCGGAAATGATTCCCGCACTAACAGCTGCTTCCCCGATGACCAACGCACCAACTATACTTACAAGCGGACCTATTTGCTTTGGCAAACGAATTCCAGCTTCCTGTAAGCCTTCAAATATGAACTCCATTAATAAAATTTCAATCACTGTCGGAAACGGTGCCCTTTCCCGCAGTGCAGCAATATTCAACATTAGTTTGGGCGGAACCATTTCCGGATGATAGTTGGTTAATGCAATATACAAGGATGGTAAAAGAACCGATAAAATGGTAAATATATAGCGAACCCATCGAATCATCATTATAAACAAGAAGCGTTGATGGTAATCATCTGGTGCCTGAACTCCGGCCCAAAACGTCATGGGAGCGATAAGTGTAACAGGGGTTCCACTGGTTAATATCGCCACTTTCCCCTCAAGTAATCCAGCGGCAACAACGTCTGGACGCTCACTATTCATGATTTGGGGAAAGGGGGAAAAATGATTTTCTTCAATGGATTCCTCGATAATCCCCGATTCAAGTACCCCATTCATTTGAATCTTTTTAACTCGATTAAGGACTTCATCGACGACAGATTTTGAAGCAACTCCCTCAATATAAACAACAGCTACGTCGGTTCTTGTCAGTTTTCCGATTATTAATTCTTCAATTTTCAGGGTAGGGGATGCAATAATCCGGCGGAGCAACGTCGTATTCGTTCGCAGATTCTCTGTAAAACTTTCTCTTGATCCGCGTAGGGCTGGCTCTAAGATAGACTCTTGTATACTTCGAGTTTCAATTTTTTTAACATCAGCTAGTAAAGCAATACTTTCTCCATCGATAAATAAAGCAAGATTCCCTTTTAAAATAGCTTCAGATATATCATTTACGCTCGAAACTTTCTTCGTTTGTAACACAGTAAATCGATCCTGCTCCAACATCTCTGAAACACTATCAACTGCCCCAAGACCTTGAGGCAAACCAGCGTACATCAATGGTTCTAAAATGTTAGAAGTGACAATATCTGTATTTACCATTCCGTCAACATAAATCAAGAAAAGCTTCGTTATGCTTTGGATCTTAATTTCACGAAACTTAATATCAGAACTACGATTAAATATCTTTTTAAACGTTTCCACATTTTCTAGAATATTCTTTCCGATATTTTTATCCATATTTTCGGCAGAAAGATTTGAATTGGATTTACCTTCGTTAATTTGTTGTGTGTTTCCAAACAATCCCATCATCTGTCCTACCTCACGTTTTTAATTTAGTTATTCCCTATTTAAACTAAATATACTTTCTTTAAATCTCTATCAATTTTTTCATAGGGAGATAATAAAACCTAAGACACTTCTCCCACCTATACTTTTCAAGTTAGGAAAGGAGATACAAGAGCCTTTCTAAATAAAAATTAAAAAGCTTAAACTGCTATTTACTAGCCCTTTAAGCTTTAAAAATATTTATAAGATTCTAAAAAGTAATCATCCTCAACTATTACTATCTCCATGGGCCTTATTATTGCTCCATTCTGATAGATTTCATTATATATATCTGCTTGTGTGTGTGTTATAAAAAATTATTTCATATCTCTACATGTTTCAGCTTGTCTGGGTTCCGGATAATATATATGTTGCGAATCATATTATTTTCGACATGAATCATCCCAACTGTGTGAATACCTTCGTTTGAACGAAGAATAAGAGCAGGTTGACCGTTAATTTTACCGATTTCAATATGTGAAATTCCATCAACCATGGACGCTTTACGAAATCCACCAAACAGAAACCTAACAACTCGATCCCGTGCTAAAATTGGTTTTACAGCAGCTGATACCTTGCCACCTCCATCTGCGACAAGTACAACATTTTGATTAAGCATAGATAGGACCTGATTCAGGTTCCCCTGTTTGAGTGCTATTATAAAATCATGAACTAAATCTTGAGAAGCAGCTTCAGGATGAACTTCCTCTTCAGAATTAATCCCCATCTTTGAATTTGCACGGCTGAACAATTTGCGGCAATTCACTTCGCTTTTTTCTATGAGTTCAGCTATTTCATGATATTCAAAGCCAAGTGCTTCACGAAGGACAAAAACGACACGTTCCGTTGGTGAAAGCTTTTCAAGTAGCACAAGTACCCCATAAGACAATTCATCGTCACGGATGACTGAGTCCATTGAATCCTCTTCAGAATTAGAAAGGGGTTCAGGAAGCCATTCTCCAAAATATTGTTCTCGCTTCTTGCGAGCTGTTTTTTGTAAATCCCGACATCGATTCGTTACCATTTTACAAAGATAGGCTTTTGGTTCACCCAACTTCTCCGGAGGTACGTCATATAATTTTAAAAAAACATCATGGACAACATCTTCCGCATCTGAAACCGATCCTGTCAGTTGGTAAGCGAGTTTAAACAGCAGCCTTTTATATTTTTCGTACAGTTCTTGCATATTTTCACTTCCATTCTCATTCTACAATTCACTAATCCGTAGCATGGGCTTCATATAAAACGAGCTGAGGAGCAATTTTGTGACAAAGTATAGTATTTTTTTTAATAAATTTTTAACATATATAACATTTCCTACTACATTCCAAATATGTATACCTTAAAAATATTATGAAAAAAAGGTTAACCTGATAGTTTTGAAAAAAAGAAAGAGTATTTTCTTAAAAATTCATTTAATTGACACCATGTCACAGAATGAATCACATAGTCGTTGTATAGGTGTAGATGAAGAGGTAATGGAAGCAGTATGACAAAAGGTTAGCTGCTTCTAAAAGTTTAGCTAATACTTCATCTGAATTTAAACAAATATGAATCAAGGGGGAGTGTAAATAGCAGGAAAGAGTAGGGATAATTATTGAATGAGAAAGAACCAATCTAATTCTAATTGACTACTTGTCACAGAATGAGTCATTTAGTCGTTATATATTTGAAGGCAAATGTAGGTGAAGATGACAGCCGGATAAGCTACTTTTAATTCGGGAATAATCTTTCCTGTTTGATCTTCTAGTCGTATATTTGCAGGTACATGTTTATATAGTGATTACCAATAATAAGGAAAAGAGAGGTATACCAATTATGACTAAACGTATTAATTATATGAAAGAATCACCAGAATTTTTTAAAAAGTTGATGGGACTTAGCATGCAAGAGAAGGAAAGTTCAATTGAAGAATCAATCCGTCATTTAGTTCACATCAGAGCTTCACAAATGAATGGATGTGGTTTTTGCTTAGATATGCACGTTAAAGAAGCTAAAATCCATGGTGAAAGAGAGCTGCGTCTTTACCACACCCCAATTTGGCGTGAATCAACACTATTTAGTCCACGTGAGCGTGCGGCACTAGCATGGACAGAGATTTTGACAAAGCTGCCTGAGCATGGTGTACCGGATGACATTTATGACCGTGTTCGTGGTCAGTTTTCAGAAAAAGAGTTATCAGATCTTACCTTCTCAATTATGACCATTAATGCTTGGAACCGTGTTAATGTTGCTTTTAAAACGGAACCAGGAACAGCTGACCAAGCCTATGGATTAACAAAAGCTGGCCTAAGCTAACAGTTATATGAGGTAAATGTGAAATGGATCAAAAACAGAAAAACCGATATCTTTAAGGATATGGGTTTTTCTGTTGTTCTGATATTAATATCTACTTAGTGAAACAATCATAAGTATTCATATATGAATTTTAAATGTTCGAGTTACTCGAGATAACTCTTCGTAATAATATCTACATTCTAATGTATTGCTGCAATGTGCCCCTCCTGACTTACCGTCAAAGCGACTATCTTCATAATTAAAACTGAATACGCTTTTGTGAAAACGTATGTTGTATTCCTAGATAAAAGTAATTAAAAAGAAAAAGCGCAAAGGAAACCTTTACGCTTTTTTGGTGATCTTTTTTAAATAAAATTCAAAAATTAAATCGATAAGGACGACAATGGTTGAACGTGCAGACAGATCATATCCTGCATAACTGATACGCTGGACATCTGCACTGATGTTATTTCTGGCAATCTTCGAGAGGGTGCTTCCTGCCGAATTGGTAATGGCCAAGGTATCGACATTTTTATATCGAATCTTCTCGGCGGCCTGGACAATCGTTTTCGTTTCACCACTGGAAGAAATGAAAATGATCAAATCATTTGTCTGGACCATGTTGACCAGTAAATCGATAATATGTGATTCATACACATAGGAAGTCGACTTATTTACTTGCATGAGGAGCTTGCTAAAGTATTCACCGAACATTTTGGATAAACCAACAGCGACAATCGTTACTCGGTTTGCCCTTGATAGCTGCTCGTTTATCGATTCTAGCTTACTAACTTGGAGGGAGGAAAGTGTATGATTCATGTCCTCCCGGTAGCGTTCCAGCATATTATCATGGATCGGCCGTTCCTCTTCATCCATACTCTTAAGGATACATTTGAATTGTGAAAAGCCCTCTAAACCAAGCTTACGGCACATCCTGATAATCGTCGTCGTGCTGACATTATTCGCCTGAGCCATGGTTGTGAGCGATTGTTGTTTAGCTGTCTTAAGGTTGTTTTCTACATAATAAAGTACATGCTTTTCTGCATAGGTCAATTCACTGATGTATGCAGCGAACCTATCAATGATCTTTCCCATTGAGATAACTCCTTTAAATAATCAATTCGTGTGTATGGTACATAAGTTCTTTGCAAAATATTAATGTTATGTACTTGCTTAAGTATAATTGTACGCATTATGTACAATCAAGGCTATACTCTCTGTGTTAAAACTATGGTGTAAGGGATTTCAACTTACCTATAAATATTTTATATAAAGGGGTGTACAGCCTTGGAATTAAGAAAAATGACGCAAGAAGGACTCATCTTTCTAGATGTGAAGCTTTCTTCAAAAGAATCAATCATTGAAAAATTAAGTGGTGCTCTTTTTGAAAGGGGTGCCTTAAGCTCTAAAGAAGAATTTATTAAAGCAGTCATGGAACGGGAACAGGTTTCAGCTACAGGACTAGAAGCTGGCTTAGCGATTCCGCACGGAAAGTCAAAGGCAGTGAAAAAAGCGGCTTTCGCAGTAGCTCGTTTAAAGGATCCGGTAAACAAATGGGAAAGTATCGATCCGAACAACAAGGTTAAGCTGGTGTTTTTATTAGCTATTCCTGAAGAAGAGGCGGGTTCGACTCATTTAAGATTATTGTCTGAGCTTAGTGTGCGTTTAATGGACAGCAGCTATCTCAACCGCTTAATGCTAGCGAAAACCTCAAGTGAATTTATGACGGCATTGGATCAAAAAGATGAAAAAGCTGCACAAAATCAAGATTATGATAAAACAGTCCTTGTCATTACAGCCTGTGCTGCTGGGATAGCTCATACCTACATGGCTGCAGAGGCACTTGAAAAAGCAGGCCGTGAGATGGGGGTCCGTGTTGTTTCTGAAAAGCAGGGCGCTAATGGAATTGAAGATGCTCATACAGCGGACTTAATTAAACAAGCGGATGCGATCATTTTTGCGACCGATATTGCTACGAAAAATAAAGAGAGATTCAAAGGGATTCCTTTTGTTCAGACACGTGTAGCTGACCCGTTGAAAAATGCAAATAGCTTAATCGACCGTGCGTTAAATCGTCCGGATGGAAAAGTAACTGTCGATGAAAATGAAGTTAGAACTGAAAACAACCGCCAGAAGCAAGGTATTCTTGCTGAAATGGCTCAAGCCGTCTTAACAGGTATTTCTTATATGATTCCGATTATTGTTGCCGCAGGTTTGATGATCGGTATTGCGAAATTAGGTTCAATGCCTTTTGGTCTTGTAAATGAAATTAGCGATATTAAATATGCCACTCATTCTAACGAACTATTTGTGATTCTTCATCACCTTGATAAATTTGGCGGGTTGATCTTTAAGTTCATGTATCCTGTCTTTGGTGCGTTCCTAGCGTATGCTTTAGCGGATCGTGCTGGTATTGTCTCAGGTTTAATCGGTGGTGCATTTGCTGCAGGACTTCACTATACGTTCTGGGGAATTGAAGGCGGTATCCCATCTGGTTTCTTAGGAGCACTAATCCTTGGTTTAACAGCTGGTTATCTATCTAAATTCTTAAATGAAAAAATTAAGCTGAGCAAAAATCTACAGGCGATGAAGCCGATGTTGATTATTCCAGCGATCACGGTATTATCGATCTTTTTACTCAATTTTTATGTGATTGACCCTGTATTTGGCGGTTTGAACCTTGCACTTCGCAATTGGATTGAAGGAGCTCAAGGCTCTGGTGAAATTGGATTATCAATTCTGATTGCAGCAGCAACGGCATTTGACCTTGGCGGACCGATTAACAAAGCCGCAGGTGCGATTGCGATTGGACTAGCCGCGGATCAAATTTTCCCATTAACACCTAGGGTATTATCGATTGTCATTCCGCCAATCGGTCTTGGCTTGGCAACGATTATTGACAAATATGTGGTTGGACGCCGAGTGTTCGATGAAAATCTGCGAATTACAGGTAACACATCATTATTGCTTGGTTTTATTGCGATTAGTGAAGGGGCGATTCCATTTATGCTCCGTAATCCAATCATTACGATTCCAATTAACATCTTAGGTGCGATTCTTGGCTCCGTTACAGCTGTGATTCTTGGTGCAGTTCAATGGTATCCACTTCCAGCGATTTGGGGCTGGCCGCTTGTTGAAGGAATCTGGGCTTACCTAGGCGGCTTAGCAGTCGGTACATTGTTCATCGCTTTCGCGAATATCTTTATTCGCTTGGCATTGATTAAAAAAGCAGAACGCAACGGAAAAACTTCTAAATTATAGGCTATGTTGATTTTCCGCTCCAATCAACATAGAAGCAAGATTAACAATTAGCCCTAACATGAACCAAATTTTAAAAAGAGAAGAGTGGGGGTTGAACCTCTGGAGAAATTCAGGTCGTTTAATCCCCATCCCCATTTACTTTGAGGAGGCTTACATCCATTGAAGAGCAAACGTGTTTATGTCGTACCTCATTCCCATTGGGATCGTGAGTGGTACTTTACAATAGAAGATTCAAATGTATTATTAGTTGAAAATCTTGACCATCTAATCGAGGTTCTTGAAAATAATTACGCCTATACGGGCTATGTGTTTGATGCCCAATCTTCGATTATTGATGAATATTTAAAGGTCCGCCCAGAAAATCGAGACCGATTCAGCAAGTTGGTTCAAACAAGAAGAATTCATGTCGGACCATGGTATACCCAAACAGATTCACTGCTGGTTAATAAAGAATCCATCATTCGAAATCTCCTTTACGGAACAAGAATTGCAAACGATCTTGGCCACAGCATGGAGGTAGGCTATTTACCAGATATCTTTGGACAAAATGCCTACCTGCCGTCCATTTTTAATGGCTTTGATATCGAATATAGCGTTGTGCAGCGAGGGATCTATACCGACCAGCTGAACAACGATTTGAATTTTATCTGGAAATCACCGGATGGACAGTCGGTCAAAGCGAATAATATATATTTTGGTTATGGACCAGGAAAGTTTTTGGAAGCAAGTGATGCTTACCTTGAGGAACGATTGCTCCCGATGCTTGAAAAGATAGCTGCGTTGAATCAAAACAGTGATCATCTCCTGCTTCCAGCAGGCGGTGACCAAGTCCTAGTTAGAGAGCATTTTCCTGAGACGGTTAATCAGTTAAATGAGAAGGACCCGAATCATGAATACGTCCTATCAGACTATGAAACGTTTATGAAGGAAACATGGACTGAAGATGCTCCGTTTACCAATGAAATCAATGGTGAATTGATTGCATCACAAAAATCACGGATTCATAACACAATTCGTTCGCAACGCTATGATATCAAAAAGCTCAATTATATGGTAGAAAACAAAATTATCTATATCCTCGAGCCGCTTGCGATCATCGGGCAGCAGGCTGGATTAAAATATCCACAGGAATGGCTGGATATCATGTGGAAACAGCTATTTGATGTTCACGCTCATGATAGTATCGGCGGGTGTAATTCGGATGATACGAATCAAGATATTATCCACCGTTTAGAAAAAGTAAATCGGATTTGTGATGGACTGATTAATATCATCAAAAAGCAGTTGACAGAGGCGATCAGTAACGAAACAGGCAAAGAGAATGTCCTAGTTTTATTCAATACAATGCCAAGAGAGTTTAGCGGAAGCATGGAGAATGTTCTTTTCACAAAGGCTGAAGCTTTCCAAATTAAGAATTTGATGGGCGAGATTATACCATTCGATATCATTAGTCAAGAGTATTTAAGCGGTGGTAAGAAGATTGTAGTTACAGCCGAGGGGGAGAAAGAAGTAGAGGTACCTGGTTATTACCGCACAGTGGTTGAGTTGCAAATAACTGATGTACCGGCAATGGGTTACCGTACTTGCACGGTTGAAGAAACCCATGGAGCTTTATCACTGTTATCACCAATAGAATCAGGAGTAATAGAAAATGAAATGTTTTCGATTGTATTTGAAAATGGCTCCGTTACTCTGTTGAACAAACCTTCAGGAAAAATCATTCCTGCCTTCCTGAAGTTTGAAAATGTTGCGGATTCAGGTGATTCCTATGACTTCTCACCGCTTTTAGGTGATGAGCCAAATTATTTGAAAACAGCTGAACTAGTGAAGGTAGAAAAAGGTCATTTTATACAAAAAATGACCCTTCTACACGATGCGGAGGTTCCAGCTGATTTAGATGAAAGCAAAAAGGGCGAACGCAGCAAAACCTTGATGATTACAACAGAATTGGAGGTGAGGGCCGGTGAAAAGTTTGTCCGCGTCAAGCATCATGTAGACAATCAAATAAAGGATCACCGTGTACGGGTGCTGCTTAACAGTTCTGTTGCAAGCCCAAGATCTTCCTTTGCAGACCAGGCTTTCAGTATTCTAGAACGGCCAGTTGACAATCCTTACCTAAATAACTGGCGTGAAAATAAGTTTGCTGAGGCGCCGGTTCCAATTTATCCATTAGAGAATTTTGCGGGTGTTACGGATGGTACTTCGGTGTTTGCCGCCATCACAAAAGGTATGAAAGAATATGAAGTTCTCCCAGAAACAGGCACACTTGCACTAACGTTGTTCCGCAGTGTCGGCTTGCTTGGAAGGGATGACCTCCTATGGCGTCCGGGCCGTGCTTCCGGGATTAATAATAAAGTGGTCTATACACCAGATGCACAAATTCAAAAACAGTTAGAATTTGAATATGCCTTGTATTTTACCGCAGGTGCCCTGAATGAAAAAGAGATATTCCAAGCGGTGGAAGAATTCCAAGGGCGTTATGCTGTGTATCAAAAGCAAAGCCTTAATACATTTGAAGAGCGACTGGAGCGATTTGAAATACCGTATCCTATAAAGCAACTGCCGGACCAGGCTTCGCTTTTCGGATTAGACAATAAAAAGATATTCTTGAGCAGCTGCAAGCGCGCGTATGAGGATAAAAGTGTAATCATCCGTTTATTTAATCCGACAGATCGATCAGAAGACGTAATATTAGAGCATACTTTTGAAGAAGTCAGCCTGACGAACTTATATGAAAGGGAATTAGAGAAATTGAACGGACCTGTAACAGTCCCAGCCAAAGGCTATGTTACATTAAAATTACGTTAAAGGGATGAAGTAATGATGAAGGATTCCATTTTAGCTAAGATTGAAAAAAAGCTAAAAGACATTTATCGGAATGAATATCAAGAAAGCTTTATGGAAAATTTCCAATACCTTATCAGCCGATGGGAAAAAGAGCAATGGGATAAGATTAACGCTCCTTCTGAAAAAAATATCTATTTGATCACGTACGGAGATAGTATTTATGAACAAGGGAAACCGACATTAGAGACCTTGCATTCTTTTTTAAAAAAAGAAGTACAGGATACGATTACCGATGTTCACTTGCTGCCGATGTTTCCTTTTACTTCAGATGATGGTTTTTCCGTTGTGGACTATCGAGAGATTAATCCAGAATTAGGAACGTGGGATCATATTACAAACATGTCCAAGGATTATCGTCTCATGTATGATTTTGTCGCCAACCATATTTCTAAATCCAGCGAGTGGTTTAAAGGCTACTTAAATGGAGAGGAGAAATACCAGGAATATTTCATCTCGAAGGATCCAGAATTTAATACCGAACAGGTTGTCCGCCCGCGGACTTCTCCACTTTTTCATGAATATGAGGGGAAGGAAGCTGTCAAAACGGCTTGGACCACATTTAGTGAGGATCAGGTGGATTTGAACTTCCACCATTTCCCTGTTCTCTTGGAGACAACAGATATACTTCTTACCTATGCACATAAAGGAGCCTCTAGTATTCGTTTGGATGCTATTGGTTTCATTTGGAAAGAGTCTGGTACATCATCAATTCATATGCCTGAAGTACATGCCATCATTCAGCTTTGGCGTGAAGTGTTGAATTATTTCAAACCAAACACACAGATCATTACGGAAACGAATGTTCCGCATCAGGAAAATATTCGCTATTTTGGCGATGGTACAAACGAAGCGCATATGGTGTATCAATTCTCCCTTCCGCCGCTTGTGCTTCATACGATGACCACCCATGATTCAACGAAATTAACTTTTTGGGCAAAGACCATTGATAAGGTTTCGAATGAAGCGACGTATTTTAATTTCCTTGCGAGCCATGATGGGATTGGGATGCGTCCGACAGAAGGAATTTTGACGGACGAAGAACGGCAAGTATTAATCGATAAAGTAATCGAAAATGGCGGGCGGATTTCATATAAAACCAATACAAATGGAAGTCAGTCAGTTTATGAAATGAATATTAATTACTCTGATGCTTTGATCAACAAAGGTGAAGATAATACAGAAGAAATCGCTGTAAAAAAAATGCTTGCGGCTCACTCGATTCTTTTATCCGTAATCGGTGTGCCAGCGATATACTATCATTCACTGCTTGGATCAGAAAATGATTACCATGGCCTTGGAGTGTCTGGGATCAATCGAAGAATTAACCGTGAAAAACTTGAGTTATCGAAGATTACGAGAGAGCTAGAGGAAAATTCACGCCGAAAAGGAATTTTTCAAGGCTTGAGAGAAATGATAAGAATCCGCCAACAGCAAAGTGCTTTTTCTCCTTATGCACAGCAAACGGTTGTTGACCTAGGCTCTAAGGTATTTGCGTTAAAACGCCAAAATGAATCGACTGGTGAAGAAATCTTCTTTATCGTAAATGTGGATTCACAGCCTGCGACAGTAGAGATTGAGGCGAAAGGCATTGACCTGTTTACGGGTAAAGAGTTGGATTCAGTGGAAACGCTTGAGCCATACCAATTTTTATGGGTTAGGTGATGGGAATGAAGTTTTTAATCGCAACAGATTCTTTCAAAGACTCACTTTCTAGCATTGAGGTGGGCAATTGTGTGAAATCGGGAATTTTAAGAGCAATACCTCATGCAGTTGTAGATGTATCTCCCATGGCTGATGGAGGAGAGGGGACAATAGATACTCTCCTCTATGGCGGGCATGGGAAGGAAATCCAAATTGAAGTCCATGACCCGCTAATGAACAAAATCATGGCAAAGTATGCGATTTTAGAGCTAGATGGGGAAGAGGTTGTGTTTATTGAATGTGCAAGGAGCAGCGGCTTGCCATTGGTACCGGCTGGAAGGCGTAATCCTATGCTTTCCAACACTTATGGGCTTGGTGAGCAAATTAAGGATGCTATTGAAAAAGGGTATCGCCGCTTTATTCTGTCTCTTGGCGGCAGTGCAACTAATGACGGCGGGATTGGTATGCTTCAAGCTCTTGGATGGGAATTTTTTGATGATAACGGAATAATTCTTGGGAATACAGGTAATCCGTTACTGAAGACAGCTTTTTTTTCTGATGAGAATATCCTTCCGAAATTGCAGGAATGCACCTTCATCGCGGCTAGTGATGTTACGAATCCGTTTTATGGTCTTCAGGGTGCTGCCCATATTTTTGCTAAGCAAAAGGGGGCCAGTGATCAGAATATTATGGAACTTGATTTGGCGTTAGAACGATTTTCAACCTTGATTCAGAAAGAGTACGGTGTGAATGTTCAAGAGATCGCTGGAGCAGGTGCGGCTGGCGGTTTAGGCGGAGCCATTGCAGGAGCTCTAAAGGGCTCCATCCAATCCGGTGTGGAGCTTGTGATTGAGCTAACCGCTCTTGAGGAAAAGATAATGGCTGCTGATTTGATTGTGACCGGTGAAGGCAGCCTAGATAATCAGTCTGTCATGGGGAAAGTTCCAGTGGGCGTAGCCAAGCTTGCCAACAAATATGGGAAACCCGTGATTGGAATGGCCGGACGAATTGATACTAATCTTGATGAAGTGAACAAATACTTTAATGGAGTATTTTCGATTCAAACCGAATGCCGCACGTTGGATGAAGCGTTAAAACCTGACATTTCAGCACTTCAACTTGAAATTACAGCAGAACAAATTGCAAGACTCGTATCTGTACATTTCTAGTAATTTAGAAAAATCACCATAAGCTGTCTAAATGGCATTGCCATTTTGGACAGCTTTTTATCATTTCATGGATGACTGAGTCCATTGCATCTTCTTCAGAATTAGAAAAGGGTTCTGGAAGTCACTCTCCAAAATATATGTGTACCTTAAAAATAATATGGAAAAACAGTTTACCAGATAATTTTTTACTAAAGAAAGAGAACTTTTTAATAAACTTTAATTAAACACCTTGTCACAGAATGTATCACTTAGTCGTTGTATAGGTGTTGATGAAGAGGTAATGGAAGCAGTATTACAAAAAGTTAGATGCTTCTAAAAGTTCAACTAATACTTCATCTGAATTTAAACAATTATGAATCAAGGGAGAGTGTATATAGTAGGAAAGAGTAGGGATAATTATTGAATGAGAACGAACCAATCTAATTCTAATTGACTACTTGTCACAGAATGAGTCATTTAGTCGTTATATATTTGAAGGACAATGTTGGTGAAGATTACAGCCGGATAATTCGGGAATAATCTTTACTGTTTGATCTTCTAGTCGTGTATTTACATTTAAATGTTTATACATTGAGATTACCAATAATAAGGAAAAGAGAGGTATACCAACTATGACTGAACGTATTAATTATATGAAAGAATCACCAGAATTTTTTAAAAAGTTGATGGGACTTAGCATGCAAGAGAAGGAAAGTTCAATTGAAGAAACCATCCGTCATTTAGTTCACATCAGAGCTTCACAAATGAATGGATGTGGTTTTTGCTTAGATATGCACGTTAAAGAAGCTAAAATCCATGGAGAGAGAGAGCTGCGTCTTTACCACACTCCAATTTGGCGTGAATCAACACTATTTAGTCCACGTGAGCGTGCGGCACTAGCATGGACAGAGATTTTGACAAAGCTGCCTGAGCATGGTGTACCGGATGACCTTTATGACCGTGTTCGTGGTCAGTTTTCAGAAAAAGAGTTATCAGATCTTACCTTCTCAATTATGGCCATTAACGCTTGGAACCGTGTTAATGTTGCTTTCAAAACGGAACCAGGAACAGCTGACCAAGCTTATGGATTAACAAAAGCTGGCCTAAGTTAAGAGTAATATGAGATAAATGTGAAATGGATCTTGAGGTAGTGGGCAGATCACCTACTATAGGTGTCACACGGTTTCTGTTGAATGCCTCGAAATCTAATTCTAATTGAATACCTGTCACAGAATAAGTCATATACTCGTTATATATTTGAAGGCAAATGCAGGTGAAGATAGTCGGATAAGGGAATTTTATTTCGGGAATAATCTTTACTGTTGGGTCTTCTAGTCGTGTATTTCAAGTTACATGTTTTTACATTGATTACAACTAATAAGGAAAAGAGAGGTATACAAACTATGACTGAACGTATTAATTATATGAAAGAATCACCAGAATTTTTTAAAAAGTTGATGGGACTTAGCATGCAAGAGAAGGAAAGTTCAATTGAAGAATCAATCCGTCATTTAGTTCACATCAGAGCTTCACAAATGAATGGATGTGGTTTTTGCTTAGATATGCACGTTAAAGAAGCTAAAATCCATGGAGAGAGAGAGCTGCGTCTTTACCACACTCCAATTTGGCGTGAATCAACACTATTTAGTCCACGTGAGCGCGCAGCACTCGCATGGACAGAGATTTTGACAAAGCTGCCTGAGCATGGTGTACCGGATGACCTTTATGACCGTGTTCGTGGTCAGTTTTCAGAAAAAGAGTTATCAGATCTTACCTTCTCAATTATGGCCATTAATGCTTGGAACCGTGTTAATGTTGCTTTTAAAACGGAACCAGGAACAGCTGACCAAGCCTATGGATTAACAAAAGCTGGTCTAAGCTAATAGTGATATGATCAAAATGTGTATTGAATCATGAGGTAGTGGCAGCATCACCATCTCTATGTGTCAACACGATTCTGATGAAGGGCTAGACTAATAAATTTTCATACATCAATAAAACAGAAAAAACCGGTATCTTTAGGGATATTGGTTTTTCTGTTTTTCTGATATTTATATCTATTTAGTGGAACAATCGTAAGTATTCATACATGTTCATATAAAGTTTGAAACCAAACTTTTACTAATATATTAGATAGAATGACTGGATTGCATAGCATAGAGAATAACATTCTTAAACTCTTTGATTATTATTTAAACTCTTTTAATTAAACACCTTGTCACAGAATGAAACACTTAGTCGTTATATGGGGTAGATGGAGAAATAAAGGAATCTTTATTAAGAAGGTTAGCTGCTTCCCAAAGAACAACTAATACTTCATCTGAATTTAAACAATTATGAATCAAGGGGAGTGTAAATAGAAGGAAAGAGTAGGGATAATTATTGAATGAGAACGAACCAATCTAATTCTAATTGACTACTTGTCACAGAATGATTCATATAGTCGTTATATATTTGAAGGCAAATGTAGGTGAAGATGACAGCCGGATCAGCAACTTTTAATTCGGTAATGATCTTTACTGTTTGCTCTCATTGAATACAATTAAAAAGGAAAAGAGAGGTATACCAACTATGACTGAACGTATTAATTATATGAAAGAATCACCAGAATTTTTAAATAAGTTGATGGGACTCAGCATGCAAGAGAAGGAAAGTTCAATTGAAGAATCCATCCGTCATTTAGTTCACATCAGAGCTTCACAAATGAATGGATGTGGTTTTTGCTTAGATATGCACGTTAAAGAAGCTAAAATCCATGGAGAGAGAGAGCTGCGTCTTTACCACACTCCAATTTGGCGTGAATCAACACTATTTAGTCCACGTGAGCGTGCGGCACTAGCATGGACAGAGATTTTGACAAAGCTGCCTGAGCATGGTGTACCGGATGACCTTTATGACCGTGTTCGTGGTCAATTTTCAGAAAAAGAGTTATCAGATCTTACCTTCTCAATTATGGCCATTAATGCTTGGAACCGTGTTAATGTTGCTTTTAAAACGGAACCAGGAACAGCTGACCAAGCCTATGGATTAACAAAAGCTGGCCTAAGCTAAGAGTGATATGAGCCAAATATGACATTGGCATAACCGGAAACTAAGCTGTATAAACTAAGGTTGTCAATGACGGAACTTCAGTCCGACCATTCCTTGCTATGTAGGACCCCGTGCTTTAAAAAGCTGCAAGAAAATTTCCGTATTCTAATTCCGGGGTGGATGACGGTGTACTTGTTCATACTTAGCTTCGGTTATCCGTGTTGACAGCCTTCAAGAGTTTGGGAGCTTATTGCTTGTCAAATGATTTCATATAGCTGGCATATGTGTTACAAGTTTGAAGAGCGGAATACAGATGAAAGTATTGATTTTAACGGATATTAATTGATGATTTAATACATCGACCGGACTCTTTGTTGCTTCAGATTTAGCATTTGTTTCGTATTATCAATTGAGAACATTTGTCAATATATTCAGTTAGGAGAGGTACTGTTATGACACAACGAGTAAATTTCGCTCAGCAATCACCAGAACTTTTCAAAAAGTTTTTGGCCTTCACCAATGCCATAAGTGTAAGCTCAATTGAAGAGAAAATAATCGATCTCGTTTCGATCAGGGCTTCACAAATAAATGAGTGCGGCTTTTGTCTAGATATGCACGTCAAGCAGGCAAAGATTCATGGCGAGAGCGAGGTACGCCTCTCTCATATTGCATCATGGCGGGAATCGACTCTGTTTACTCCGCGAGAAAGGGCCGCACTGACATGGACCGAAATTCTGACTAAACTGCCTAATCAAGGCGTACCTGAAGACGTGTATGACAGTGTTCGATCTCAGTTTTCTGAAAAAGAAATCTCCGACCTTAGTTTCTTGGTCGTTTCGGTAAATGGTTGGGACCGCATAAACATCGGCTTCAAGACTGAAACGGGACGTCAGATGCGGCATTAGTATAACTTCGCTATTAACACCTAAAAAAACGTAAAGAATCCCCTTGAATGTGATGAACCAAACAAATTCTAATTGACTACTTGTCACAGAATGAGTCATTTAGTCGTTATATATTTGAAGGCAAATGTAGGTGAAGATGACAGCCGGATCAGCAACTTTTAATTCGGTAATGATCTTTACTGTTTGCTCTCATTGAATACAATTAAAAGGAAAAGGAAGGTATACCAACTATGACTGAACGTATTAATTATATGAAAGAATCACCAGAATTTTTTAAAAAGTTGATGGGACTTAGCATGCAAGAGAAGGAAAGTTCAATTGAAGAATCAATCCGTCATTTAGTTCACATCAGAGCTTCACAAATGAATGGATGTGGTTTTTGCTTAGATATGCACGTTAAAGAAGCTAAAATCCATGGTGAGAGAGAGCTGCGTCTTTACCACACTCCAATTTGGCGTGAATCAACACTATTTAGTCCACGTGAGCGTGCGGCACTAGCATGGACAGAGATTTTGACAAAGCTGCCTGAGCATGGTGTATCGGATGACCTTTATGACCGTATTCGTGGTCAATTTTCAGAAAAAGAGTTATCAGATCTTACCTTCTCAATTATGACCATTAATGCTTGGAACCGTGTTAATGTTGCTTTTAAAACGGCACCAGGAACAGCTGACCAAGCTTATGGATTAACAAAAGCTGGCCTAAGCTAAGTGTGATATGAGCCAAATATAACATAGACCTTTTGAACGGCAAGACTAAAAGATTATCGTTAATCAATAATACAGAAAAACCGGTATCTCTAGGGATATGGGTTTTTCTGTTTTTCTGATATTTATTTTTAAATACGTGCTGTTCATTTTAATAGGACTATTAGTTCTGGAAATTAACAATAGGCGATTGAATGTCAGGTATTAAACAGAAATGATTACCAGTGTTCATTTAAAAAAAATTTTTGGAGGACAGCAAAATGGCAGAAAAAACGGCAGACCGGAGGATTCTACGAACAAAACGGATGATCTGGGATGCTCTCACCGAGTTGATGGAGGAAAAAGGGTTTGAAGGAATTACGGTCAGCGATTTAACGGAAAAGGCGAGTATTCATCGCGGCACATTTTATTTACATTTCCGAGATAAATATGATTTGTTGGAGCAAAGTGAAGAAGTGATTATTAAAGGAATTCAGGATATTGTATATGCAATCAAATCACAGAAGGCGGTAAGCTATACAAATCAAGACGAACCCTTCCCTATTATCATGAAGCTGTGCGAATACTTTCAGGAAAATTCGAGTTATATGAAGGTCATTTTAGGGCCAAAAGGAGATCCGTCCTTTCAGGTCAAAATAAAGGAATTGATTAAGAAAGCCTTCATCCGGAAAATAGCGGAAGAACTAAAAGATGAGGAAATGCCGGTACCAGTGGACTATTCGCTTGCATATATCAGCGCCGCTCACCTTGGTGTAATCCAGCATTGGCTCGATAGTGGGATGGAAAAATCGCCTCAGGAAATGACCATAATTTTAGACTGTTTAGTGAAACAGTGGAGGATATTTAATTCGCCACAGCATGCGGAGTTGAATCATTATCACTCTTAAAAGCATTTTGGAAAATTTGATTCCTGCAAATTTTTATCATTTAAAATATCAATCATCATCATTTAAAATCTTGTATTGTTTATTTTTCTGAACATTTATAACATTAAGACTGGTCTTACAATTTTACGTAAAGAAGAATAGAAAACACAATTTAATATTGGGTTTACAAAAGGAAATTAAATATTAGGAGATTGATATTAATCAGGCTGTATTTACAGGCTGATTAATATAAAAAAATGAGGTTTACAAATAAGGAGAAGGGTACACAACGCTTTCCGAATTTTAAAAGCCTATAAAAATCAAGGGGGAACTGATTTGAAGAAGAAAAAGATCAATAGCTTAGCAGCACTTAGCTTGTCTGCAACTCTACTTTTTTCTGCACTGCCACCAACCGCTTCACTTGCTATCACAAAGATTCCGGGAGATCATAGGCCTATATTAGAGCGTCTAGAACATGTTGGAAACAAAATGAATGCGAAGTCAGCTTCTATACTTGATAATGTCCAAAAGCAATTTTCTGAAAACCAACTTGTGATTCACTACTCCTCACCGATTACTGAAAGCGAACATAATGAAGCTGGAGGGAAACTATTAAAAAGAATATCATCTTTAGGCTATGATGTGATAGAGGTACAAAGCGGGGCAAAGCTCGAAGATATTGCAAGAGCTTATGCAAAGTTATCAAAGGTAACTTCTATTTCAAAAAGTGCTCTCATAAAAAAACTAGTAACACCAAATTTAAAAGCGTCTAATATATTACCAACACCAGATCTAAAAGCGTCGGATATGTATCATCTCAATAATCTTAACGTTGAACAAGCACAAAAAATCGCCGGGACAAATAAAGTTCGCGTCGCAGTTATTGATACGGGAATTGATGCCAATCATCCTGAATTAACCAATAAAATTGTTGTCAATTATAATGCAATGGATCCTATGAAAAAGGGAGCGCCTGACTCTCATGGTACCCATGTATCTGGGATCATTGCTGCCGAGAAAAACAATGAACTCGGTGGGTACGGAATCGCACCAAACTCTGAAATTGTTTCCATTGACGTTTTTAACAGATCGCCGTATGGAACGGACTATGTCATAGCTGAAGGTATTTTAGAAGCAATTCGTCAAAATGTAGATGTCATGAATATGAGCTTAGGTTCCTGGCAGTCCTCTCCGATCTTGAGAGATGCGGTGAAAAAGGCCGTTGATAGTGGAATCGTTATTGTGGCTGCAGCAGGTAATGACGGTTTTGAACATATAAATTATCCTGCTTCCTATGATGGCGTCATTAGCGTTGGAGCTACAAATGAGGAAGATGCCTTAACTCATTTCTCTACATACGGCCCGTCTGTCGATGTAACAGCACCTGGAAATAATATTTATTCGTCTGTTTATTCATTTGAAAAAGGCTCTTCGTTTGTAAAAATGAGCGGTACGTCAATGGCATCACCTATGGTTACTGGGGCTGTTTCCCTATTATTATCAAAGTATCCTGACCTTACACCTTATCAAGTAAGCTATATCTTAACTCATACAGCGAGAGATTTCGGAGAAAAAGGATATGATACTAAATATGGTTATGGGATGATTGACCTTGTAAAGATGCTTTCCTTTGATCCTAAAAAGATTCCTGCCCAGTCTGTTGTCTCAGCAGATCAGATTTTAGAAAAAGCAATTAATTTGCCTGTTACGACAGAAATTTCGGAAACAACGGTAGAAGGCAGCTTGGAAAGGATCGAACAAACAGACTATTACAAGGTTACTGTTGAAAAAGATCAAAATGTCCAAGTAAATCTTCAAGGAGCAAGTCAATATGATTTGAAATATGAGCTTAAATTCTATCCCGAAGGCGAAAATAATTCGGAGTATTCGATCGAAGTCAATGACGGAGCTGCAGGAAAACAGGAAGGTTCCTTATACAAAGCTCCAAAAAAAGGAACCGTAGTATTAGCCGTAAAAGATTCGTTTGGGCAATATGGTGAAACAGGTAATTCAAAATATACTCTGAAAGTAAGCCGCAAGGATCAGCTAAATGATGATGGAAATACAATGGAAAAACCGGTCGTACTGGGTTCACTTCCATCTACAACATCGCTTTCAAATTATTATACAGATGAGTTATTATCAGCATCACCAGCGGAACGTAAAGAGCAGCCTATTCCGGGAGATTCTGATTTTTATCGATTTAAGGTTCCTGGTATTGCAGGTGATCCAGCAAAAGTAATGAAAATTAATGTATCAGCCGTAGCGGGTATGGACCCATCGCTTAAGCTTCATATGATTAATTCTGATGTAAATGAAGATGGTACAACCGTCGAAAACACCAATGTCATTGATCAATTAAACACCAAAGGGTATGGTAAGTCAGAGTCGATGTCCACTACGGTTCTTCCAGGTTCGGAATACATGGTGGAAGTGACGAATAAACCGTCCCTAAGTGATTATGAGATCTTTATTGGAAAAGAAATTGATTTTAGTAGAAACTATTCATCTCAAAATCCATATCAAGTTTCCTTTGGAATAACATCACAACCTGAAGATGAGGATCATTTCCCTGAATCCTCGAAGGAAACCGTAACGAAAAATGCATTGGCAGAAGGAAAAATTGAGGAATATCTTGCAAAAAAGGAAGGAATTAATAGGAAATTCACAAACCTAGACTTTTCCCATGACGGAGCAATTTCTTCATATTATGATCTTATCAAAGATGTTCCTATTCCATATGAAATAGGAACAACCCGAAAAGGCTACATCCAGTACAGTAATGATGAAGATTGGATTAAAGTGACTCCAACTGAAAACTCTGTATTTGAAATGAATTTTACGAACAAAGAAGGCTACAATGTTCCAATGGTCCTTATCTTTAAGTACAATGAAAAAACGAACGATATCGATCAGATTTATCAAAGTGTGGATGAGAACGCTCTTGCTGCTGAATCAGAACTTAAAGGGATGAATCCATTATATTTTGGTTTAAAAAAAGGTGAAACCTACTTTTTCCGTATGTCAGATGCAATATTCAGACCTAACTTTGAACCATATGAGTTCAAGATTTCACCAGCATATAGCAACGCTAATGATGCATACGAAGACAATGACACGTTTAAAACAGCAAAGACAATATCTACTGATCCAATTATAGGAAACCTATCGTCAATCGGAGATATCGATACCTTCTATTTCAAACCAGATGAAACAGATGTATACAGTGCCATTGTTCAACCAGATCCTCTCCCTGAAGAATACAGTAGCGCGCAAGATGTATTGAAACAACCTTTAGATTCCACGCTTCTTATATACGAAGATACAAATGGCAATGGAAAACTAGAAGAAGAAGAAGAAGGGAACCTGCGTATAGTTGAATTCGGCTATGAAAATCAACCAGAAATCGGCTCATTCCGTGCTGAAAATGGCAGAGGCTACTTCTTTAAGATTCTAAACTTCAATAAAATGGTTACAACACTTTTTCCCTATACGTTTACTGTAAAAAAAGCACCGGAGAATGATGAGGATGCTGAATCTGTAATGAAAAATAATGTTCCTTCTAAACCTGTTACCTTAGAAAGCTCTAATGGGGAATATACACGATCTGGTTACATTAACATGACTGAAGGAAAAGGTGATACCGACTATTACAAATTCATTCAAAAGGAGAACGGTAAACGCACTATCAAGCTAGAAGTACCATTTGACTTTGACGGAACCGTGACAGTCTACGACTCAAAAGGAACACAAATCGCAAAATCTGATTACTATGACAAAGCTGACTACGAAATTCTACAAGCTGCTCTCAAAAAAGGAACCTACTACATGAAAGTAGAAGAACAAAATGGAAATGCAAGTGCATTGCCGTATAAATTAACAGTAAAATAATGCGGTCTTGAAGCTGTCGGCTATTTTCGACAGCTTTTTTGTATGCCAGGATTTCATTAGAGTTTTGGGGGTTATACCAGCCCAAGAGTACATGACGATTGGGTCGAGGGGGGTTATATTTCTTAAAAAAAAATAGATCGAATTATGGAGAAAATGCTAATTATCGTCCATGGTAATCTTTAAAAGAAATCCTCGTGTTCAGCCACGAGGACTTCTTTATAATCACTATTAACATGTATCATATCAGTCACTTTTTAACCGTAAAACATACCTCTTTGTTTTTATTAATAACCAGTAGAGTCTTCTTTACCAGTGAATAAGGCAACACTTGAGCTTGAACCAATTCTTGTTGCACCCGCCTCTACCATGGCTTCCAAATCCTTAAGATCACGTACACCGCCGGAAGCTTTTACTCCAATGTCTGGGCCTACAGCTTTTCTCATTAATGCTACATCCTCGACTGTTGCCCCATGCAAAGAAAAGCCAGTTGATGTTTTGACATAATCAGCTCCCGCTTTTACCGCTAATTCACATGCTCGAACTTTTTCTTCTTGTGTTAATAAGCTCGCCTCTATAATTACCTTAACTAATGCTTTTCCTTTTGCAGCATCTATAACCACACGAATATCTTGCTCTACCAGTTCATCATTTTTATCTTTCAATGCCCCGATATTGATTACTGTATCGACTTCCGTCGCTCCATGCTCAATTGCATTTTTGGCCTCAAACGCTTTTGTTTCAGGGGTATTCGCTCCTAATGGAAACCCTATAACCGTACACACATTT
Organism: Neobacillus sp. KR4-4; assembly: GCF_042136325.1. Lineage (NCBI taxonomy): Bacteria > Bacillati > Bacillota > Bacilli > Caryophanales > Bacillaceae > Neobacillus > Neobacillus sp. KR4-4. Next base: position 48,485 of record NZ_JBHHJU010000011.1, read on the forward strand.
ACATCCGAATCGCGCAAAAGTTCCGCTGATAAGCTTACCCATGTAGGATTTACACATACAGAGGCAAAACCAAATTGCTTTGCATCTTCACATAACTTTACAATCGCTTCTTTTTTTGTGTCCGCCTTTAATAATGTATTATCAATTAAATTTGCATATTTCAAATGAAACAGCCCCTTTCAAAATAAATAGGAATAATAGTTGTCAGACGACCAACAACAATATTCGTTACGATTATAACAAGAAAATCACTTATGTATAGGCTTATTTTATATTTCGATAAATCGTCACATTTCATACAATTCACTTCCATTTTCATTTCTACCAGATTCTATCTATGTTTTTTGGGCTTGTGGTATTCTTTAAAATAGTGGATGGTTAAAATATTATAAAAATGGATGGTTATTTTTCTGAAATGCTCTCTATTATAGGAGGGAAGATAGTACATTTCTATTAGACTTATGTTGCCGAAATTTGAAACACATCATGTAGGAGGCTTAAAGGTATTTTTTTATGACTGTCAGTTGGACTAAAAAAAACAAAGAGAAAAATAATATATGATATAAAAAAATAAAAAGGAGGTAGTAAATGGACTGGAAACCAGATCGAAAGGCTAAAAAGGCTATTTATAAGCAGCTTGCTGAGTATTTTGAAAATGGTATTGCGAATGGTACATTCCCGCCGGATAAACCCTTACCATCAGAACGATCCTTAGCTAAAGAACTAAATGTAAACCGAAGTACAGTAGTGTCCGCGTATGATGAGCTGGAATCAAACGGATTGATTCAAAGAAATAGAGGTAGTGGGACAACGATAAGCAAGGATATCTGGGGGATTACGAAGAAACGTATTCCAAGCTGGAACCGGTATATTGAGGCAGGGTCGTTTTTACCCAATTTACCTGTAACTCAAAGGATACGAAAAGAAGCGGTAGAACATAAACTCATTAATTTAGCTAGCGGTGAATTATCAGAAGATCTTTTTCCTTTGGATTCCTTAAGATGGATTACAAATACAAGATCATTCATTGGAAGCTTAGGTTATGATCATCCACAGGGAAACGTGATACTCAGGGAAACCATTACGAATCATGTTAAGCTACTTCGGAGAATTGAAACAGATCCTTCTTCTATATTAATTACATCTGGAGCACAACAGGCTCTTCATTTAGTGGTTCAATGTCTATTAAAGCCAGGTGATGCAGTAGCAATAGAAGACCCATCCTATAGCTTTAATCTCCCAATTTTCAAAACTGCCGGGATAAAACCATATTATTTATCAGTAGAAAAGGATGGAATAAATCCAAATGAATTATTGGATCTACATAAGAAACATCGAATTAAAATGATATTCTTAAACCCTTCTTTTCAAAATCCCACAGGGACTTTAATTAGGGAGAAAAAGGGGAAAGCTATACTAGATATATCGTCAGAACATGGGATTCCTGTAGTGGAAGATGATCCATATAGTTTAACCTCTTTCAGAGGAGAAGAAGTTACCACTCTAAAATCGATGGATGTTAATGGAAATGTCTTATATATTAGTTCTTTATCAAAGATTGTTGCTTCAGGGTTGCGAATTGGCTGGATTATTGGACCGAAGCCTGTAATTGAAAGATTATCCGATGCAAAACAACAAATAGACTTTGGACATGCTAGCTTTACTCAATGGATTGCAAATGATTTTCTGGAATCGGATAGTTTCCATTTACATATTAAAAGATTGGTGAAAGAGTTAAAAAAACGAAGGGATCAAATTGTCACCAGTCTTGATTTTTATTTAAAGGATCAAATTGAATTTGCTATTCCAGAGGGAGGCATCCATATATGGTGCAAGGTTAAAAAGGATTTTAATGAAATACAATTATTGGAAGAATCGATTAAAAGAGGAGTCATATATGTTCCAGGCTATACGATGGGATCCAAAAAGGGATATGTCCGTTTTACGTTCGCAAGGGAAGATGAGGAATCCATTCATGAAGGAATAAAAAGATTTGCAGATGCACTAAATTCTCTTTAAAAAGATTAACCACGATTTTACTAGGAATCATGATTTTGATCATGGTTCTTTTTTACATTGAGTAATAATGGATGGTTAAAAAAGTATAAGATTGGAGGGTTATAAATTTTCTAAGTCCTATATTATGGAGTAGTGGATTTTATTAAATGGTCTACTCATATGGAAAATGATTCTTTAATGTGTAATTTGATTCACAATTCTCTTCACCATATAGTTACTTTATTTCAATTCACTATATATTTTAATTCGATTGGAGAAAAGGAAAATGGATAAAATCAATCTGATTAAGCATCGGAAAGCATTAAATCATATCGTACCCTATACCCCAGGAAAACCCCTATGGGAAGTTCAAAGAGAATTAGGATTGACAAGAGTGATTAAATTGGCTTCAAACGAAAATCCAATTGGACCGTCACCGATTGCCCTTGAAATAATCTCAAATAGTCTTTGCGAATTTAATCGTTACCCTGATGCACATGCAGTCGAGTTGAAGACAGCGATTGCTTCTAAACTATCCCTGACTGCTGAGCAGTTAATTGTTACCAATGGGGCAGATGAATTAATAACCTTAATCTCAGAAACCTATCTTGAACCAGATGATGAAATTATTGTCCCTTCTCCATCCTTTAGTGAATATGATTTCGGTGCACACCTGATGGGGGCAAAAGTTGTACCAGTTCCTCTGGATCATGAGTACCAATTTAATTTAGATATGATTTTATCGGCTGTTACAGATCGAACCAAATTGGTTTATATATGTTCCCCAAATAATCCGACAGGTACCTATTTTCCGAAAAATATGTTAGAACAACTGCTTCAATCATTGCCAAATCATATTTTAGTAGTTTTTGATAGTGCCTATAGCCATTATGCAACTAACAAGGATTACACAGATGGTTTAGAGTATGTACGTTCTGGTTATCCAATTATCGTTTTACAAACCTTTTCAAAAATATATGGACTTGCTGGTTTGAGAGTAGGTTTTGGTGCGGCACCAGAAAGTATTATTCAAAGTATCGTACATGTAAAAGAGCCGTTTAATGTCAATAGTATCGCACAAGTTGCAGCCACTGCAGCGATTCGTGACCAAGAACATTTAGAGGAGTCAATAAAAGTAAATACTGAAGGACGGGAACAGTTATATAAAGCATTTACAGAGCTAGAATTGCGTTTTACTGAGAGCATGAGTAATTTCATACTAGTTTACTTAGGGAAGAATGCAAAGGAAATTTATCAACAACTTCTAGCTCACGGTGTAATCGTTCGTTATGGTGATACTTGGGGATTGCCGGAACATATCCGTATATCGATTGGAACTACAGAAGAAAATCATATATTAATAGAAGAAATTAGTTCTATCCTTTTAAAACTTCAGTTATATAACGTTAAAGAAGAGCAAAAATGATGAGAACTTTAATTTTTAAAGACCTATAAGAATAAGATGGGGGTTTTTACAATTGAACCGAGCGAAGTTACGAATTATTGATTTAAGTGTTCCGTTGGACAACCAAGCAAAGGAGCCTTTTCCGCCCGAAATCATCTATGAATCGCATGAACAAGGAGCACGGCAGGCGGCACATTTTTTAGGCTTGAAACCTAGTGATTTTCCTGATAGTGCAGCATGGGCGACTGAAACCGTTACCTTAACCACTCATACTTGCACACATGTGGATGCACCTTGGCACTATTCTGCTAAAACAGCAGGTAAACCTTCCAGAACCATTGATGAACTACCTCTGGAATGGTTCTACGGTAATGGGGTCTTGTTTGATTTTAGCGGAAAGCCTGCAGGATATGAGATTCAAGTGGAAGACTTTGAAAGACAATTAGAAGAAATAGATTATCAACTGGAGCCATACGATATCATCCTGGTCCGGACAGATGCGGATAAAACATACTATCAGGAAAATTATGCAGCGATCCATGCCGGAGTTTCGGCGGAGGCCACTAGATGGCTGATCAGTAAAGGAATTAAGGTTATGGGAACCGACGGTTGGGGATGGGATATCCCACTGTATAACCAAGCAGCTGACTATAAAAGTAACCCGTCCGACGGTGTCCTTTGGGCTGCTCATTATGTAGGAAAAGAAGCCGAGTACTGTCAAATTGAAAAACTAGCAAACTTACAATTACTTCCGAAAAGATTTGGGTTTAGAGTGGCTGTTTTTCCGGTAAAGATAAAAGGCGCCAGTGCAGGCTGGGCTCGACCTGTTGCCATATTTGATGAAGGATAATGAACATAAAATTTTTTACATTTATTGTTGAGAATGGAAAGTCTTGTTTCGACATTTAGAGAATGTTTATTTTAATTCCTAGTACATGAATATTTCTTGGATGAGCAATTTTTACTCAGTTACTAGAAATACTATAATATGTATTTTATTTCTGGGGAGGATCTGAACTTGAAAAAAACACTATTATTTTCTAGTTTAATATGTTTGATTCTATTAATAGTTGGATGTAATACAGAAAACCTAAAAGAAGTGAATAAAAAAGAAGATATATCTGAAGATGAACAGGGGTTGGGCTGGAAGCATGACAATCCCGCAGCTCCAACTGCAGGTGAATGGAAAGCTATAGATTTTCCAGATGGAAGAAACTATTCATTAGAACCACCACCGGCGAATGATTCTGACATTACCAAAAAAGACTTGGAAGAGTTACGTCAATTGGCAGAAAATCGAACGGAAGAAGACATAAAAATTATTAATCGTTGGGCTGGAGAAATAACTGGACCTAATACACGGTGGACAGCTGTTACTGAAGAAATCTTAAAAAAATACAATCTTGCACCACCGGAAGCTGCCAGAGTTAACCATATTGTTAGTGGTGCCATATATACGGCCTCTGTAGCAGCTTTCCATGAAAAGTATCTTTATCTTCGACCAAGACCAACACATCTTGATCCAAATCTAAAATTAATTGAAAATTTTACTGTACCAGCTCATCCTTCCTATCCTTCTGCCCATGCGACAACAGGATGGGCAGCGTGCACGGTTCTGTCCTATATCTTTCCTGACGAAAAAGATACATTTATTGCAATGGCAATAGAATCTGAACTGTCTAGAAAACTTGCAGGTGTACATTTTGATTCTGATAATATAGCTGGTAGAAAACTAGGTAAACAAATCTCTGAAGATATTATCGAAGGTTTAAAGGATGATCATGCTCCTTTGTATTTTAAAGAACATCAACAGTCTACAGGAGAAACGGGACACTAATCTTAATACTGTTTTAGGATTCCCTTTAGGAGTAAGTACACCTAAGACAAAGGGATTAAGGCCATAAATGCTATTGAAAACCTATCTAAAGAAGTAGATACAGTGTTAAATATTGGAGCATTATAAGATAAAATCGAGGAACTTGTTGAAAAAGATATACGGTCTGTTGTAGCCGCTGCAAAAGGGAAGGCTTTAGTTAAAGTAATTATTGAAGTATGTTTATTAACTACTAATGAAAAAGTATGTGCATGCGAAATTGCTGCTAAAGCCGGAGCAATAGGGACAGGTCTAGTCCTGCGGTTGAGATATTTGGATAATAAATGAAATTTTAATATGAATCTATATATATTACCCAATCGTTAAAACTTGGGACCGATTAGGAGGTCATGTATATGATAAATGAAAGTGTAAGAGTTGCAGTTATTCAAGACCGGATGTTTTTAAATTAATAGTTAACAAAGAGAATCAAGAGAACATAGAGTGGAGAAAATACATTTTCTATCATAAAATAAAAGTCATTTTCTAGCTATAGAAAATGGCTTTTTTACAAATAGAGGAGGTAAAATTGTGGAGTTTATAGTTAAGATTTGTATATGCTTTTTCTTCGTCTTCCTACTGTAAGAAGGAATAAAAGATCCATTAAGTTAATGTTTTATATAATCAGTTTTTTTATCTAATTTCTTAATCAATTCAATCGAAAATGTTGTATTGTTAATAATTCGGAATACTTTTACTATTGTGTTAACCTTCAAAAAATTCAAAGGAGGTTTATTTTTTTTAGTAAAAAAGTTGTATTAACCCTGCAACTTCGAAGGCTATGGGTTATCCAATAAAAAGATGAGAGGAGTTCACCCCATTTTGAGAAAAAGAATAAGTAGGTTGCATTTTTCTTTAAGTTTACTAGTGTCTTTTATTCTCTTTATCAGCCTTGTTCTTCCCAATATTGCAGTAGCACAGGGAGGTTCTATAAAGAGTAAGCCAATATCGGCAATTAAAAACACATCTATTGAAAATAAGGTAGATTCTAAACTTATTAAACAATTTAAGGATCAGGATCAGATTACATTCCTATTAAAGTTTGAAGATCAGGTTGATACAACGAAAGTAGCAAAGGAAGCAGTAGAAAAAGCGAAAAAACAGAAACTAACTGCAGCAAAAACAGAACTTCAAGTTCGTTCTACTGTAGTTACGTCCTTAAGAAATACTGCAATGGAAACTCAGACAGAAGTAATGGACTATCTTGAGAAAGCAAAGCAAAAAGGAGAAGTTGAAAGCATCCAATCGTTCTATGTTGTGAATGCGATAGCGGTGACAGCAACCAAGGCTGTAATGGACAAATTGGAAGCATTCCCGGAGGTAGCAAAAATTCTTCCAAATGAAACGCGGCAAATAATCACACCGATCCAACCTAAGGTAAAAACGACCAATCTAAATTCGTCAACGGTTGCATGGGGAGTTGAAAAAGTCGGAGCCCCTCAGGTATGGGATATGGGAATCGATGGAGCAGGAATTGTGGTAGCTAGTATTGATACAGGTGTTCAGTGGGACCATCCTGCCTTAATAGAAAAATACCGAGGATACAATCCATCCAATCCAAATCAACCAGATCATCAATTTAATTGGTTTGATGCCATCGGAGGAAAAGAAACTCCGTATGATGATAATAACCATGGTACACATACGGTTGGTACTATGGTCGGCTCTGAGCCTGATGGGAATAACCAAATTGGTGTTGCACCTGGTGCAAGATGGATTGCGGTTAAAGCATTATCTGGTGAGGGTATTGGTTATGATGTCGATTTTCTTGAAGCCGGAGAGTGGATCTTGGCACCAAAAGATGCTGAAGGTAATCCGCATCCCGAACTAGCCCCGGATGTCGTAAACAACTCCTGGGGAGGTGGTCCTGGACTAGATGAATGGTATCGCCCCATGGTTCAAAATTGGAGAGCTGCCAATATCTTCCCGGTATTTGCAGCTGGCAATCTCGGTTCTAACGGGGAAGGATGGGTTTCCTTTCCTGCAAACTATCCAGATTCTTTTGCAGTTGCAGCAACAGATGATCACAATGCCTTAGCGTGGTTCTCTTCCCGTGGACCAGCACCATATGACGAATTAAAACCAGATATTTCAGCACCAGGTGTCAATATCCGCTCAGCCATACCTTCCAATAACTATGAACTGATGAGTGGTACATCAATGGCAGCACCTCATATTTCGGGAGTAGTAGCGTTGTTAAAGCAAGCAAGTGTATCCTACTCAATTGACCAAATTGAGGAAATACTGTTCAAATCGGCCATCCCATTGACAGACACAGAATTTCCGTCGTCCCCTAACCATGGGTATGGACATGGACTTGTTAACGCCTACAATGCAATAAAAACTATTAATAATGGATTTGGGAAAATTGAAGGTTCAGTCGTATATGATGGAAAAGATAAAACAAATCCAACCTATCAGCATACCTCTCCAGATTTTGTATACGACCGGGTAGTGCTGCCATTAACAGTGGAAGTGCAAGACAACATCAGTGTAGAGACTGTAGAAATTCAGTATTTAGCTGGTCAACAATGGAAGACGGTAAAAGCATCGAGAACAGCTGGTGATTTTAGGAAAGGGACGTATCAAGCTGTAGTTCCAGGTAATGATGTAAAGAAAGAGATGGGTACGTTTACGTATAAATGGAAAATGGTCGATTTTGCACAAAATCAAGTAACTTCTCCGGAGTTTAAGGTAGAAGTTAAGCCTGCGATTACAATTGGTTATTATCAAGATTTAGAAGCTGTTCCTGAAGGCTGGTATTCAGAAGGATTAAAAAACAATTGGAAATGGGGCAGCCCAGAAGCAGGTCCTGGCCAGGCTTTCTCAGGAAAAAACGTATACTATAGTAAAGAAATCCCCCGTGAATATGACGGTATATTTGAAACGTTATCGTATCTCCATATGCCTCCGATCGACATACCAGAAAGTGGTAATTCGTACCTGCAGTTTAAACAGTGGTATGACTTTAGTCCAGAGGGTATCGATCGTTCAATCGATTTTGGAGCAGTCCTTGTCTCTACCGACCGCAAAAACTGGGAATTAGTGACAAGAACGGAGGCCACTAAATATGGTGAAAATGGGATACCAATTGAGTATACTACTGATGGATGGATTGATGAAGAAGTAGATCTTTCGGCATATGCTGGAAAGCGAATTTATATCAGCTTCTATATGTTTACAAAACAAACAGGATTTGAAACAAGAACTTATGATGGCTGGTACTTGGATGATATATCCTTAACAGACAAACCACTAGTGGGTAGTAAGGTGAAAAGGACAACGGGAGAAATTCATACAAAAGAACTATCGTATACTAATTTATTAGCTCCGACAGCTACATTGGTTGAGAATACTTCTAGTCATCCGGATGTATTGCCAATGGGTGCAACGGTAACGCTAGTAGACTCTGGATACTCAGTTGCAACTAATCCTGCAAATGGAAGGTTCTCCATATCGCATTATGCAGGGGAATTCACTCTCCGAGCTGAGGCATATGGTTTTCATTCCAAAGACCAAGCAGTTTCAATTCCAAAAGAAGGGACCGTCGAAGCAAACTTTAATCTTCAACCCTTAGGGAAAGGTACTGTAAAAGGGGTCGTCAAGGATCAATCGACAGGGAAACCACTATCAGATGCTACCATCACTTTAGTAGAGGATGCCGCCATTACTCCTGTGAAAACGGATAGTAATGGAAGATTTACACTTACAGCCTATGAAGGTACCTATACGTTACATGTGTTCAAGAAAGATTATGTTTATCATGATTACTCCATTACACTCCAGCCGAAAAAGAAAATCAAACAGAATGTTGAATTGGAAAGATTTTTGGGAACTCCTGGAGAAATTGGCTATGATGATGGAACTTCGGAAGAATCATGGTATTGGAACGATGCTAATAATGGCTTTGCGATTAGAATGTCATTGGAAGAAGGAGTCATGAAATCTTGGCTGACAGGCGGACTCTTTAAAGTGAATACAGAATATCCTTACGGGGGGACTAGATTTCAAGTAGCCGTTTATGATTCAACCGGTGCTAACGGAGCTCCTGGTAAAAAAATCGCCGGTCCGTTTGAAGCAGTTGCCCGGACTGATGGGGAATGGACTCATGTCGATTTAGCGGATAAAAACATTTTTGTCACGGAAGATTTCTATCTAGTCTATATACAGCCTGACACTGCTGCCTCCCGTACAATACCAAGTCTCAAAAGTGATCAAAATAGCCCTTTCCATGACCGAAATTGGTTTCTGTATAATGGAACTTGGGCACACAATACGGATCCACAATATGGTAACATGATGATTCGAGCAGTCATGAACAATGAGATTTCAGGATCTGTGATTGAAACACCTAAGGATCATACGCATCCCAAAAAAGCTATGGTTAAAGTCAAGGGGAATGCGATTCCAACTATTCAAGGTCAAGGCAAATAAATTTTTGTCAATCGAGAAATTTATTGAAATAGCTTGAAAATTATGAAAGTAGGAGTGACAGTTCACCATCCATACAAATGCGTGAGCTGTCGCTTATCATTATCATGGGATGGTTATGCGGTTCAAATCCAGTTTTTTTCGATAGATAAAGCGGTGGAAAAGGCCTATCGTTCCAAAATTGCAATACCTAATAAGAATGTAACAGGAAATGATCGTACAAATTTAAGGAGTTCATATGTCACAAAATTTCCCTTTAACTCGTTTTATTTGTAGAACCTCTTCGAATTAAGATCTTTGAGAAGAATGGGAGTGGGATTAACCAAGAATTGTATAAGCAATAAAGGATTGCTTTTTAAACTCGCCTACTTATCAGGATGAAATTGAGATAGATAGACGAATAGTACAATTCTATATAAGCAAAGGGGTAAAAAATCTTGGAATTAAGACAATTAGAATACTTCATGACCCTATGTGAAGAGCTGCATTTTACAAAGACGGCTGAAAAACTAAGAATTGGTCAACCTACCTTAAGTTATCAAATGAAAGCGCTAGAGGATGAACTGGGTGTTCGTTTATTTGATCGTTTAGGTAAAAAATTAGCGATCACGGAAGCCGGTGAAATCCTCCTTCAACAATGCAAAAAAGTGTTTGAAAATTTAAAATTTGCCACGGAACAAATAGAAGAGCTGCAAAAGGTGAAAAGAGGGAAATTAGTGATAGGGGCACTTTCCGGTGACCTAAGTCTTATAGCCTCCAAGGTTTTATTAAAGTTTCATGAAGTGTTCCCACACGTTCAGATCCAGTTTTTCTCAATAGATGACCCGATAGAAAAGGTAAAACAAAACGAAATTGATTTGGCTCTAACTTTTATGCCAAGACCAGAGGAGGGTTTTGTCCAAATTCCTTTATACAAGGATGGATTCTATTTTGTCGCGCGAACGGACCATGCTTGGTCTGCCAGGGACGAAATTGAGTTTTATGAAATTCAGAATATTCCACTAATATTAAATCCAATAGATCATTGTTTTAGGAAATTACTTACGGATGCGTGTCTATCTGCAGGGATTGTCCTCCAACCTATCATTGAATCAACCGATTCAAAGATGATATTGGATCTAGTTGAGGAAGGGATAGGGGCTTCCATTTTATCTGGTACACTCTTTTCCCTGGAAAATACAGGGGGATTAAAGGCTATCAAAATGACAAATCCAGATATCATCAAGGAAGTGTCTATTGTCCACCATAAACAAAAATATATTGGAACGGCTGCAAAAGGATTTATCGAAATATTAGTGAACTTTATAAATGAGAATAAGGCATTAGAGGAGAGGTATAAAGAAACACAGGTACCCATAGCTTGAGAATAAAATCCTGCATAAAGTTTGGTTAAATAGTAAACTGTTAATTCATTAATAATTTGAAAGTAGTACATATAGAATTGGAGAAATGGAATCCTTTTGACCACTTCCATTGTCAAAAAAAAAATACTCTAATGATTCATGGAAAAAATTTTAAGACTGTCACAATAACTATAATCCTCTAACAAGGCGGGAGAATATGGAGCAAGTACTAACTTCACTGAATAAATCAGACATAGAATTTCATCCAGGCCAAATTAGGTTTAAAGGGGAACGTTTTATTCTGATGAATGCCGAAGCATTAGGAATGCTTAGTCGTGACCTTATTTCTACATTAGGGCGGGAAAGAGCAAAGGCGTTCCTCCTTCGTTATGGATGGGAATGCGGATATAAAGATTCAATTTCAATAAAAAACCTTTTTCCAAATGCGTCGCTTGAATTCCTCCATCAACAAGCTCCAATTTTTCATATGCAAGAAGGCGTTGTTCAAGTTGATTTACAAGGTCTTAGTGTGGATTATGAACAAAATAAGTTTTATATGGAAGGTGTTTGGATAAATTCTTATGAAGTAGATCAACACATTAAACATTTCGGTTTAGTCAAAGATCCAGTGTGCTGGATATTAACTGGATATGCAAGTGGGGTCTCAACAGGGATTTTCGGACGGAAAATATATTATAAAGAAGTGTCTTGTGTTGCCCGTGGAGATACTGAGTGCCGGTTTGTTGGAAGAACTGTTGGAGAGTGGGGAAAAGATATTGAACATGAACTGTCTTATTATGGGGATACCAAAATTGCCGAAGAATTAGATGAGGCACATCGGCATATTCAAAAACAGCATACGATGTTACAACGAATTATGGACATACATGAACAGCTAAACCGAATGGATCTTTCAGGGCAGAGCAGGCAAGCAGTAGTGGATAAAATTGGGCAAATGCTTAATTCAATTGTAATTGTTCAAGATAAATTTTTTCGTCCACTTTCTTGGTGGCTGCCAAACAAGGGAAATTCAGGTATAGATCCATACCTCATCAAACCGGATAAGGATCTTTCTTCTGAATTTTTCTTGAAGCTTAGACAGTTAGATGAGGAAAAATGTGCCAAGGATTTTATCGTCTCGGATGAATCGATGTTTCTTAACAGGACCATTGCGCCGATTGTTCATGGCGATGAGATTATGGGATATTTATCCGTCATTCATAATGAAGGAACAGATATAGAATTAAGAAAAATGATTACCGAGCGCGCTGCTTCTGTTATGGCAGTAGATTTATTGAAAGAAAAAACTGCATTGAATACCGAACATAAATTAAAAGGTGAATTTCTTGAAGAATTGTTATCCGGTACAACCCCTATTGAACAATTAGTTAAGCGAGCATATTTTATGGGATATGATTTTGGAAATCCACACCGATTTATGCTTGTGAAAATGATACAACAGGGAAACAGTAATGACTTGATAGAAAATCAAGATCTGCGTTTGAATCTTCGTAATGAATTGTTAAATATTATTCGAACCAATTTCCATTCTTCTCCTAAGGGTGCTTTAATTGTAGAGCGAAGAGGGGAGATTATCCTTTTGGGTCCTTCAGATCCCAATGGATTAGTTTTCCGAGAGATAGCAAAAATACTTCAAGACCGCGAACAGCAATTATTTGAAAATATTAAAACTTCCATTTGTATTAGTCGTGAGTCCTTGTCCATTGATGTACTTCAGGCTTTATTTGAAGAATGTTCAAACATGATGAAGGTTATGACTCGCTTAGGACGTACAGGTGAAGTATTTTTAGTAGAGGAGATAAACATATTTGACTTACTATATGCAGGCTCTGCTCAAGAACAACTTCTTACCTATGCAACTAGAATGCTTGAAAAGCTTCTCAAATATGATGAAGAGAGCGGTGGAATGACACTCATCTCTACTCTTCACATCTTTCTTGCAAACGAATGCAATCTTCAAAAAACATCAAAGGAACTGAATGTTTCGCTAAGTGGGTTGAAATATAGAGTGCAGAGATTAAAAGATATCGGTGAAATTGATTTTAATCATGCAGATCAAAAATTTAATCTTCAACTTGCTTTAAGGATTCTGAATGCTAATGGAACGATTAATCTATTAGAAGTATAAAATGGACACGGTAATGAAGAATTCCAATAAAAATAAAAATGAAGACATTCCAGTCTAATAATTACTAAAACGAAACAAATAAATCAGGAGGAATTATCATGCGTAATAAGAAAAAAATATCATTTATAGAATTAGTACAGAAAAACAAAAATGAACTTCTTAACAATAACAAGGAAATAGAAAGAATTGAAAAACGTATTGACCAACGTCATGAAATAGATCGATATAAGCAAAAATAATATGGATCTAATGCATACCGGTACCTAAAGGAGGTGAACTATAACGCCCACAATTTTCTTGATTACAGCAAATTATTTTATGTGATTATCTCGAATTAATAATAATTGAAATCAAGGTTTGTTAAATTCATTACTATTTCATTAATTTTTGATTCAAATTAAGATAATCAAATTACACAAAAGGAATGGTGAAAAATGACAAAAGTATTGTACATTACAGCACACCCACACAATGAAACACAATCGTATAGTATGGCGGTTGGGAAAGCATTTATTGATTCTTATAAGGAAGTTAATCCAAGTGATGAAATCATCCATATTGACTTGTATAAAGAAAACATTCCACAGATTGACGCCGATGTATTTAGCGGATGGAGAAAACTTCAATCTGGACAATCGTTTGATGAACTTAATGGCGAAGAAAAGGCAAAAGTTAGCCGTTTAGGTGAGTTAAGTGACCAATTTGTAGCTGCAGATAAATATGTTTTTGGTACACCCCTTTGGAACTTTTCATTCCCTCCAGTTATGAAGGCTTATCTTGATTCAGTTTCTGTAGCCGGAAAAACTTTCAAATATACAGAAAACGGCCCTATTGGATTACTAAAAGATAAAAAAGCATTGCACATTCAAGCGCGCGGTGGAGTTTATTCTGAAGGTCCCGCAGCTCAAATGGAAATGGGACATCGTTATCTAAGTGTAATGATGAGTTTCTTTGGGATTCCGGCCTTTGAAGGTCTATTTGTAGAAGGACATAATGCAATGCCAGATAAAGCACTGGAAATAAAAGAAAATGCTATTGCCCGGGCTAAAGATCTTGCTCATACTTTCTAACTTATTATAGACAAAGAGATAGACCTAATTTTGGGTCTATCTTTTTAATACTCATTACAACAAAATGAAACTAAATAATAGGCAAAGAAAGGAGCCATTTCCAAAGGGAAATAGCTCAAGATTTTTTTACAACTATATTTTTTCTTGCCAAACCAAAATTCGCTGGATTTTCAAATTGAATATTTCTGGAGAATTTATCCCATCATCAATCACTCGAAATGGACATTATTTAATTTGGCTTAACAATAACTGGAATAATTATATTAAATCCGTCATATTCCGCAAATATCACAGCTGCTCCCTCTGATTTCGTTGCAATCTTATGATCAGCGGTCACTTCAGCTACTTCCGAACTAGACGTATTCATTGTGACATCAGCCGTAATGTCTTTTACCCTTCCATCGCTAGATACAGCATTAATGACTAAGTCACTTAATGAGCCTGGCGAATTTACGATATAACCCGGCGAAGAGACGATCCCAAAAGTAAATGTAGGATACTTTTCTACGATTTCAACATTAAATGTCGTTGACATACCAAAAATAGTAGCAGTGATCGTTGTTTTTCCAACTGCATGGGCGGTGATATGTCCATCAGCAGATATCGTTGCTATCGATTCGTCTGCTACATCCCATTCTATCAGGCTAGTAACATCATAACAATCACAATTATGTCTTCCTACACCACCAAAGTATGCAATTATAGAAATGTCCTTCGACTTATTAGGCTTTAACATCACATTGTCATTTGGTTCTAACATCTTATTGTCACTTTTGTTAAATGGAACTAAATCTACAGGCTTAATGTTTCTTACAAAAACAGTTGCAACCCCACCTTCAAAATAGAAATAGATGTATGCTTTACCAGGGCCGACCCATGTAATGACCCCGTTTTTGTCAACAGTTGCTACATTCTCATCGGTAGATTCCCACTTTCCCTCTAAATCAACCTGAGCCATATTATGATCTGTATATTCCGCAGTGGCGTCAACATCTACAGGAGCTCCTGCCTCAGGCTGTAATAGCACCAAGCTGTTTAGGGTGATTCCAATAATATTAACTGGTCCTGCTTTTTCTGTCACTTTTACTGAAATTTTAACAGGAGGGAGACCTGCAATTGTTCCACTAACTGTGGTTTTTCCAATTTTCTTTCCAGTAACTTTCCCGTCTGTAACACCAACAATAGTAGGATCCGCTGAAATCCACTGGATTGACTTCGTAATTTCTTTTTGAGTCCCATCATTGTATTGGGCGAACACATGTACGGGATAGAGCTTTTCTTTTTGAACGACAACATCTAATGATGATACAAGCAATGACTCAATTTTTAAATCCTCAATAGATGCATCATTTTCAGAATGGATGGAAACATTCAAGATTGCAGTGCTCGTTCCTTGGTTGATAAGGACCTGAGTTGTACCTGGTGCCACCGCTGTAAGAACACCATTCTTAACCTTTACAATATCCGGGTCTAATGATGTGAATCTCGAGTCTGAAGTGACGTCATCTGTTGAACCATCCTGATATTTTGCTTTTACAGAAAACGAATGCGTGTGCTCAGCTAACCGAAAGGAGATGTTAGTTTCACTAGGAATCAGACTAACAATCTTATTGACGACATCTTTAGAAGGCTTTTCTGAAACCTCAATATGAATCTCCTTTGAATAACCAGAGCTATTTACGGTAACTATTGCTGTACCAGTACCTACTGCAGTAAGTAGGCCTTCCTTATTAACCTTAAGAACATCAGGATTAGATGATTTATAAACCGCAGATGGAGTCGTATTTACCATAGATCGGTTCGTATAGCTCGTTTTTACCTCTAATTGCTGCTGTTGATGGACCACCATATTTTTCATATTTGGTGTAACAGAAATCGATTCAGGGATCGAAGCCTTCTTCTGATCGTCTTTATCCGTAACTGCCACTGGGATATCTAAACTGTGACGACCATAGTAAGCATGCAAAACGGTTGCGCCATTGTGTTGACCAATAACCTTTTGTTGCTGAACGGAAGCTACATGGTCATAGTCGTCTGTAACAAATTCAACGGAACCAGTGACATCCTGTGTGCTCCCATCACTGTAAATCGCAGTAATTGCAATAGGCGCTGCTTCACCTACACCTATGGAGAGATTTGATGGAGAAGCTGTCACACCCATAATTCTTGGAGTAGTAATCTTATTGGTGACAGTAACCTCCATTTTAACTGGAGGAAGAACATCTGGTCGATAGGAAGCTGTCACAATGGTTTTCCCCGTTTTAGCTCCTATGATTGATCCTGAATCCGTTACCGTTGCAATGCTGTTATCTTCTACAGTCCACTTCACATCTTTTGGATTTACATTTTCAAGTAATCTCAAATCACCTTCTGATACTCCGTTAGTAAATACTTCGGTTAGTTGAACCGGCCAAATTTCACCTGGATGAATTTCAACAGCAGGTGAATCGGTTACAAGCTTCACAGGCTTAACAACATTAACAAGTACAGCATCAACCAATTTATCGTATTTAAAATATATATAGGCTTGGCCTATCCCAACTGGGGTAATCTGACCATCTTTACTAACGATGGCAACATTACGATCTGTCGTTGTCCACCTTCCTAAAGAAGTAACCTCTTTCACCTCGTCTTGGGAATATGTTTTGGCATTTACTTGAACCGGCTTATCAGAGGTTTCAAACCTCAACATGGCAGCAGAAAGCCTGAGCGACGTTACATTTTCTGGAGTATCTTGTATAGAAGCAAAGAAGTTTATCTGTGGAAAAGATGAGTAGGTTACTCTTAGTGAAACATCACCTGGTGAAATCCCTTTTAATACGCCACCTTCAACATTTGCAATCGACAGATCTCTCGATTCCCATTTTGCTAATTTAGTGACGTCTTCCATCGAACCATCGCTATAAAGTGCTTTCAAAGCGATAGGACGCTCTTCTCCTACTTTTATGTAGGTAATGTTATTTGCAGCTAAAACGAGCGATACAATTTTTTTCTCTTCTGAAGGATTGATATTTTGACTTAAATTACGTGCATTCTGAATAATATTTACTTCCACGTTTAACACCGCATTACCAAGACTGAATTGTACATTTGTAGACCCTGCATTCACAGCAGTTAGAACTCCACTAGCAACAGTTACGACATTCTCATCTTGTGAAGTCCATTTCCCTTTTGCTGTAACGTCAGCTTTAGAACCATCCTTATACTCTGCTTCAGCCTTTAATTCGTGTTTGCCTTTAGAAAGAGAGAACGAGACTGTCGATTCACTTGGAATTAGTTTCACTATCTCCTTTGATGGCGGTCCCTTTGTCTCCTTTACTGATTTTTCAGGTGAGGCAGAAGCTAAATTACTAAATAGAGACAGGATTACGGTAAAGATGAGAGTTAGAGCTGTAATTCGTTTTTTCACCTTTGTTCTCATTTGTCAACCTCCTAATATTTTTTTATACTAATCAACCTGTAAATACAGACTGTTAATATCAATCTACTAATACAAGATTTCTTCAATTGATCACATCCTTCACAATGACCTAGTTTATTGAAAAATTTATTAGAATTTTTATAATTTTCACAATTCAAATACTAAATTATGACTAATTACTTGACAACTAAATATTTTTTTAAAAAAATAACTTTGAACACGTAATCTGCCCAATAAAGGTGGAATTCTTAATAAAATTCTAGTAAATCTTATTGCCCAAGCACCTTTTTGTTCACTCTTTCGACCGATTCATACATAAATCCAATTAAAATTCAGTCTTAATTTTTTTCTTATTTGGGCTTTGAACATTCAATATACAAAAATCAGTGAAATCATTAATAAAATTCAAGCAAATTTTCATACTCTTTTGGCTTTTAATCTAATCTGTTTGGCTGATTCAGATATAAATCCAATGAAAATTCAGTCTTTAATGAGCGGTTACATAGAAATGAATGATTGATATGATTTATTCATCAAATTCTATAGTGGATATGAGAAGAGGCCATAGAAACTAGAGCTAGAACGGCAAATAGTCTTAATTTTTCACCATTAATTAAGGAAGGTATTTGGTCTGTAAAAAAAATAAAAGGAATTGCTATACTTTAAATTGTAAAAATATTCGTTCATTACTCACATTAAGGTGGTGATTAAAGTGCTTACAACACGAGAATATCAAATAGTAGGAAAACTGTTGAATACAAGGAATGCGGTTCGTATCAAAGATGTGTCAGAAGAATTTTGTGTCAGTGATCGGACAATAAAAAATGATTTAGAAAATGTGAAAAATTGGTTTAAGGAAAAAGGGGTGGCATTTCACGCACAGCCAAATAAAGGGATCTGGATTGAGTGCTTAGATGGGGAACGGCTTCAATTACATAACAGGATGGCGCACATCGGCAAATCAGAATTGTATCCGGATCAAAACATTCGTATAAAGCGTATCATTGGCTATTTACTAATACAGTCTGATTATGTGACTGCGCAATTGTTAGCGGATTATTTAGAGGTTAGCAGGAACACCATTATTAATGATTTAAATAAAGTAGAGGCGTATATTGAACCATGGCTGGTTCATCTGGAAAGAAAGCAAAGATTGGGTTATCGACTGGTCGGTGAAGAGAAGCATTTGCGATTTCTATATGAACACATTATTAGGGAAGATTTAAGTCATTATGACCTTTATCAAATCATCAAGTCAATCGTAAACGAAGGCGAATGTTCCGATGCTGAACCGGCGTTAACGGAAGCATGGTCATGGTCTTATAAATTAGCCTTAAAGCATATACGAAAACAACTTAAGGGTACATCTGAAAATCATTATAAACAATCGGAATTCATTACGATCTTAATAAAATTGACGGTTTCTCTGACTAGGATGAATTTAGGATTTTCCTTAGGAAACTATCGATTAGTAAACAGAGATATGCATAAATGGCAACAGAGGGATTTTTTGCTTGAAATTGCAGAGAATGCTTTTGCAGAAGCAGTGCTGCCATTATTGGAATGTGAGTTTAAATATATATCTCAATGGATATTTGAGGAAATAAAACCGATTGATATAGCCTTTGTAACAAAACAAATCATTCGGCATGTAAGTGAAAAAGAACAGGTCGATTATGAAAGTGATTCGAAATTATACAGTGATGTGTTAGCCCATTTATCACTCCGTCTGCAAGGAGGGATGAGGCATCGAGTGGAAATAAATCCATTTGCAGAGGAAATCAATCAAAACCACGCATCCTTGGTCCAGGCGATTAAAGAGGTATGCCAATTTTATATAGGATATTATGTGACGTCCGCTCAGCAATCCTTTACTACCTTTATTGCTTTGCATTTTCTCATTTCCTATCAAAAAAAACTAGGTGATCAAAAGAAAAAAGCCAAAACCCTTTATGTTTGTGCAACTGGGCATGGTGTTGCGAGGCTTATAAAAAATAAAGTGGAGCAGGAGATTTCAGGTATTAATATTTTTGCATATTGTTCGATTATGGAAGTAAATGAGATATGCCAAAAAGAAAAAATCGACTTAATTATTAGTGTGTTTCCGATTGAAGCTGATGTGCCTGTGATTGTCGTAAATCCATTGCCCACAAAAAGTGATTTAAAGGCGATCAAAAAAGAAGTTGAAACCATTGTGAGCAGTGAGTACAGGCAGCTGAACGATTTATTGACAAGCCGTTCTAACGATGAGGAAAGTCAAGACAGTGAAACTATTAGTTATGACATTATCATAAAAGGTTATGAAATTTATCAGGAAGTAATCTTTAAATTTGTCAATGGAACAGATGAACAAAATAAAAGAAATGCATTAATGATGCATATTTTCTTAATGGTCCATCGCTATTACTTTGATAAGCAGTATGATTATTTCGCCTATGCTGATGGAAATTCAGGTGAAAAAGATGAACGAATTAAAGGAAAATTACAAGTAATTATGGAGAGAAATAATTTGAAATTGAATGATGCGGAATTAATCGCATTATTACAATATTTTAAATGAGCAGGTGAATCTACGATGGATGCTGTCATTATAAAAAATGGATATGTGGTTGACCCGGAAGCAGCAACCATCGAAAAAAAAGAGATCGGTATCTTAAGAGGGAAATTTGCAGATCCATCACTTGTTAAGAGTCACGGGGGCCAAGTTGATTACATCAATGCGAATGCAGCTTTTGTGGCACCAGGCTTTATCGATATTCATACCCATGTTTTCAAGGATTATACAGACTTGGGAGTAGAAGCTGACAAAATAGGGATCAGTCAAGGTGTGACCACAATTGTGGACGCGGGAAGTACCGGAATCAATCATTATGAAACGTTTAGGCAGCAGGTAATAGAAACTAGTGAAACAGAAGTGCTTGCTTTCCTGAATATATCTAAAGAAGGCTTATGTAATGGCAGGGCCGAGTTGGCTAACATGGATGATTTAATGGAAATTATAGAGGCTACCAATATTTTTGAAACACAATCATCTATCATCGGTCTGAAAGCTAGAATGAGTGGTTCAGTTGTGAAAGATAATGGAATCCAGCCTTTACTGCATGCAAGAAAATTAGCGGACGCATTGAATGTCCCGATTATGGTGCATATCGGTAATCCTCCTCCATTAATAGAAGAAATTTTACCATTGCTAAAAAAGGGAGATATTGTAACACATGCCTTTCATGGTAAACAAAAAAACAAGATAATTACATCCCATCAAACGTTAATTCCAGAAGCCGTTAATTGCCTAGATAGGGGTGTGTTGTTTGATGTTGGACATGGTACAGCGAGTTTCAGTTTTGCTACACTTTCAATTTATAAGGAAAAATACCAATATCCTTTCTCGATCAGCAGTGACCTTCATATAAGAAACTATGAGAAGCCAGTAGGGAGCTTAATGCAAACGATGTCTAAAATTAGAGGGCTTGGTTTTTCATTATTGGAAGTTGTGGAAGCGGTAACAATCAAGCCTGCAAAAACCCTTCATCTAATTGAGCAAGGTACATTTGCTTATGGTACCAGAGCGGATGTCACACTTTTCTATGAAAAAGAAATGTGCACTGAATTAATAGATTCAGAGGGGTATCCACTTATTGTTGAAAAAGTAATCGAACCTTATATAACGATCCGAGCAGGAAGGAAGGTCTTTGAATGTAATGGTGGGACTAAATCAAATAGAAATTAAAGAAATGATCACAAAAAGTGGGGATGAAAAAACATGTAAAGATATTCTTAATAAAGTTCGGTTAATGATCAAGGAAAGGAAGCTTTACCCAACACATCCGCAGTGGCTTTCTCTTATATCGCATATATCAGCAATGGTAACTCGCAATATGAATGAAGATTCTATTAGGGATTTAAATACGGAGCTTTTCAATGAGGTATCAAGCGTTTCAATTGAATTAGCAAAAGTGGTTTGCTCTTTGCTTCCACATTTATATGAAGATGAAACATACTTATTAGCCATTCACTTTGAAACGATTAAAAATAATGAATAATAGGAGGAATAAAAAATGAATCAAGTAGTGATCGTTATCGGTGATCGCCTAGGGAAAGGGCAAAAGGTTGGGAATGGGATTGAATCTGCAGGTGGGAAAGCGATTGTTATAGAAGGAATGGCTGCAGATATGAGACTAGGAGATGTAATGAAGTCAGAAAATGCTGATCTTGGACTTTCATTTTGCGGAAGCGGCGGTGCCGGTGCAATAACAGCACAAAATAAATATGGGTATAAAGCGCGTTATGGAATGAAATCAATCCAAGAAGGCAAAACGGCGATTCAGGATGGTATTGAAGTACTTGGCTTTAGTTTTATGGATCTTGAAGAACTTGGTAAAGAGATAACGAACGAGCTCATTCGAGTAAGGGGTGGTAAATAATGATTACAAAAGACCTGAATGTCCAAGTGTCCTCTTCTGGCTATGCAAAAGACCAAGCTATTGGTTCAGCACTGAATCAAGTAAAAAAAAAGTACAAGATGATCACCAAATAATTATACGGCTTGAACCATTAAGTGTCGACATAATTCAAGCGAAAGAAATTAGTTATACAGAATACTTCCTATTCTTGTTCTTCCCTAGGAAAAGAACAAAGTATCAATATGTTTTGAACATTAAGGTACGTGTATCCTTGTTAAACGTAGATGGAATCCAGCATGAAAAGCAATTTCAAGACAATGGCATACTGGGATTTATCAAATATAAAGTACAGAAATTTAGGCAGGTGAAATAATGGAAACGTTAATCATATTATGTAAAGCTGCTTTAGTGGGAGCGTTAACGGGTTTTCCAATCGGTGCGGGGGCCGCACGAATGTTCCATACACCCAAGGTGCAAGGGCTGGGATCCTTTCGTACATTAGGGGAGTTAAACTCATGTGCGGGGGATAGTATTTCGCATTTTACATTTGGATTAGGGTTCTTTTTCAAGGCGTGGGCTTCCGCGGTTGGGGTGGGAGCCATAACTTCCGAGACAGATCACCGTGTATTGCCGCATTGGACGGCAGCAGTTGTTTTAAGAGGAAAAAAGAATCCAGAAGAAACGTTACACAACCCGAAAAAGATGGGGATTATTGGGGCGATTGTCGGAGCGGTCACAGTTGCCTTTTTATGTACAACAGCATCGGCAATTCCTGAGTCATTACAAGTTGTAGCGATGAATGTACTGGCACCCGCCGCCAATTTGCTTATTGTTTATGTGATGCCAGCCATATTTTGGCTCGCTGCGATTGATGCCGGGAAACGTACTGGATTTTGGGGAACGCTCTTCGGCGGAATGGCCCAATTGATTATGGGAAATGCTGTTCCAGGGGTTGTACTAGGGATAATACTCGGAAAAGGTGTCGATGATCTCGGCTGGACACGGGCACCGAAAGCAATTTTTACAACAATTATCATTTTATTTATGTTAAGTGCATTTTTCCGGGGCAGTGACTTAACATTACTTACTCAAATGCATTTACATCATCCGGAATGGTTAATCAATTTACACAAAATGGTTGGACAAGAGGTGAAGTGATTATGACAAATAACAAAAATATTAATTATAATTCGTTTTGGTATGCGGACTGGTCATTTCCATTTTTTACAGCGCTGTTGGCTGCAGGAACATTTACAGCTTGCCATATGTACGTTGTGCATGGTGTTGGTGCATTTAATGATATTGCAGTTATCGCCCTATTAAAAGCAGGGCTTGATGGCGGGGGATATGGAGCAGCTGCGGCATTTGGAGCCAGCTTTTTGTTTGCTAGAGTACTAGAAGGGCCTTTGGTAGGGATATTGGACATAGGAGGAGCGTTAAATACCGGAGTGGGTGTCGGCATTCCTGCAATTTTTCTGGCGGTTGGGTTTACAGCGCCTGTTTACAATTTCCCGTTAGCCATATTAACGGGGTTACTGATCGGATTGGCAATCGGATATATCATTGTTGGTATTCGTAAAATATCAATTAAATCTGCAAGCTCTACATTTGGCGCGGATATTATGATGGGTGCAGGAAATATGGCCGGCCGCTATTTTGGACCATTAATTGTGATCGCGGCTTGCCAGGCATCTTTACCAGTGGGATTAGGATCTATCATTGGAGCTTTATTGTTCTATATTTGGAAAAAGCCGATTGCTGGTGGTGCAATATTAGGGGCAATGCTAATGGGCGGATTCTTCCCGCTTCCGCTAAAGTAAGGAGAAAAATATGAATATATATGAACGAATAGGACTAAAAAAAGTAATAAACGCTAGCGGCAAAATGACAGCGCTCGGCATTTCAGCGGTAAATGATAACATTGCTGATTCGATGAAACAGGCATTGCAGGATTATATTGAGATTGATACTTTAATCCGTCATACAGGAAAGGCTATTGCAAAGCATACTGATACCGAAGATGGTTGTCCGACAATGGGCGCTGCTGCCGGTATAGCGTTGAGTGTAGCAGCTGCTATTTCTAAAACGGATTTACACACTATTGAACAGCTGCCATTTTTTGAGGGAACGAAAAAAGAAGTGATTATTCAAACCGGTCATGTGATTCATTTTGGTGCAAGCATTAAGCAGATGATTTCACTTGGTGGTGGTCAAGCTATTGAAGTGGGGTATGCAAATCGCACTTACCGAGAACATATTGAACAAGCTATTACTATTAATACAGCTGCCTTATTTTATGTCAAGTCACATCATACAGTTCAAAAAGGTATGCAACCTTTGGAGGTTATGATTGATATCGCAAGGACACACAATCTGCCTTTAATTGTTGATGCAGCGGCAGAAACTGATTTGAAAAAATACACTAGACTGGGTGCTGATATGGTCATTTTCAGTGGTGGAAAGGCACTCAGCGGACCGACATCCGGGTTTATTTGCGGTAAAAAAGAATGGGTGGAAGCATGTCGCATGCAGTATAAAGGAATTGGCCGGGCCATGAAGGTAAGTAAAGAAGCAATGGTTGGCTTAATGATCGCCCTTGAAAATTATGATATACAGTCCGTAGAGCCTGACGCACAGAGAAAAAGAATGGAAGGATTGTGTAATCGTATATTGGCCATACCAGGAGTGAAAACAAGATTAGAGGCGGATGAAGCCGGCCGTCCGATTTACCGGGCTTGTATACAAATAGATGCTGCAAAAACAGGCATTTCAGCTTATGAATTGAGCGAAGCATTAAAAAAAGGTAATCCTGCCATTTACTTGCGAGACTACTATTCTGATTTGGGAATGCTCCATATTGATCCACGTCCATTATTAGAAGGTCAAGAGCAAATGATTGCCGAGAGAATACTTGAGATTATAGGAGGAACATATTTAAAATGATCAACAAGCGTGTAATTTTTAACGTACTGGCCAAGGATGTAGAAAACGCAAAAGAAATTTATGAGGTTGGCAAAGAACAGATATTAATTGGACTGACGGTAAAAGATTTCCCATCAGATGAAGCAGCTATCGATGCCGTAACATCCTATAAAAATGAAGGAATCCCTGTTTCTGTTGGCTTAGGTGCTGGAGATGCGAGTGTTTGGAAAAATGTAGTGAATGTTTCAACAAAGACGATTCCAAGCCATGTAAACCAAGTGTTTCCAGCAGCAGGCTACACTCTTGGGGCGATGCAGCAATTTGGCGCCCATCATACCATTGTTAATGCTCTTATTGAACCGAGCGGAGTTGTTGGTGAGGTGTATATTTCAACCGGCCCTATCAGCAAACAGTTAAAAGAAAAAGTGTCATGTGAATTGGCTGCATCTATGTTGGAGGAAATTGGAATACATTCTGTTAAATTTTATCCAATCGACGGAGATAAGCGATTAGACGAAGTCGCAGCAATGGTACGATCAGCGGTAAGCTCGGGCATCAAAGTGTTTGAGCCGACAGGCGGAATTGATTTAAATAATGTTCATTCAATTGTGCAAACATGTTTTGATAATGGTGCTGAGTTAGTCATTCCTCATTTGTATACATCTTTGATGGACAAACAAACTGGAAAAACAGAAGTAGAAAAAGTGGAGCAACTTTTAACAATGGTGTGGGAGTAATTTAGGTTTATACTATAAATAATTATGCGACAGCTTTTCGAGTACATCTCTAAATAAAAGATTGTGTTGAAATTAATAAGCACCAAAAAACCCCAAGTGATCTCACTTGGGTTGGTGATTTTGATCATTAGGAAGATGTGGAACTTTTCTAGGACTAAAGTTAATGAAATCTGAAGAATATAACTCAATGGTTAACTTGTTCCCTAATGTTTTTGCTTGAATTAGAATGGGTTCATGGTATTTATTTTTAAATACAAAATCTGGTCCATTCCAACTAACGGTTGCATCCCTCCCTGGTGGAATATAGGTAACCTTTCTACTGTGTGAAACACGTTGGATAACTTTTAATCCCGCATTATCCACTGCATTAAAAAGGGTAGATGATACTTGACAGATCCCACCACCAATATCTTCTGAAAATTTTCCCCTATAAATCACTGTTGCAGGCATATAACCTTTTTCTGCTGTTCTTTTACCAACAACTTTATTAAAGGAAAAAGTTTCCCCTGGGAATAGAACAAAATTATTAATCGCTTTTTTTGCAAGATAAATATTATTGGTTCGTTCTTTGTTATATTTATTGAAGGATGTTACGTATTCGCCAATTTTTTTATTTCGAATATCTGCTAGTAATTCACTGTCAACATTAGGATAAATTGTTTGTAAAGGGATCTCCAATTTAG
Source organism: Neobacillus sp. KR4-4 (assembly GCF_042136325.1). Lineage (NCBI taxonomy): Bacteria > Bacillati > Bacillota > Bacilli > Caryophanales > Bacillaceae > Neobacillus > Neobacillus sp. KR4-4. Next base: position 74,917 of record NZ_JBHHJU010000011.1, read on the forward strand.
ATGATCCATTGTTAAAATAATAAGAATATACTTGTTCTGTAAAGATTTGACGGTTTAATCGGTAACCGACTTTTTCAGGTATGATATTCCCGTTATTATCAATAAATGCATTTTTAGGACTTTTAGAAACATGTTTGTCCATTTCATCCATATATTTATTAAGATTTTCTGTGTCAATAATAGGTAAACCGGGCAAGTTCATCGAAAAGTCAGTACGATTAACGATTGTGAAAGTTTGCCCATTGTTAGTTGTTAATAAACTGCCTGGTATATTCACCTGTTGAGATAAAATTAATAACCCAAGTAACCAAGTAAAGTTCATATTCCTAGAATCCCTCCTAACTTTAATATGAGGTGAAATCTACAATTCCATGTATGTGAATTTGTACTTTGGTAATAAGTTCAAAATTTCATTTTCTTAGGGAATTTTTAATCAATGTAGTTCATATAATCGATAAGTGAAAACATAAAAAAGGAGGGACAATTCTATGTTTAAATCAAATCCAGTGAATACTGCAATAGTTATTACTGACCCTCAAAATGACTTTTTGTCTCCAGGCGGAAGAGGATATCATTTGACAAAGGATAACATTAAACAGAATAATACCTTAGCCAACCTGGAACTACTATTAAGCACTGGCAAGAGTAAAGGTTATCAGCTCTTTGTTTCCCCGCACTTTTTATATCCACATGACTATAATTGGAAGTTTACTGGAAGCGAACAAGAAATGTTGATTAATTTACGTGTGTATCAGAAATTAAATCAATTTAGTCCTCCAACTCCAGAGGCAGATTATGTTCCAACTTTAGCTCCGTATATCTTGGACAAAACATCCGTCATTGCAACACCGCACAAGGTGGCCAGTCCTCAGACAAATGATCTGGTCTATCAACTAAGGCAACGCAGAAAAGAACAAGTAATTTTGGCTGGTGTATTATCAAACGTTTGTGTTGAATCGCACATGAGAGATTTAATCGAAAATGGCTTCAAGACAGCCGTTGTTTACGATGCAACTGCCACGATTAGTGAAGACGATTTTCATGCTGCTGTTACGAACTACCGAGCATTCAGTAGTGCTACATGGACAACACGTGAGGCCATTTCAAATATGTAATGATACTCTTAAAAAGGCATACTAAAGAATAAGAGTGTGGAGAAAATTATCTCACTTTATATCATATTTGAAGGAAAGAGGTATTAATAAATATTGCTAATTATTAAAGAAATACTGAAAGAGATCGGAAGATGCGCTTATAAAATGAGCGCATCTTTTTTCATAATAAAACCCATGAAACGTTGATGGATACCTTGGGCAATGGCAACAGTTCTTATATACACTATTTTATTAGGTGGATGGTCAAATTACGTTATTATTGGATGGTGTATTTTCTGTTGAATTTTTTATTATTGAAGAGAGGACAATGCCACCTAGCAGCTTGAATTTTATTCTATTTGATTGGAGATGTGAAAAATGTGCAAAAAAAGGATTTGACTTGAAGCGTTTCATGAAGAGTCCACAGGATCAATGATGGTAAATATTTATGTTATAGGGAATATTATTTGCAATATAAAATAATACGTCAATTTTGAATTACCTTTGAGCTCCAGAATCCCCTGAATTATATAGAAGAACAATCACTGATTACAACTGGAAGGAGCGGCACTATGAAAAAGTTGATGATGAAAACGCTATTCATTTTGTTTGCATTATTACTTATTAATGGCTGTTCAAATAATAATACCACTAATAGTTATGAGGATAATCATAAAGAGATGAATACAGGCCAAACAGAAAAAACCAAAACAGAAGGTAACAAAACAGAAGATACCAAAACAGAAGATACACAAAAGACAGCTTTACCACCCAAGAAAGATTCAATTCAAGAACAGCTTAATAAGATGACTTTAAATGAAAAAATAGGTCAAATGATAATCGCAGGATTTGATGGCATAACCGTTAATTCAAATACACAAAACTTAATTAATAAATACAAGCCAGGTGGGTTAATCATATATCAAACGAATGTTAAGAATGCGGCTCAATTAGTAAACTTAACAAATGCAATCAAGAATGTAAACAGTAAGAATAAAGTACCATTATTCATATCCGTCGACCAAGAAGGCGGAAGGGTACACCGGATGCCAACATCAATCAAAAATACACCGAGTGCAAGAATCATTGGAAATAAAAATGATGAAAAATACGCCTTTAATATCGGTAAGGTGATCGCCTATGAATTGCAAGCTTTTGGATTTAACACAGATTTTGCTCCAGTTCTAGATATCCAAAGTAATCCTAAAAATACTGTTATCGGGGACCGTTCCTTTGGAACAAATTCGAGTATTGTTACGAAAATGGGAGTTAGTATGATGAATGGTATAAGTTCTGGAAAAGTCATTCCAGTTATTAAACATTTCCCTGGTCACGGAGACACTTCCGTTGATTCTCATTTGGAACTTCCATTCGTACAGAATGATCTTACTAGACTAAAAAAGGTTGAATTAGTTCCATTTAACAATGCAATCAAAGGACATGCAGATATGGTGATGGTTGCTCACATATTGGTGAAAAAAATTGATTCTAATTATCCTGCATCCATGTCAAAAACCATTATTACAAATCTTTTACGTAAACAATATGGATTTGGCGGAGTTGTCATTACAGATGATATAACTATGGGTGCGATTACAAAGCACTACAAGTTGCAAGACGCTGCAGTAAGGGCGGTAAATGCTGGGACTGACATTATTTTAGTGGGTCATGGGATGGATAATGTAGCAACTGTCTACAACAGTATTTATTCAGCAGTAAAAAATCATACTATTTCTGAAGATACAATCAATAAGAGTGTATATAGGATTTTAACTTTGAAACATAAATATAATATTAATAATAATAAAGTTTCTCCAGTAAATGTAAGTAAACTAAATGATCAACTAACAAAAACGATTTCAAATACTACTTCGACGAATATAACAAAGAGTAAATTACTTTTAAATATAGCTACTAAGGCAAAAGAAGGCTCCATTATAAATGTTTATTTTCATCTAAAAAGCACCACAATTGATGAAGTAAGAAAGACCTGGGGAAAAGAAGATAAAAGTGAATATGTTGCTGCAGCGAAAGGCACCTATTGCACTTATAATAAAAAGCATGTAGTGGTCGCTTATAATAAAGGGCAGCAACTGTTTGAGATTAGATCCTACGATCCTGGGTTAAAAAAATTATCTATTAATGATATAAAACATTATTTTGGTACTCCGAAAACAGATATAAAAACAAGTAATAAGGAAGAAATTATCAGCTATACGATTGGGACCAATACATTAAAGTTTGTTTTTCCTACAGGAACTCAAACCTTATACCTGGATCATTACTCTATATATAACGCAGCCCTAGTCAAAAATAATATGGCAAGTTAAATAATTTTAACGAAATATTTAATAAATCAAAGTCTAAATTGGATTACGATTAAGATTAAGATGGTGAAAAGAAGAAGTCTTAATGTACCTGTCCCCCGTGCTTTTAGTTAACATAGTTTTGGGGGACAGGCTCAGATATTGATGGACAAAATGATTAAACCAAAAATCTACAAACCAAATTGTAAATGAAAAAAATGTAGAAAATTAAAATAAAATGGCAAACGAAAAATGTTAAAAAGCACGAGTGAACGGGAATGAAAAAAGTATTAGTAAAATCAAATGCTTCTCAGATGAATATTGTTAGAAAATAAGTTGTTTAAAAACTTCTTGAAACGAACAATACTCTAATGGGGGAATGAATAATGAAAATCAATAAACCTGAATGGCTTTCATTAAGTAAAGAAATAAAAGTGAAACTTATTCGTTTAGCGATTTTGGAAAATCTAAGTAAATACTCACACAGTGATTAGCAAAAATAAAATAGGGTAGAAAGCTAATTATGGTTAGGCTATAGTGGAATTATTATAATTGAGTTATTTTTTGTTGACTTTATAAACTGTAAATAATAAAATTACATTAATCTTCTTGAGGAGGAAGCATTGAAGTGAATAGTGATTTTACGATAGCCGTCCATAGTTTAATCTATCTAGCATATTTACCAGATCACATGGCTAGCAGTGAGTCAATCGCTGCCAATGTTTGTACAAATGCGGCACGGATTCGCAAGATCATGAGCTGTTTGCGCAATCATGGATTTGTTAGGACCAAAGAAGGTATAGGTGGTGGCTATATTCTCGACTGTGACTCACAAGAAGTTTCATTGGCAGATATTTATCGTACTGTTTCACGCGGAAGCCTAAAACCAAACTGGTGTACTGGTGACCCTGAGCAAAAATGTGTCATCTCGTCTAATACCCAGGTGGTAATGGACCAGATTTTCAATGATGCTGAATTGTATTTTGAAAAATATTTAGAGAATATTACACTTAGTACTGTTTTAGAAAAAATTAAACATTGTCCATGATTTAGTTTTTTCTTTTATTCATACTGTATATTAATTTATTACAGTATAATGAGATGTTGTTTATAAACTTTTTAAAAAAACCAAACTGTAACTTTTTTTATAACATTTAGGGGGTGCAGATGACAATGGCCGACAATTATCGTTTTGAAAATGGGGATTGGATACAGGGGGTATCCAGAGATGGAGAACTGATCCACGGGTATGTTGAAACCGTAGACACTACCGAAGGAATGTTACAAATAAATGTGGTTGATAGTGACAATGAAAAAGCGATTGGAAAATCGATTTGGATCGTAAATAAACGGGCTGAAAAGCTACCCGATACAACTGATAAAAATGAAAGTGAGCTTTTAGCTTTAATAGATTTGGCTTTACTATTTAAAGATGAGCAGTGGTTTAAGGAATTATCGGCGAAATTAGTATCTACTAAAAAAAATCATGAAGTGCCTATAAAAAAATCTGAATTTCTAATTAGTGGAAACCGAATGAGGAATTTTGATATAAAAAGGTAACTTTCATATGTTTTCCAGAGTGATCAATTAAGTTTTTTTTAAATAGGCTGTGTTAAAGCTTAATTGTTTATTTTGGCACCCTGTTGATTGGAGCGGAAGGCACGAAGACTCCTGCGGGAGGACGGGGCAGGGGAGACCCCGCAGAAGCGCAGCGACGAGGAGGCTCGCCGGACCACCCGCGGAAAGCGAAGTGCCTGGAGCGGAAATCAACAGGCAAGTTTAACAGAGCCTTAAAATATAAAAATTAAAATGGAGGAAAAAATAATGGCAATTTTACACGTAACAGATCAAACTTTTGCTGCAGAAATGAAAGAGGGATTGGTGTTAGTGGATTTTTGGGCTCCATGGTGCGGACCATGTAAAATGATTGCACCTGTGTTGGAGGAAATCGATTTTGAAATTAGTGATAAAGTTCGGATTCTAAAACTTAATGTGGATGAGAACCCAGAAACCACCAGATCATTTGGTGTTATGAGCATTCCAACGTTGATTCTTTTCAAAGACGGTGTTGAAGTTGATAAGGTTATTGGCTTCCAACCAAAAGAAGCATTAACAGAATTAATTTTAAAACACTCTTAATTGATAAAGCTCTTATCAAATACCTAAACTATAAGGTGAAGTTATAGAAAGGGTAAAGGTATTTTTTGCCTATATAACATAAATGAACATACAGGAGGAGTAAAGACATGATGAATGAAAAATATGCACCATTATTTGAGTCATTTACGATAGGAAAGGGGATTCACTTAAAAAACCGAATAGTCATGGCACCGATGACCAATTTCTCATCCAATCCTGACGACACAGTCTCAGATGCGGAAGTCAAGTATTATCAACGACGTTCCAATGGCGTTGGAATGGTCATTACAGCATGTACTTATGTAACCAGGAATGGTAAAGGATTTCATGGTGAATTTGCTGGAGACCGAGATGAAATGATCCCAAGTTTGAGTCGACTAGCATCAGCCATTAAAGAACAAGGTGCGAAAGCAATTTTGCAAATTTTCCATGGCGGCCGTCAGGTTCCACCTGAATTAGTGGATGGTGACGTGGTAAGTGCTAGTGCAGTTCCTTCAGAAGGGGAAGGAAAACCCGTTCCCCGCGCATTGACTGAAACAGAGGTCGAATCTATTATTCGCGATTTTGGAGAAACCACTCGACGTGCCATTGAAGCAGGTTATGATGGAGTTGAAATACATGGTGCCAATGGATATCTGATTCAGCAATTTTTCTCCCCTCATTCTAATTGTCGGGATGACCGATGGGGCGGCACGCTTGAAAAACGGTTAACTTTTCCGTTGGCGATTGTCGATGAAGTAAAGAGAGTGGTTGCTGAATATGCGAAGGAGCCCTTCTTGGTAGGCTATCGTTTTTCTCCGGAGGAACCTGAAACACCTGGAATCACGATGGCTGACACACTGGCACTAATAGATGCACTTGTAGAAAAAGACCTTGATTATCTTCATGTTTCATTGCTGGATTTCAGGTCAACCCCTAGACGAGGAGTGGAGGATACACGTTCACGTATTGAAATCATTCAGGAACGTGTAGGGAACCGAGTTCCAGTTATCGGTGTTGGTTCGATTTATACAGCTGATGATGCCTTAAACGCATTGGAAACGGGCGTCCCATTAATCGCATTGGGACGTGGACTGATCATTGATCCTGAGTGGGTGCAAAAAGTGGAACAAGGTAGAGAATCTGAAATTGTCACCAAAATAAACAAGAATCATCAGCACGAACTGGAAGTACCAGATCCCCTGTGGCAGGCAATTGTTCATACGCCAGGATGGTTTCCGGGAGTAGAATAAATCAGTTAAATACTTTTACAAGAAGGAAACCCTGAGGTTAGTCTAAAAAGTGGACACGTAAAAATGAGATTTAGTTTATAATACAATCATCATTTAGAAGGACGTGTTCACTTTGGGTAAACATTTTGATCAAGAGTATAAGGATTATGTTTCAAAGTTAGTTGTTGAGGAAGGCCGAAAAGCATCAGATGTTGCACGTGAGTTAGAAATTTCACCTAAGACGATAAGTGGATGGGTTTCATCTTATAGAAAGAAGAGTAATACCGGGAAGACTAATGAGACTTATATTACACCTACTGAGCTTGAAAAATTAAAAAAACAACATGAAAAAGAATTGGCAGAAGCAAGAGAGGAAATTGAAATCTTAAAAAAGGCCATGCACATCTTCACCAAAAACCAAGCGTAGTTTATACCTTTATTGAAGCCCACTCAAATGAACACGCTATATTGAAGATGTGCCATGTGTAAAAGGTATCAACGAGTGGCTACTATAAATGGTTGAATCAGAAATCAAGTGTCCCATCCGAAAAGGAAAAATATCGGTTAGAAATTCAGCAGAAAATTAGCAAGTCATTTCATGAGAGTTTTGGAACCTACGGAAGTCCCAGAGTACATGCCGATTTAATTGATTGGGGTTATACGATTTCGCAAAAAACAGTTGCTCGAATAATGAGGGAAATGGGCTTAAAAGCTACACAAAAAGAAAAGTTTGTGGTCACAACAGACTCGGATCATGATTTAAATATTTATCCTAATATACTCAATCGTCAATTTAATGTGGAAGAACCTAATCAAGCTTGGGTTACAGATATTACATATATTTGGACGAGTGAGGGATGGGTTTATTTGGCATCCGTTATGGATTTATTTTCAAGAAAGATAGTCGGTTGGAGTTTAGCAGACCATATGAAGAAAGAGTTAGCTGTACAAGCATTGAATAGGGCGATTATTCAAAGACAGCCTGGCAAGGAATTAATTCACCATTCAGACCGTGGGTCTCAGTATTGTTCTCATGACTATATTGATATTTTGAAAGAGAAAGAAATGAACATCAGTATGAGTAAAAAAGGTGATCCTTATGATAATGCTTGTATTGAGTCGTTTCATGCCACAATTAAAAAAGATTTAATTTACAGAAGACGATTTAAAACAAGGGTAGAGGCGATTAAGGCAGTAAATTATTATATTAGCAGCTTTTATAATGAAAGACGAAAACATTCAACATTAGGGAATTCCTCCCCGAACCAATTTGAAAGAAACCACTTGGTAAATGAATCCGAATTAGTTTCATAAAGGGGACATTTGGTATTAGAAATGGACAGTCATGTATTTCGACTGCCCATTTCTAATAGCGTACCAAACGAAGTGCGGTAGGGATTTTGGTTGCAATAATCTCAAATTTTATTGTCCACTTTCTTGACAGAAGACCAACCCCCTCTGATAATAGAAGGGAGTTTCCTTTTTGTTGGATTTGAGTAATCAGCAAAAGTGAAATAAGCGGAGATTTTCCGGTTAAATGTAAAATGGAGCTCGTTTCGGGGTAAATAAGCGGAGATTTTCCGATTAAGCAAAGAAAAATCTTCCCTTTTCACGTTTTTCGAGTAAATAGGCGGAATCTCTCCGTCTAATTAAGCCTTTTATAATAAAAATTACGAATTAGGCGGAATTTTTCCGTCTATTTATCAGCTGGGCTACTTAACCTGATCTCCCAACCGATAGGTGCGGAACATCTGATCCTAGATACGGGTATCAATAGCTTTTTTTCGTAATATAAAATTCATAGTAGTAGTCAAAAATGGGGGGGGCCGAACAGGCAGGATGTGTTGATGGGGGAGGAAAATAGATTCTCCTTTTTAGGTTTTCTCCTATTTAAACTCTATCTTCCTACTAGTAACAGGGGTGTCCTTGTATGCCTGTAAGATGCCGTGCTCCTCTATTTGGTCTTTTTTTACAGCCCGATAAGGCAGTTTTACTTCAAATTCACTTTTTAGAGGGGAGAAGGAGAGCGAAACCGTTTCTTGGTTTTTCCAATGAGCAACAATGGGTTTGTCCGTAACAAAAGGAAATAACTGTGGAAATCCATTTCTGAAAAAGGGATGTATCCTGTTATTATTTCCAGGTTCATTTAAACAAATATAAAGGGAAAGATAATCGCAAAATTTTAATAGATCTAAATGGTACATTAAAGTTTCATTCTTTTTCTCGTCTCCCACTATTTGCAATTCCTTTAATAGTTGCTCCTGTCTTTGCTTTTCTTCATTCCAAAATTCCCTGACTGTGGGTTCTGTTGCATCCTGAATGAATGATGAATAGTGTAAACTGCATAAAAGTCCAGCATACTGGCTCATCTTTTCAACTTCATTCAACCCCTTTTTATAAAAAGATATTTTAAGCATGATTGGGTAGTCGATAAAAGAGTACGGCTTTTCCGTTTTATCATTCCATACAGGAGACTTGTCCAGGTCTATCCAGCCTCTGTCATGTTCTTGGATTGCCAGTTGCACTTCTTGGGTTCGTGTAAGATCAAAATAATAATCATCTTTACAGTTTCGGGCGATTTCCCCTGCAATTTTGGCGTGATCATTCTGAGTTACCATAAAATAGCTTTGTTCTCTATCCATAATAATCATTTTCGATCATCCTTTCTTTGCAAAACTTCACCAGTTTGTATTTCTCTTGTTTTATATTTACCACTTTTCCGGCAAATTTAATCAATTGATCTTAGTATTTTAGGAAATGATCGTGCAGTAAAATCTGTTCCTCGGGCACTGGAATCAGCGGGGATATTGCTTGTATAGATAAACTAGCAAAACCAACATTACTATGTCTAAACGAGCACCAAAAGCGAATGGCAGCAGGCCAGTGTGCAGAAGGGGAACCTTTGTTAATAGAATGGCTGCGATCATAATACCAATTAAAGGTACCACTGCATATATAACAGCTTTATTAACCAATAATAAAATTCCGCAAACCATTTCAATTAAAATAACAAGCTTTAACATCATGTGGGGATAGGGCAGTCCTAATTCAAGAAAATGATTTGTTACTTCGGTACCCATTAATTTCATAAGTGCTGAGGTAATAAAAACATAGGAAACAGTCATTCTAATAAATTTATGAGTATTTAAAATAAAAATCCTCCCCTTTGTATATCTCTATGCAAGTTGAGGGACAGACCATTACAAAAAAAAAAACATTCAAGTCAATCGGGGGGCAGCTCCCAAGTGAACTAAAGCTTTAACGCACCTGGGGACAGAACCCTTTTTCCTGTGAAAATAATATATGAAAGGGGTTTTAAAAACAAAAGGACCATTTATTTAAATAGCCCTCTTGTGGAATCTATAAAATTTTTTAAAATTAATGTCGCAATCTATCAATGACAGTACATTCCCTTGCACCTCTGCGGATTAAATTACGTGCAGCTGCTAATGGAATTTCGACAAGAACTGCTTCGTCTGTGTCGTTTTCTACATCAAACACAGCAAATGCCTCTCCGTCTACAATCAAGATACAAATAAACTCTACTTCTACATCATTGGATCTTGGAACGCGAGTTTTAATTTCACAAGGCTTGACTCCTGCATTCAACAATGTCATAGCCTCTTGTCGTGATATACGAATGAACACGAATTCCTCGAATGCAACATTACCTGCTTCCACTTCAATTTCCACTAAAAGAAAAAAGCGATTTCTGATTTGTACAATACAATTTGCACCAATTGAAATAACGTCTTCTATACTCATATAATTTCACCTCCCTTACTACATTAAATGAAGAAGTAAAAGGAAGGTGTGGACAAATTATATTTAAAATTCATTTTATGTATATCTTTTTATGGCATATCGTTGGAAACATGCGCTTATATTCTTCGTCGATTTTGGTGGAAGTGCTAAGAGACATGGGTTCGTACCATGTCCCTGATTTTGTTATATCTAACTCGCTAGAATTTTTATGCTTTTTAGATCTTCCCTTTTAAAAGCAGAAAGCAATTGCACCAATTATGATTAATAAAATAAACAACACTATTATTATGATAAAATTTTCACACCCACGAACATTAACACAATAACCTTGAACAGGAGTCGCATATCCATAAGACATCTGAGGCTGGGGAATAGCATTAGAGCATCCACTTATTGTTGGGATTGCGTTAGTATACACTTAAACACTTCCTTTCGATGGTAAGGACAGTAACTAGGCGATTACCCTATATCATATACATTGAGATGAAATTGGAGCCCGTATTAATAAAATTTTTTATGCAAGTGTTGCCATAACCTAACCTGAGTTGGTTTGATTGTTATCGAAATAAATGTTCTCATGTCCCGGTTTTTCTATTAATATGGTCCGCTGTTGAAATTATCTTATTATATTAATTTTATAAAAAAATAATCTATATTCCAATAATTTTATCTTTTTTATGTTTATCATATGTGTTATATTAACTAGGTGAATTCTATCAATTCTGCATATGAGAATAATCTGACAAAAAAGGGGAGATTAAAATGAAAAAGTTTGGTTTATTTAGTTTGTTTTTAATCCTTACCATCTTTATCGCTGCTTGTGGAAGTAGTGACACAAAAAGCGGGAAAGAGGAAGCAGGTAAGGTGTATAAAGTTGGTGTAGATACGACGTATCCTCCATTTGAATTTAAAGAAGGAAACGAATATAAGGGTATCGATATTGAATTAATCAATGCTATTGCAAAAAATCAGGGCTTCAAAATTGAACTTTCTCCAATGGATTTTGGTGGAATCATTCCAGCAATGCAAGCTAATCAGCTAGATGTGGCTATTGCAGGTATGAGTATTACTGAAGAAAGAAAAAAAATAGTTGATTTCTCATCACCATATTTTGATGCAGGGTTAACATTAGTTGTGAAGAAAGATAATTCAACTATTAAATCCATCAATGACCTAAAAGGCAAAAAAGTTGCAGTTAAAAAAGGTACATCTGGTGCAAAATATGCACAAGACAATGCTTCAAAATTAGGAATTTCAGTTGTTCAATTTAATGATAGTCCTGCTATGTTCCAAGAGGTATCTAACGGAAATGCGGATGCACTTATTGAAGATTATCCTGTAATTTCTTATGCAATTGCCCAAAAAGATCTTGGCTTAAAAATTGTAGGTGATCGCTTGAACGGAGATCAATATGGAATTGCTGTTCTAAAAGGAAAAAATTCAGATCTTTTGAAAAAAATCAACGATGGTCTTGCTGAATTAAAGAAAGACGGAACCTATGATAAAATTATCAAAACTTATCTTGGTGAATAATTAATCTATAAGCAATAAGCGCGCTTAATGCGCGCTTTCTTTTTGAAAGGGGATGAAAAGATGGATATTATTTCTGCGGCGTTACCGATGTTATTCAAAGGTCTTCAAGTGACATTATATATATTTGTGATAGCTATTATTCTAGGTTTTATCATTGGTTTACTGGTCGCTTTATTGAGATTGGCACCGAATAAGATCTTAAATTGGATTGCAAAAGTTTATGTGGATGCAATTCGAGGTACGCCATTTATTGTACAATTGTTTTTTATCTATTTCGGCGTGAATTCTTTACAAATAATCTCCTTAAACAGCACGACTGCTGGGATCGTCACTGTTGCCATTAATGCAGGGGCATACTTTGCTGAGATTATCAGAGCAGGAATTCAATCGATAGATAAAGGACAAACTGAAGCGGCAAGATCGATTGGTTTTACAGGGGCACAAACGATGCGATATGTGGTTCTCCCACAAGCATTTAGAAGAATGCTTCCTACTATTACAAACCAGTCCATTATTAGTTTAAAAGATACTTCACTTTTATCTGTTATTGGGATCGCCGACTTAACACAGCAAGGGCAAATTCAAGCTTCGGCAACCTTCGAAGCATTTAAGATTTGGCTGGCTGTAGGTGTTATTTACTTTATCATTATTTATTTATTAACTATCTTAGCTAATTTCATCGAAAGGAGGATTCAGGTTCGATGAGTATAATTAAGGTTAAAAATTTGCAAAAATCGTTTGGTAAGGTAGAGGTTTTAAAGGATATTAATGCAGAGGTACAAGAAAAAGAAGTAGTTTGTGTGATTGGCCCATCGGGTTCAGGAAAGAGTACGTTCCTTCGCTGCTTAAATCGCCTTGAGGAAATATCAGGCGGGGAAGTAGTCATTAACGGACAAGATATCACAGACAACAAGATTAATATCAACAAGGTTAGACAAGAAGTGGGAATGGTTTTCCAGCAATTCAATCTCTTTCCTCATAAAACCGTTTTAGAAAACATCACGATGGGACCAATTAAAATTCGCTCAACCGAAAAATCTGCGGCGGATAAGTTAGCACTTGAACTACTCGAAAAAGTAGGGTTAAGAGAAAAAGCTAATAGTTATCCGGGTGAACTATCCGGGGGGCAAAAACAACGTGTTGCTATCGCTAGGGCACTTGCAATGAATCCTAAAATCATGCTTTTTGACGAGCCGACATCTGCACTTGACCCTGAAATGGTCGGAGATGTATTAGAAGTAATGAAACAGCTGGCTAAAGAAGGGATGACCATGGTGGTTGTTACTCATGAAATGGGCTTTGCTCGTGAAGTAGGAGACCGGGTCATATTCATGGACGGCGGCTATATTGTGGAAGAAAATGAACCAAATGAGTTATTCAGTAATCCAAAGCATGAACGTACCAAGGCGTTCTTAAGTAAAGTGTTATAGACAATCATTTACCCGGTAGTCAGTAGAAAAATACGAGCCATCAAGTACTAGTGGTTTTCAATCTAGTATTTGATGGCTTTTTTTGATGCAAGTTCTGGCTTGAAAAAATGGTATAATCTCACTAGGGTTATACAAATTGTGGGAGATAAATGCAATATAGTATTGTTTAGGGAGGGGAAAAGGTTGCCATTAGAAATTGTTCGTCATGATATTACTAAGATGAAGGTGGATGCGATTGTCAATGCTGCAAATACATCATTGAAAATGGGTGGGGGCGTTTGTGGTGCTATCTTTCGTGCAGCTGGTGTTTATGAGTTGCAAAAAGCTTGCGATCAAATGGGGGAATGCAAGGTTGGAGAAGCTGTATTGACGGACGGCTTTAACTTAGAAGCAAAATATATCATACATACTCCTGGACCGATTTGGCAAGGTGGTTCCAATCAAGAAGCCTTACGGTTAAAGAATTCTTACTATAACTCCTTGGAGTTGGCCAGGAACCATCAGTGTGAATCCATCGCATTCCCGTTGATATCGACAGGCATTTATGGTTACCCCAAGGAGGAAGCATTACAAATTGCGGTTTCTACGATTGGTTCATTTTTATTACAGCATGACATGCTCGTTTATCTAGTTGTTTTTGATAAGAGCTCTTTCGGTTTAAGCAAGAAACTATTTACATCGATTCATCAATATATTGATGAGCATTATGTGGAAGAAATAGAAAGCATGTTTACGCGTACTAGACAAGAACCTTATATATGGGAAAGCCAGCAAGAAATCGAGATTGATCAGCAGGATGTACATAAAGAAGCAGAGTATTCCTTAGTCAATCTATTGGACGAACTTGATGAATCTTTTTCCGAACGGCTGCTTCGTTTCATTGATGAAAAAGGTATGACAGATGTGGAAACATATAAACGAGCGAATATTGACCGGCGATTATTCTCCAAGATTCGGAATGAAAGTGATTATACTCCGAAAAAGAAAACCACGATTGCGTTTGCTGTTGCTTTAGAGTTAAACGTGGAGGAAACGATGGATCTTCTAGCCACTGCTGGTTATACTTTGTCACGGAGCAATAAATTTGATGTGATTATTGAGTACTTTATTCAACAGGCAAATTACAATATTCATGAAATCAATGAGGCCTTATTTGCTTTTGACCAGCCATTACTTGGCGCATAAAAATGTCGCTTTTAAAGCGACCATTTGGTTTTGAATATTTGTTATCCTTTGTTTATCACAAAGCGGAGGATGATAATCATGAAAAGAAATCTAACAGAATTAGTATTTATTTTGGATAAAAGCGGCTCCATGGCAGGTCTTGAAGCGGATACCATCGGCGGATATAATGCGATGCTGAAGAAACAGCAAAAGGCAGAGGGCGAAGCTATTGTAACAACTGTGTTGTTTGATCACGATTACGATTTATTACACGACCGAATCAATGTAAGGGGCATTTCTCCTATTACTGAAAAAGATTATGAAGTCGGCGGCACCACTGCGTTATTGGATGCGATTGGTTTATCGATACAAAAAATTGTGAATGTACAAAAGAGAACCAGAGAGGATGAACGTGCCGAAAAAGTACTCTTCGTGATTACCACGGATGGGATGGAAAATGCCAGTCGTGAATTCACAGCGGACAAAATCAAAAAAATGGTTCAGCTCCAAAAAGAGAAATTTGGGTGGGAGTTCTTATTCTTGGGTGCCAATATCGATGCCATTTCAACAGCTGCGCGATTTGGTATCGATGAGGACTTCGCTGTTGAATACCACGCGGACGGTGAAGGAACGCAATTAAATTATGAAGCGGTAAATGAAGCTGTGGTTAACCTTCGCAGTGGCAAAAAGATTGATCGAAGCTGGAAAAAAGACATTGAAAGGGATTATAATCGTCGTTCGAGGAATGTTTAATTTACTTTAAAGTTTAGACACCTTCTGTGATGACAGAGGTGTCTTTTTTTCTTCCATAATCACTTTCCGTGATGTAAATCACAATTTTTGATTTTAATTTACACTATAATGATAGGAGAAATTACTTTACATAAGAAAAAGAGGGAATAAATGATGACAATTGTATTGGAACAGGATAAAGTGAATGAGTTAGTTGACCGTTTTTATGATAAGCTGCTAAAAGATTCCTACTACATTAACATGTTTAATGAAAGAAACACGGATATCGAATTATTGAAGGAGCGGCAAAGAGTATTTATCAACCGACTAGTTGCGGGGGAATCTGATCAGGAACAAGGGAAGCAAGTCTCACAAGTGAAAGAACGACACCCATTTCAAATCGCTCCAGATAGAGCAGCAATCTGGTTTGGTAAATTGAAAGAGACGATGGATGAAATGGACATGGATGATAGTGTAAAAAAACAACTGACTGAAAAAGTCGATTTTTTGTTGAATAAGATTATTAAGTGAGTCCCGATTTATTCAATGTAATAAATGTATGTTTAAGTCCTTGTTAATTTAACAAGGGCTTTTTTTAGCTGTGTGGATAGAAAATAGTCTTTGGTACCTGACACCATTATATTTGTCTTGTATGAGATTCTCAGGAAAATTTTGGTTGATTTTTCAGGTGGATATAAGCTAAAATTTAAATAAACCGGACGGTCGTTTTTGAATGTTTCACATATTATAAATAAATAATTATTAATTATAAAGGCGGAGATAAAATGCCCCCAATAGTCTCTGATGATTATAAAGAGAAAAAGAAAAAAGAAATCTTATCAAGTGCGTTTGTTTGCTTTGCGAAGAAAGGTTTCGAAGTTGCTACGATTAATGATATCGTGGAACATTCCGGTATCAGCAAAGGTGCGATTTATAATTACTTTCAAAGTAAAGATGAAATTTATCTTGAATTAATGAGTACAGAAACGAGTCAAACTTACGATGAACTGAATCAGGAAATATCTAAAAAGACATCAGCTATAGAAAAATTAAACTACTTGTTCGAAATATACTTAGACCTAAATCCTTTTATCGAAGAAAATAAAGCACGTTTTTCAGTTCACTTAGAGTTCAAGCTTCACTCTTCAAGGAACAAAGAATTAAAGGAACGTTTACGCAATCGCAGGCAAACATATTTTATTTCACAGGTCACTGATATTCTTAGAGACGGGCAAAAGTCTAGTGAAATAAAACAAGATGTGAATCCCGAAATATTTGCTGATCTTTTTTGGTCGATGGTTGATGGAGTGGTCTCACAGACAATAGTATACGAAGATTATCCCTACCATGAGGTATTAAAAGAAATAAAAAAAATGTATATCCTAAGGGTAAAAAGAAATATCTGAGCAATAAGGCAAGCCCCTCTAATCGGCTTGTTTTTTTGCACGTATGAATTGTTGATAATTTCAGGAACAAATAAAGAATCATTGAACCATTAAATAAACCGAACGGTCGTTTTTTATATTTTTTGTGTGAGAGGATGAAATAAATATGAGAATGTATGATTACCAAACTATGATGGGAATTAAACAACAGGAAGTGGAAAAAAACGCCAAGTCTGCATGGATGTATGTTAATAACACTCCAAAACAGCAAGATGAAAG
The DNA here is from genome assembly GCF_042136325.1 of Neobacillus sp. KR4-4. Taxonomy (NCBI): domain Bacteria; kingdom Bacillati; phylum Bacillota; class Bacilli; order Caryophanales; family Bacillaceae; genus Neobacillus; species Neobacillus sp. KR4-4. The sequence continues at coordinate 91,955 of NZ_JBHHJU010000011.1, forward strand.
CATGTATGGCAAAAAATCTTTAAGGAAGAGATTGGAGAATTTTTTAGGATTATCGAATTAAAGAATAGGTTATCGCAAGATACAACTGAATAAATGGTGAAAAAGCTCCTGTTGCTTCAAAAAATTAAGCATAGACACCATCCAATTCAATGGATGGTGTCTATTTTTTAAAAATTTTATAAAAGTTTAAGGATAACGAACTGAATTAAAGTTAAAAACGTTAAAATAGTAAAATTATAGAAACTGAATTTGATTAAATACCTTTTGCTTTCGGTTGGATTTGCCTGTATAAATAGTTTGTAAGAAATTACACTGGCCAATGAGGCAACAATTGTCCCGAGTCCGCCAATATTCACTCCTAATAATAAAGGTTTCCAATCAGTTGTGAATTCTGCCAATAGAATGGAGGCTGGAACATTACTGATAAACTGGCTTAAAAAAATTGAACTAAAATAGACGGACGTAGTATCTTTTAAACTTGTATTGGCAAATGCTTGTAATGTATTTGAATTGGATATATTTCCAATAAAGATAAAAAAGCAGATAAACGTTAACAAAAGTAGATAATCAATCTTTATCAATAATTTTACATTTAATATGATCACGGTTATCAAAGTTAGCACGAAGGCGACTTGGTAACTGACCACTCCAAAAATTGAAGCAACGATAATTGCTAGAACCAATCCCCAGACTGCTAGCTTTTTCCAATCGTCTATTGGCACTGGATTTAGAACAACTTTTAATTCTCTATATTGCATTCTTTTTATAAGGAATAAAAGAGAACTAATTCCAAGGACAGCCATGAATAGAACCGTCGAAAAAAATGGAACTGGCCGGATTCCATAATGCGAATAGATGAACAGATTTTGCGGATTACCCATTGGAGTTAAACTACTACCAATGTTTGCTGCAATGGTTTGAAAAATTATCGTCTCCATCATGGGCATCTGGGTTTTCCTACTGACCACAAGTGTCAAGGGTACAAATGTAAGCAGCGCCACATCGTTTGTGACAAACATTGAGCTAAAAAAACATAACAATATCAGAATTGCTGAAACAGAGCGGCTGTTATTACATTTATTAATAACAGCAATTGCGAATTTGTCTAGGAATCTTAATTCTTCTAACGCCTTAATGGTTAGCATCAAGCTAAATAAAATAACTAACACTTGAAAATTGATATACTCCAGTTTTGGAGGATAAATTAAACAGCTTGTCGCAGCTAATACAAGAGAAACTGTAAAAACAATGTCTTTTTTTAGAAAAGCAAATTTCAACTTGAGTCTTTTGTTTTCTTGAATTAATACAGATTCTTTCACAGGGCACCACCGGTAGTTAATAGAATACAACTATATGATTCTACCATGCCCATTCATAGTTGGAAATAAGAAAATACCAAAGGAATATATCTTTAAATACCTGTTTAGTGGGAACAACAAAGAAGTGCCTGACACCTTCAAATGAATGGTGTCAGGCACTATCTAGTTTTTAGTATGATTATTTAAACCTATTAACTTTGCTTTGCTTTCATATAAACCTCTTCGAAGGGCTGAATTACGACAAAGCCTTCACCTTCGAACTTCATTTGAATAGACTCTCCGCTTCCTCTGCCAAAGAATGTTTTCAAACTAATATCGGTTTGAAATTTAGGTTGAAGATTGCCAGACCACGCAACCGTTGCGTTTGGATCGGTAATCACAGGATTTCCAGGTGATACCCTTAAGGTGAGTGGTTCATAATGGGCAGTAAAAGCGATCAATCCACTTCCTTCACATCGAACATTAAATAAGCCTCCTGCCATCATCCCTGCAATTTTCTTCATTAATTTTATTTCCCATTTAATTCTTGGTTCAAATGCAAGTAAATCATTCCCATTAATGTAAATAGATTCGTTTTGCAAATTTAGAATAATAATTTTCTTACCGCTATCGGCTAGATATAATTTCCCCTTTCCATTGGCCTTCATTAACGAAGCACCTTCTCCGGTGAGCGCCTTTTTGAACGCGGTTCCTAGTCCGTGTTCTAGCATTCCTTCGCGGACAAATTTAATTTCCCCTTGGTAAGAAACCATCGATCCCGCTTTGGCCCAAACTTGACCATCTAGATTTACTTCCAACATCCGAGGAGTCTCTAATTCAAAAAGACCCTGTCCCTTATCAACCTGCTCCGATTGTTTGATAAATTCTTCAATTGAGTATCTGTCCACTGCTCCCACATCCTTCCCTCTCTATAACGACGAGTTCTATTCTATTATGTTTCATATATATATTGAAGAAAATGAAATTTTATCCTTTTGATCTTCCATGAGCGCGCCTGGAATTTCAAAATATGGAAAAACACAAACTAAAATGAATAAAAACATTGTAGACAACTAAATAATATTTATATTCAGTGAGAAAGTGCTAATATTTCAAGCGTCGTGTTCCATCTCTTTCTCCTGATACAGGAAAACCTTATATTTAAGTTATTAAAGATATCTATGACAAATGTCGTAAAGGAGTAATGATAATGGAAAATGAAAATCAGTATGTTGCAGCTTCACTATCACCCAATTTAATAAATGAAATTCAATCACTAGAGGAAAAGCTAAGTGAGCAAGCACATAAAAAAGTAGTGGTTATCGCATACGAAAATGATAATAATTAGTTAGGTGGATATCTTCAGGAGAAATAGGATACTATTTCTTTTTTATAAGTCGGAATCAACTATTCGCAATAAAAAGTAAAAACCTTCATAAATTTTGAAGGTTTTTCTTTATCTTAGTCCTTGTTTAATGAAGATGATCACTTAAGATACAAATCAGTTGGATATGCACCACTAAAACAAGCGATACAACGGCGGCTAGTATCTGCCAGATCTACATCGACAGCCTCTAATAATCCCTCGGTGCTTAAAAAGGCTAATGAGTCTGCTCCAATCACACTTCCCATTGCACGTTCATGCTCATGTTTGTTAGCAAAAAGTTCTTCTTTGGTTGGCATATCCACTCCATAAAAACAAGGATTTTTTACCATTGGGGAACTAATTCGTACATGGACCTCTTTTGCACCTGCTTGACGAATCAATTGAACAATTCGCTTGCTTGTCGTTCCACGTACAATCGAATCATCAACAAGCACGACCCGTTTATCTTCGAGAATTTCACGAACAGCACTTAATTTTAAACGAACGGCCAAATCGCGTAATTCTTGGGTTGGTTCAATAAATGAACGACCGGCATAAGGATTTTTGATGATTCCCATTTCATATGGAATTCCTGATTGTTGGGCAAAACCCATGGCTGCAGGGACACTTGATTCTGGAACAGCAACAACAACATCAGCAGGTGTAGGATGTTCTTTTGCTAAAATTTGGCCTAATTCTTTTCGAATGGATAAAACACTTCTTCCATGAATCACACTATCTGGACGAGCAAAGTAAACAAATTCAAAGGAGCAAAGAGAAACGTCACCTTTTGCAGCAAATCTACCTGTTTTAATTCCCGTCTCGTCAACAAGAAGCCATTCTCCCGGTTCAACATCTCTCCAGAACTTAGCATCAACCGCATTAAGTCCACAAGTTTCTGAAGACACGACAATGGATTCACCAATTTTTCCGAGGCTAAGGGGACGTAAGCCATGACGATCTAGGGCAATCAGCATTTGTTTATCTGTCATGATCAGCAATGCAAAGGAACCGTCAATCCGCTTAAGAACATCCGGTCCTGCCTCATCAAAATATTGTTTACTGGAACGCGCTATTAAATGAGCGATAATCTCAGTATCAGTGGTTGTCTGAAAAATGGCACCCTGTTGCTGGAGAACCTTCCGCTCAACATTGGCATTTACTAAATTCCCGTTATGGGCAACGGCCAAATTGCCCGCACTGTACTTAAATACAAGAGGTTGTGCGTTTTGTAGTAAACTTGCACCAGAAGTAGAATATCGTACATGACCGATGGCCATATTCCCACTTAGTCCATCAAGGATCTCACGCGAAAATACTTGGGTAACTAATCCCATTCCCCTGTGATGCCTGAATGATTTTCCATCACTAGCTACAATTCCTGCACTCTCCTGCCCGCGGTGTTGAAGTGCATGAAGTCCATAATATGTTAAATGGGCTGCTTGAGGGTGATTAAACACTCCAAATACACCGCATTTCTCCTTCATTTCTGAATCCATATGTGTATTCCTCCCGTTAATTTCATTTCATTATTTTTGGCGAAAGCAGAATTTTTATCCTTTTGATTGTCTTGTTGAAATTGTATTAGCTTTGTAAATAAAAGAAGTTTTTTCGATTAAAAAAGTATTTGAGTGCATTTCAGGAAAACCTAACATTATGAAAAGTTTAAAAAAGGATGAAGGAGGAAAAAGCTTTGACAGTCATTAAACCCTGCTCAACGATTGGTATCTTAGGGGGTGGCCAGCTAGGAAGAATGATTTCAATTGCTGGCAAAAATATGGGATATCGCTTCATTACGTTGGATCCGACACCTAACTCACCATGTGGACAAGTGGCAGATCTTCAAATCACAGCTCCCTATACTGAGCTCAAAGCAGTTAAAGAACTTGCCGATTCCTCAGATGTGATTACTTATGAATTTGAAAATGTAGATTCTACTATAACATCTATTTTAGAAACTACATCCTTTGTACCTCAAGGAAGCGAACTGCTCAAAATAACCCAAAATCGTATCCTGGAAAAATCTACCTTAAAGTCCTTTGATGTGAAAGTAGCACCTTTCTTTGTCATAAGTTCGGAAAATGACTTTGAAACGGCAATAGATCCTATGGGATTCCCTTACATAATGAAAACAGCTACAGGGGGTTACGATGGGAAAGGGCAATGGGTTATAAAAAGCAGGGAGGACATTCCCATTGCGATCGAGGCTTGGAAAAATGCAGGGATGGACATGATCATCGAGCAATTTATCCCGTTCTGTAAGGAATTATCCGTGATTGTTGCGCGAAATATCCAAGGTCAAACTAAGACTTTCCCGGCAGCTGAAAATATCCATATTAATAATATCCTGCATCAGTCCCTCGTTCCTGCAAGAATTAGCGATGAGCAAAGAATTCAAGCGGAAACGGAAGCATTAAAAATAGCAGACTCCTTACAAGTAGTTGGATTAATTGCGATCGAAATGTTCCTTACGAATGATGGTGAAATTATCGTAAATGAGTTAGCACCAAGACCTCATAATTCCGGGCATTATTCCATGGATGCATGTATTACTTCTCAATTTGAGCAGCATATTCGGGCAATATGCGGACTGCCTTTAGGAGATACTACTCTTTTAAGCCCGATTATCATGGTTAATATTTTAGGTCAGCATGTAAATAAAGTGCTAGATAAAATTGAGCAGTTACCACCAACAGCCAAACTACATTTATACGGCAAAAAGGAAAGCGACGAAAATAGGAAAATGGGTCACATTAATTTTTTAGGTTCAAATCTCGAGCAAATAGACAAGCAAATTAAGGATCTTGGAATTTGGTCATAAGGGAACGTGGATTAGAGTCGTTCTGCTAAAAACATAACCAACGAGTGAAAAGAGTGAAAAAATAATGGAAAAATTAGAACAGCTTTACGAAGGAAAAGCAAAAAAAGTATACAAAACATCAGAACCAGGAAAGTATTGGATTGAATATAAAGATGATGCCACTGCCTTCAATGGCGAGAAAAAAGGACAAATTGCAGGAAAAGGAACTTTAAATAATGAAATAAGTGCCATTTTCTTAAGTTTGTTAAAAGAACAAGGCGTGGAAAATCATTTTATTAAAAAGATTTCATTAACAGAGCAGATTGTTCAGCAAGTAGAGATTATCCCGATTGAGGTTGTCGTTCGAAATATTGCGGCGGGCTCCCTTGCAAAAAGACTGGGATGGGAGGAAGGGAAGGAACTGCCGGGAGCCATTGTGGAATTTTACTATAAGAATGATGAATTGGGAGACCCTTTGATTAACAATGATCATATTGCCATTCTTGGACTCGCATCAGAGATAGAAATGGTTGAACTTCGAAAACAAGCCCTAAAAATCAATGAGATTTTAAAAGAGTTTCTTTTAAACAAAGATATTATCTTAGTTGATTTTAAATTAGAGTTTGGAAAAACCCCAGCTGGCACTATTATCTTAGCGGATGAAATCTCACCGGATACGTGCCGCTTTTGGGATACCCATTCAAAGGAAAAGTTAGATAAAGACCGGTTTAGGCGGGATTTAGGAAACGTTGAGGAAGCCTATCAAGAAATACAACGGAGAATTGGGGGTAATGTCAATGTTTAAAGCAACAGTATATGTAACCTTAAGAGAAAGTGTATTAGATCCACAAGGGAATGCCGTTCATGAGTCGTTGCATTCTCTTGGATATGATGAAGTTGGGGATGTACGAATAGGGAAATACATGGAGCTTGAAATTAAAAGCGATGATCAAAAGGCGGCAGAAGAACGAGTAAAGGATATGTGTGAGAAACTGTTAGCCAATACCGTAATTGAAGACTTTCGGTTTGATCTTACCAAGCAGGAAGGATAGGAGGGGAATAGGATGAACTTTGCTGTACTGGTTTTTCCTGGTTCAAATTGTGATGTAGACATGTATAAAGCAGTGTTAGATACGATTGAACAGTCTGTCGAATATGTATGGCATCTTGAAACGGACCTATCAAAATATGATGCAATTCTTGTTCCAGGGGGCTTCTCCTATGGGGATTATTTGCGTCCAGGGGCTGTTGCGAGCTTGTCTCCTGTTATGGAGCAGGTGAAAATAGCTGCTGAAGAAGGGAAATTGATTCTTGGTGTCTGTAATGGGTTTCAAATTCTAACTGAAGCTAATCTTTTGCCAGGTGCTTTACGAAGAAATCAACGGTTAAAATTTCATTGTGACTTCATTGATTTAGTAGTAGAAAACAACCAAACCCCGTTCACATTAGACTATCAAGAAGGCGAAACGATACGTATTCCGATTGCCCATGGTGATGGTAATTATTATTGTGATCAAGAGACATTGGATGAATTAGAAAAGAACAATCAAATCGTATTCAGGTATAAAGGGACGAATCCAAATGGGTCGATTTCTGAGATTGCAGGGGTCATCAATGAGAGAGGAAATGTTTTAGGATTAATGCCCCACCCGGAACGTGCGGTTCATAAATGGCTGGGAACAGATGACGGAAAACGTATGTTTTCATCTATTTTAAGTTACTGGAGGAAACAATATGGTACAGCATAAAGAACCAACTCCTGAGCAAATTGTCCAGCAGAAGGTCTATCGGGAAATGGGATTAACCGATGAAGAATTTGATAAAGTAATTGAAATCCTTGGGCGGAAACCCAATTATACGGAAACTGGCATATTTAGTGTCATGTGGTCCGAACATTGCAGCTATAAAAATTCGAAGGTAGTTCTCAAACGTTTTCCGATATCCGGCCCGCACGTCTTACAAGGCCCTGGAGAAGGAGCAGGTATTGTTGATATAGGTGATAATCAAGCAGTGGTGTTTAAAATTGAAAGCCACAATCATCCTTCCGCCATTGAGCCTTATCAAGGTGCTGCAACAGGAGTTGGCGGGATTATTCGTGACGTGTTTTCCATGGGTGCCCGTCCGATCGCTTTATTGAATTCGCTGCGTTTTGGCGAACTTAATAATCCAAAAACGAAATATATCTTTGAAAATGTGGTCGCGGGTATTGCCGGATATGGTAACTGTATGGGCATTCCAACGGTTGGCGGGGAAATCTACTTTGATGCTTCCTATGAAGGGAATCCCCTTGTAAATGCCATGTGTGTTGGTTTAATCAACCATGATGAAATTCAAAAAGGCGTCGCAAAAGGAATTGGTAATCCCGTCATTTATGTTGGAGCGGCTACCGGCAGGGATGGAATTCACGGAGCTACCTTCGCTTCAGAAGAATTGAGTGAAAATTCGGAAGCGAAACGTCCAGCCGTCCAAGTGGGCGATCCTTTTATGGAAAAATTACTGCTTGAGGCTACTCTTGAATTGATCGCCTCTGGTCATGTGGTTGGGATACAAGATATGGGTGCGGCAGGGTTAACCAGCTCCAGTTCTGAGATGGCCAGTAAAGCGGGAAATGGAGTTGAATTGGATCTTGATCTTGTTCCACAGCGAGAAAAAGGAATGAGTGCCTACGAAATGATGCTCTCCGAGTCACAAGAAAGAATGCTGGTTGTGGCGAAAAAAGGAAAAGAAGGAGAAGTAAAAAAGATTTTTGATAAATGGGGACTCCACTCTTCTGTAATCGGTAAAGTGACTGATGATAACCAACTCCGTTTACTTCACAAGGGAGAAATCGTGGCGGAAATCCCCGCGGACAAGCTTGCAGAAGATGCGCCAGTGTATTGTAAGCCATCGAAAGAGGCGCCGTATTACGAACAATATTCATCCATAGACATAACTGCATCCATCGAAGAGCCAACGGATTATAATTCTGTTCTGCAGAAGCTTCTAGCATCGCCTACGATTGCCAGCAAAGAGTGGGTATATCAACAGTATGACTATATGGTAAGAACAAATACCGCTGTCATACCTGGATCGGATGCGGCTGTCGTGGCTATTCGTGGAACACGGAAAGCCCTGGCGATGACAACGGATTGCAACGGAAGGTATGTTTATCTTGATCCGTTTGTTGGAGGAGCAATAGCAGTAGCAGAAGCGGCCCGCAATGTGGTTTGTTCGGGTGCTGAGCCTTTAGCGATTACTGATAACTTGAACTTTGGAAGTCCGGAAAAGCCGGAAATCTTCTGGCAGTTTGAAAAGGCAGCGGATGGAATTAGTGAAGCATGCCGTCAACTCAATACTCCTGTTATTGGTGGGAATGTCAGCTTATATAATGAGACAAAAGGAGAAGCTATTTTTCCAACACCAACCATTGGCATGGTAGGGCTAATTAGGGACATTGAACATATTACAACTCAAGAATTTAAAAAAGACGGAGATTTAATTTTTTTAATTGGGGAAACCAAAGCAGAAATAGGCGGGTCGGAATACCAAAAAATAATGACTGGTAAGATTGAAGGGCGCCCGCCGCAGTTAAACCTTGATTTGGAGAAGAAGATACAAGCTTTTACCCTAAAAATGATTCAAGAAGGATTGGTGCAGTCAGCTCATGATACAGCGGAAGGCGGTTTAGCAGTTGCTTTAGCAGAAAGTTGTATAAGTGGGAAGATAGGTGCCGAAATTCAAATAACCGAAGACCTGCGAACAGATTTTAGCCTTTTTAGTGAATCTCAATCTCGAATCATTCTTTCCGTTTCTCCGGAAAATGCAGAGAAGATTAAGAAAATGGCAAAACAGCAGGAGGTGCCACTAAAAGAAATCGGTCATGTGAAAGGCCAGGAACTTTCAATTTCACATAATGGTAATACCGTTATTTCTATGCCGATTACTAAATTGGCAGAAGCCTGGCGGAATGCTATACCTACCATTATGAGTTCGGGATTATTAAAAAAGCTTAATATGCAGGAAATCTCTGCAAATTTACCGTAAAGGAGAGAAAAGGAATGAGTGATGCTTACCGCCATGCTGGGGTCAATATTGATGCGGGAAATGAAGCCGTTGAACGAATGAAAAAACATGTAAAAAAAACATTCAGGCCAGAGGTTTTAACGGGATTAGGAGGATTTGGGGCCCTTTTTAAACCAAATTTGTCGAATATAGAAGAGCCTGTTTTTGTTTCTGGTACGGATGGAGTAGGGACCAAATTGAAAATTGCTTTTGCCATGAACAAGCATGATACCATTGGCATCGATGCCGTTGCCATGTGTGTGAATGACGTCATTGTCCAAGGGGCCGAGCCACTTTTTTTTCTAGATTATTTAGCCTGCGGTAAGATTATCCCGGAAAAAATTGAAGCCATCGTTAAAGGAATTGCAGATGGCTGTGTACAGGCGGGATGTTCACTAATTGGCGGGGAAACTGCCGAGATGCCGGGAATGTACCAGGATGAGGAATATGATATTGCAGGCTTTACGGTTGGTATGGTGGATCAAAAACATGTCATTGATGGATCAAAAGTAAAAGAAGGCCAGGCGCTTATTGGGTTAGCTTCAAGCGGAGTACATAGTAATGGGTTTTCACTTGTCCGCAAGGTTCTATTGGAGGATGCTAAGCTCTCATTAGGTGATTATGTAGAGGAATTGGGGACTGAATTGGGAAAAGTGTTGCTTGAACCCACCAAAATTTATGTGAAATCGGTCCTTTCAACGATACGGAAATTTAATGTCACTGGAATGGTGCATGTAACAGGCGGGGGTTTTTATGATAACATTCCACGAATTTTACCCAAAGGTTTACAGGCTGAAATTAGGGATGGATCATGGAAGGTTCCGGAGATTTTTACCTTTATCCAAGAAAAAGGTAAAATTTCTGATTATGATATGTTCCGAACTTTTAATATGGGAATAGGGATGATTTTAGTGGTCGATACTGCGGACTCTCGGGGCGTATTGGATCACTTGGAAACGTTGGGTGAAAATGCGTTTGTAATCGGTACAGTGCAAAAAGGAAACGAAGACGTCGTATTCAAGAAGGAGTAAGTATGAAGATTGCCGTTTTTGCTTCTGGTACGGGTTCTAATTTTGCTGCGATTATAGAATCCATAAAATCAAAAAAAATCAATAACGTTGAAGTGGTTTTACTGGTCAGTGACCGTCCTGACGCTCTTGCAGTCCGCACCGCTATTAATGAATCAATCCCGGTTTTTACTTTTACAGCAAAAGATTATCCGAATAAACAAGCCTATGAAGAAGAGATCCTTGAAAAGGTAACTCAACTGGAGGTGGATTTTATCGTGCTGGCTGGATATATGAGACTGTTAGGTCATGTTTTACTTCATGCATTCGATCAGAAAATTATCAATGTCCACCCGTCTTTATTACCAGCTTTCGCAGGGAAGGATGCCATTGGACAAGCACTCGATTATGGTGTAAAGGTAACCGGAGTCACGGTCCATTTTGTGGACGAAGGAATGGATACAGGACCGATTATCGACCAGCGTGCCGTAACAATTGATCCGAAAGAAACCAGGGAAACATTGATAAAAAAAATTCAGGAGCAGGAGCACAAATTATTACCAGAAGTGATCCAAAGACTGGCGAATAAGGAGGCTGTAAAATGATAGGGACCTTGATAACAGGCATAAGCCATTTTAAACACTAGGAGGTAAGACGAAATGAAGGTGTTAGTGATAGGGGGAGGCGGCCGTGAGCATGCGATAGTTTGGAAACTGTCACAAAGTCCTAAAGTTACGCAAATTTATTGTGCGCCGGGCAACCCTGGGATTGGAGAGTTAGCGGAATGTGTTTCCATTGCTGTTTCAGACATTCAGAAATTAGCGGATTTTGCACAAAAAGAACAAATTGATCTTACATTTGTAGGACCAGAAGAGCCGCTCTCATTGGGTATTGTTAATTATTTTAAAGAACAGGGTTTAGCGGTATATGGACCTTCAAAGGAAGCGGCATTAATTGAGGGAAGTAAGGCGTTCGCTAAAGATTTAATGATGAAGTATCAGATTCCTACTGCTAAATATGCTTCTTTTACTAACTATGAGGATGCACTCGCTTTTGTCCGCGGCGAAGGGGCACCAATCGTAATAAAAGCAGATGGCTTAGCTGCAGGAAAAGGTGTCGTTGTGGCAAAAACACTGGAAGAAGCGGAAGAAGCACTTCAAAGTATGATGAAAGAAGTATCCTTTGGCTCGGCGGGAGCGAGGGTGGTTGTTGAGGAATTTTTAGAAGGAGAAGAATTGACCCTGCTCGCTTTTGTGAATCGGACTACTGTAAAAGCGATGGTTCCGGCACAGGACCATAAGCCGGTAAATGATGGCGACAAGGGACCTAACACTGGTGGAATGGGAACGTATGCGCCATTACCACATATTGATTCATCAATGGTAGAGCGGATTATTCATGAAATAGTCCAACCAACGGCAAAAGCTATGGTAGAGGAAGGTTCCCCATTTGAGGGAATCCTCTATACTGGTTTAATGCTGACAAAATCAGGTCCAAAAGTCATTGAATATAATGCACGCTTTGGCGATCCGGAAACACAGGTAGTTCTTCCATTGCTTGAAACAGATTTACTTGATATTTTACTGGCAAGTCTCACCGGAGAATTAGAGAATGTAGAAGTGAAATGGAAAGACCAGTCTGCGGTTTGCGTGATTATTTCTTCTGCTGGCTATCCGGGAGCATACGAAAAAGGTCAAGTGATCAAAGGATTGGAACATATAACTTATCCGACTATAGCCTTCCATGCTGGCACTACCTCAAAGGATGGAGAAATTCTAACAAATGGCGGCCGAGTCCTGGGGATCACTGCCATTGGCGACCATTTGCAGGAAGCGAGAGATTTGGCCTACCAATCCGTAGAAAAGGTATCTTTTATAGGTGCTCATTACCGAACAGATATAGGATCTAAGGCATTTCGTTGACTATTAATATCTGTTTTTAAAGAGGTTCATCAAGGAAGATGAGCCAATATAGGAAAGCCTGCTTATAAACAGGCTTTTTTGTCTTTAAATAAAATTCTTTCACATCTGTATCTTTAATGTCCACGCCATATGGACAAATGGACTAAAGTGTCTTTTATTGGTGCCTGACACCTATTGAAACTGCTCTAATACACGGAAGAAATCGATTGCAAATTGGTAGAAGAGGTTTTCGGATGGTGCTAGGTCCCTAGATTTTGGTGTGATGAGGCCGACGGTTCTTTTTACTTGAGGGGAGTCAATTGGTATTTTTACCGTGTATCGCGGCATGGATTCATAGACGGTGCTTTCTGGTAAGAGGCATACACCAATGCCTGCTGATACCAGTCCCTTTAATGCATCCAAATCCTCTCCCTCTGAGGTGATATTTGGTGCGAATCCAGCTTCTTTGCACGCCTCTATGGCAATTTTTTGAAGAATATATCCCTGCGGGAATGAAACAAATGAATCGTTTCGTAACTCGTTTAGTTCCAACCTTTTTCGATTGGCAAGTGCATGGTTGGAAGGAAGCAACGCAGAGATGTTTTCTGTAAATAGTATCTTTGCTTCAATATCAGGATCCTTCGTTGGTACTGGCCCAATAAACGCTAGATCAATTTCACCATTCTTAACGGCTTCAATTAAATATTGATAAGAGCCTTGCTTCAAATGGAAAACAACGTTTGGTTGTTTTGTTCGAAAGGCGGAGATAACCGTTGGAAGCCAATAGCTTGCAAGACTTGTTGGATAACCAATTTTAATGGTGCCGGATTGAGGATCTAAATACTCATCTACCTTTTCTTTTGCCTCATCAATCAATTTGACCGCTTTTTTAATATGGCTTAAAAAAATTATTCCAATCTGCGTTAACTTAATATTCCTTCCGATTCGTTCAAATAAACGAACACCGAGCTCATCTTCTAATTTAGCAATCTGAAAACTTACGGCCGACTGTGCGACATTGAGATTATCTGCCGCCTCGGTTACATGTTCGCGCTCAGCAACCTCCATAAAATAACGTAATTGACGTAGTTCCATCTTAAACCCTCCATTCATATAAAAATGAGATTGATTTAATCTTAATTATATATTGTTTATATGTATATAAAAACATAAAATTACTATCATACTGATTTATCGGAAAATTAAGAACGGGGGAGATAGAAATGACGTTTCATCAACTACCAAAAGCACAAGGTCTCTACCGCCCAGAATATGAACATGATGCATGTGGAATTGGATTGTATGCCCATATTAAAGGGATCGCATCTCACGAGATTGTCAAAAAAGGACTCAGCATGCTATGTAAACTAGATCACCGCGGCGGGCAGGGAAGTGATCCATTAACAGGTGATGGCGCTGGACTCATGGTCCAGATTCCAGATGCGTTTTTCCGCACTACCATTCAGAACGTCCAATTACCTGAAAAAGGACGATACGGGGTAGGGATGCTTTTTTTCTCAAATAATGATGTAGAAAGAGAAAAAATAGAGTCCTATATTAATAAAGTGGTAGAAGAAGAAGGGCAGACCCTTCTTGGTTGGAGAACTGTACCTGTCAATGATGAAACCATTGGAGAAACAGCCAAGCAAAGCCGTCCATTCATCCGCCAAGTCTTTATTGGTGCCAATGAAGGACTGAAGGATGAATTATCTTTTGAGCGAAAACTATATATTATTAGGAAACAATCAGAACTTTGGGCGAAGGAATCTGATTTACGTTTTTACTTTGCCAGCCTTTCAAGCAGAACGATTGTATATAAAGGGTTATTAACACCGGAACAGGTGGACAGATTTTACCTGGACTTACAGGATGAGAGTTTTGTATCGGCTTTTGCTTTAGTGCATTCCCGCTTTAGTACAAATACGTTCCCTAGTTGGGAACGGGCCCATCCAAACCGCTACCTAATCCATAATGGAGAAATAAATACACTTCGCGGCAATGTTCAATGGATGAAGGCCCGAGAAAAGCAATTCGTCTCGGAAGCTTTTGGTGAGGACCTGCAAAAGGTGCTTCCAATCCTTGATACCGAGGGAAGTGACTCGTCGATTTTAGATAATGCGCTTGAGTTTTTGGTACTGGCGGGCCGAAAACCTGCTCATGCTGCCATGATGCTGATTCCTGAGCCATGGTCAGAAAACCCGCATATGACAAAAGAAAAGAGAGCATTTTACGAGTTTCATAGCTGCTTAATGGAACCATGGGATGGTCCAACGGCTATTTCTTTTACAGATGGTAAACAAATTGGCGCGATTTTAGATCGGAACGGCCTTCGTCCTGCTCGTTATTACGTTACGGATGATGATTATATTATTTTTTCATCAGAGGTTGGCGTCATTGATGTTGAACCTGAAAAAGTACTATATAAAGATCGTTTAAGCCCAGGGAAAATGCTGTTAATTGATTTGGAAGAAGGACGGATTATTTCTGATGAAGAAGTAAAAACGGAGATGGCTCAAGCACTTCCTTATCAGCAATGGTTGGATGAACAGCTTATTCGTTTAAATGAAGAAAGATCCAACGAAGAAGAAATCCTAGCAGATTTACTCATTCGCCAGAAAGCATTCGGCTACACCTACGAGGATATTTCAAAATACTTGGTTCCCGTTGTAAATGAAGGAAAAGATCCTATTGGCGCAATGGGTAATGACATGCCTTTAGCGGTTTTATCTGATCGGGCACAATCATTGTTTAATTACTTTAAGCAATTATTTGCCCAAGTAACCAATCCGCCCATTGATTCACTACGAGAAGAAATTGTCACATCAACGATGACGTTATTAGGTGCAGAAGGAAATATATTACAGCCTTCACCGTTAAACTGCCGTCGAATTCAACTTGATACACCAGTCATTAACAACGGTCAATTAGAGCGTTTGAAATCTTTGGATTCAGCCGATTTTAAGAGTAAGGTTATTGACATTCTGTTTGATGATAATCTGGAAGGCAGTCTTGATAGGATTTGCCAAGAGGCAGATTCGGCGATCTCAGAAGGGGTAAGTCTACTAATCTTATCTGACCGTAAAATGAATAAGAACCAAGCAGCGATTCCTTCGTTATTGGCAGTAAGTGCTCTTCACCAGCATTTGATTCGTGAAGGCAGCAGAACGAAAGTAAGCATCATTATCGAATCTGGAGAGGTACGTGAAGTTCATCATCTAGCTGCATTAATTGGTTATGGTGTGGATGCCATCAATCCATATCTTGCATTCGCCACCTATAAGCAGGCCATCGCAGAAGGAAGTTTACAATTTACCTATGAAGACGCGGTAAATAATTATATAAAAGCAATGACTGAGGGCGTTGTAAAAGTGATGTCCAAAATGGGGATTTCAACGGTCCAAAGTTATCGCGGTGCACAAATTTTCGAAGCAGTTGGAATCAGCGAAGAAGTCATTGAGCGTTATTTTACAGGAACGGTTTCACAGCTTGGTGGGATTGGTTTAGATACAATCGCGAAAGAAGCAAAAATGCTTCATACTTTGGCATATGCAGATTCTTATGATCAAACTTTAGATTCAGGAAGTAACTTCCAGTGGAGAAAAACAGGGGAACATCATGCCTTTAATCCTGGAACGATTCATACACTGCAATGGGCTTGCCGAAAGGGCGATTACGATTTATTTAAAAAATATTCCAAGCTTGCTAATGAAGAGAGAATTGGCTTCTTACGGAATTTGTTCTCATTTGATGAAACAAGACAGTCTTTATCAATCGACGAGGTAGAATCAGTTGATTCCATTGTCCGCCGTTTCAAAACAGGAGCGATGTCGTTTGGATCAATCAGCAAGGAAGCACATGAAACTTTGGCGATTGCGATGAATCGTTTAGGCGGAAAAAGCAACTCTGGTGAAGGTGGAGAAGATTCGCGCCGCTTTAGCTTAGATGAAAATGGCGATAACCGTCGCAGTGCTGTAAAGCAAATTGCTTCCGGCCGTTTTGGAGTCAAAAGTCATTATCTGGTTCATGCGGATGAGCTTCAAATTAAAATGGCACAAGGAGCAAAGCCAGGTGAAGGCGGACAGCTTCCGGGTAATAAAGTTTATCCATGGGTTGCTGATGTTCGTGGTTCCACACCAGGTGTTGGGCTGATTTCACCACCACCGCATCATGATATTTATTCGATTGAGGATTTGGCGCAGCTGATTCACGATTTGAAAAATGCCAACCGAGATGCACGAATCAGCGTAAAGCTTGTATCCAAAGGCGGGGTCGGAACGATTGCTGCCGGTGTGGCCAAAGGCGCCGCAGATGTCATTGTCATCAGTGGGTATGATGGTGGAACCGGAGCATCTCCAAAAACTAGTATCCAGCACACAGGATTACCATGGGAACTGGGGCTTGCCGAAGCGCACCAAACGTTAATGTTGAATGGTTTGCGTGATCGTGTTGTCCTTGAGACAGATGGTAAATTAATGACCGGAAAAGATGTGGTAATGGCTGCATTATTTGGGGCAGAAGAGTTTGCTTTTGCGACTGCACCACTTGTCGTACTTGGATGTGTGATGATGCGCGTTTGTCATTTAGACACTTGCCCAGTTGGAATTGCGACCCAAAATCCGCAGCTTCGTCAAAAGTTCACAGGAGAAGCGGATTATATTGTCAACTATATGCGTTTTATTGCTCAAGAAGTTCGAGAACTAATGGCGGAGCTTGGCTTTAGAACATTAGACGAAATGGTTGGTCGTACAGATGTATTGAAAATGAGTGACCGAGCAAAAGCACACTGGAAAGCAAAAGATCTAGATTTAACTCCATTGCTGCATCAGACTGAAGGTGTTCGCACATTTACAACACCACAAAATCACAAAATTGACGAGTCGCTTGATATCCAGAAAATCTTACCGGCCGTTCAAAAAGCATTACAAGATCAAATTCCAGTGGATGTGAGCTTCCCAATTACGAACGTGAACCGCGTTGTTGGAACAATCGTCGGAAGTGAAGTGTCGAAACATTATGGGGAAGCGGGGCTGCCTGAGGATACGATTACCCTAAGATTTACAGGGTCCGCAGGTCAAAGTTTCGGTGCCTTTGTTCCAAACGGCGTGACATTAGAGATTACGGGAGACGTCAACGATTTTCTGGGGAAAGGCTTATCTGGAGGAAAGTTGATTGTGAAAACAGACCAATCATCTAAATTATTAGCTGGGGAAAATGTAATCGCTGGGAATGTTGCTTTATACGGTGCAACAAGCGGTGAAGCATATATTAATGGACGTGCAGGCGAACGATTTGGAGTCCGTAATAGCGGTGTGAACGTGGTTGTGGAAGGAATTGGCGATCATGGCTGTGAATATATGACAGGCGGACGCGTCGTTATTTTAGGTGATGTAGGTAAAAACTTTGCTGCAGGGATGTCTGGCGGGATTGCGTACGTATTAGCTGATGATCAAGAGGCTTTTAGGAAGTTATGTAATCAAGAGATGATTGAAATAGAGTCGTTGTCAAAAAACGATGAGGAAGAGTTAATGAAAATGATTCAAACTCATTTCTATTATACGAATAGTGTGAAAGCAAGCTATGTTTTAGAAAACTGGGGAAATTATGTCAGAAAATTTATCAAAGTCATTCCGAAAGACTATAAACGGATGCTTGAGCAAATTCAGAAGCAAAAGGATGCAGGTTTACCAGATGAAGACGCGATTATGAGTGCATTTTTAGCCAATTCTTCCAAACAGAAAAATACTACAACTAAACAGCCAGAAGCTGTACTACGCTAAGAAAGGGGAGAGGAAGATGGGAAAAACAACAGGTTTTATGGATTACTATCGAGAAAAAGGTAAAGAGCGAAATCCCCTTACGCGAGTAGGCGACTGGAAAGAGTATTCCCTGCCTTTTTCGGACGAAACTTTAAGCAGACAAGGAGCGCGGTGCATGGATTGCGCCACTCCTTTCTGCCATATGGGAATGGAAGTTCAAGGAGCAACATCCGGGTGTCCGATTCATAATCTTATTCCCGAATGGAATGACTTGGTCTATCGCGGCCGGTGGAAAGAAGCCCTTGATCGGTTGCTTAAAACGAATAATTTCCCGGAATTCACCGGGCGGGTATGCCCTGCACCTTGTGAAGGATCATGTACGTTAGCCATAACGGACCCAGCAGTAACCATTAAAAACATTGAACAAGCGATTATTGATAAGGGTTTTGAAAATGGCTGGATTGCCCCTCGGATTCCAGTAAGCAGAACGGGGAAAAAAGTGGCGATTATCGGTTCAGGTCCGGCTGGATTAGCCAGTGCGGATCAACTCAACCAAGCAGGTCACTCGGTAACGGTTTTTGAACGTGCAGACCGTCCTGGTGGTTTACTCATGTATGGTATTCCAAATATGAAGCTAGATAAAGGAGTGGTTGAGCGTCGAATCAGCTTATTAACCCAAGAAGGGATCAAGTTTGTCACGAACACAGAGGTTGGAAAAGATATTACGGCAGAAGAACTCCACGCACAATTCGATGCTGTGATTCTTTGTACAGGTGCTCAAAAACAGCGTGATCTAGTCATTGAAGGGCGTGAGGCGAAAGGGATTCACTTCGCCATGGAATACTTGACCAAGGCAACGAAGAGTTACTTGGATACGAATTTTGAAGATGGTCAATTTATCAATACGGAAGGCAAGGACGTCATCGTGATTGGCGGCGGCGATACGGGAGCAGATTGTGTGGCAACGGCCCTGCGTCAAAATTGCCGTAGTGTGGTTCAGTTTGGCAAACATCCACAATTACCTGAGACACGTACTTCAGGGAATATGTGGCCAGCCTATCCTAATGTTTTTACTATGGATTATGCGTATAAAGAGGCCGAGGCCAAGTTTGGCGAAGACCCGCGTCAATATTCGATCCAAACGAAGAAAATAGTTGCGGATGAAAACGGCCGCTTACAGGAACTTCATACCATTCAAATGGAAAAATTAAGAGATGATGAGGGCCGATTCTTTTTTAAAGAAATTCCAGGAACTGAAAAAGTCTGGCCAGCCCAATTTGTCTTTATTGCGATTGGGTTTGAGGGCACTGAGCAGCCGCTTTTGAGTCAATTCGGTGTGAATGCAATCAACCAAAAGATTGAAGCAGCTTACGGTGAGTATCGTACAAACGTTGAGGGGGTATTTGCTGCAGGTGATGCTAGAAGAGGGCAAAGCCTAATCGTTTGGGCAATCAACGAGGGAAGACAGGTTGCTCATGAAGTGGATTGTTATTTGATGGGGAAATCCTATCTACCTAAATAATATTATAGTAGAAAAAAGGCCAGGTTTAGTATGTAACTTGTTCCATCTATATAAATGGCATAAGAAATGACGTGTGGTTTACCACACGTCATTTTTTATCTTGCAAAAATTACAAATCCAACATTACGCTGTGTTTCAATTCTTCTAACGAAGTCGATCCAATAAGAAACCGCCTTTAAATCTTCTTGGTTCGTATGAAATAATAAACGCATTAGGCTCAAATTTTTCGACAGTAGCTATTAGTTCATTTTCTCTATTTCTCTTTGTCAATATTTCCATTCGATAACGTTCACTGTCGCGTCCTTCACCTGTATATAATGTAACACCAAAACCATTTTGTCTTAAAGTGTCTATCAAATGACCATTTTTTTCTTGTGTATTAACCGTAACGTTGATATAACCAATTGCTATTTTTTGTTCTAATTTCGTTCCAAGGATGATTCCTAACCCGAATCCAACGGCATAAACTACCATTGCAATAATACTTTGATCGCCACCAAATACGAGTGAAAGCCCAAAAACATATATTAACATTTCTGCGATACCTAAAATTGATGCTAACACGGTTATATTTTTAACCAAAAAGATGGTTCGCAGTGTGTAAATAGGTACATAAACCAATTGTAACAGCAAAATCAAAATAATCTCTTTCACTTTGGCACCTCTATCGTCAATTTTAAATTACTTTTTATTTTATCTCTTTTAATCTAAATAAAATAGTGTTTTCTTTTTTTAATTCGTTAATTTACGAATCTTTTATTTTTATTTTTTATTTCCCTTCGTATTGATAGTATGAGTCCTTTTGTTGGACGAATGATTAATAGTGTAAAATATATAAACGTTCGTTATTTAAACTATTTTTCTATTGATATTCCCATTGATTATACGATATTATAGCTAAAAAGCAAACATTTAGGAGTGGATAAGATGATTAGTTACCCAAATTCTAGCAAACCAAAAAAAGTGATGTTACTTGGTTCGGGAGAGCTCGGAAAAGAAACGATTATCGAAGCTCAACGACTTGGTATGGTAACGATTGCTGTTGACCGTTATGAAAATGCTCCTGCCATGCAGGTGGCCGATCATTCGTATGTTGTTGATATGCTTGATGGAGTAGAACTGCGAAAAGTGATCGAACTAGAAAAGCCGGACTTGGTTGTTCCTGAAATTGAGGCAATCGCAACGGAAACGTTAATTGATCTTGAGAATGAAGGTTTTTGTATTGTGCCAACGGCTAAAGCAACGAACCTGACGATGGATCGAGAAGGAATCCGAAGATTGGCTAGTGAAGAATTGGGGATTCCAACTGCGAAATACGCCTTTGCAGACACGCTGGAGGAATTAAGAAGTTCCGTACAAGAAATCGGAATTCCATGTGTAATTAAACCGATTATGAGTTCATCCGGAAAAGGGCAAACCATTTGTCGTTCTATCGAGGATGTTGAAATGTCTTGGAATGAGGCAATTTCGGGTGGGCGAGGCAAAAAAGCTCGAGTGATTGTTGAAGAATTTATTCACTTTGAATCTGAAATCACACTGTTAACGGTTCGTTCTGTCTCAGGCACAACCTTTTGTGCCCCAATCGGTCATGTCCAAAAAGATGGGGATTATATTGAATCCTGGCAGCCGCATGCTATGTCAGAGGAACAAATAGCAGAAGCGCAGGACATCGCAAAAAAAATCACCGATGCCCTTGGTGGATACGGACTTTTTGGCGTTGAATTATTTCTTTCGGCAAAGGGTGTTTATTTTAGTGAAGTTTCACCACGACCACATGATACGGGAATGGTTACCATGGCTACGCAGGATCTTTCCGAGTTTGCCTTGCACATAAGAGCCATCTTGGGTTATCCCATCCCAGGGGTTCAGCTGTTAACTCCTGGTGCAAGTCGCACGGTTAAAGCATGGAAAGAGAGTAAAGGATACCAAATTGAAGGCATTGAGGACAGCTTATCTATCCCAAATACCCAAGTAAGAATCTTTGGAAAGCCTGAAACAAAAGTGGGCCGTCGGATGGCGGTGGTCTTAAGTTCAGGAGAGTCTGTTGAAGTAGCAAGGAACCAAGCCGAAATAGCCGCGTCAAAAATAAGGATCACGCATAGCTAAATCCAATTCAAAAAATAATTTTCCAAATATTAGGTGCCTTGGTATAACATGACCAAGGCATCTTCTTGTTCTAATGGAAAATTTAGAAAAAAAATAACCTTTTCAAGGTTTAGTGGTGGGGATTTCTTGATTAGCTTTCATTGGTGAAATAAAACAGTTAATAAATATGTCTTACAGAAGATAAACGAATGGAAAATAACATTTGTTTTTCATCTTTTAAAGAAAGCAATTGGTCTTTAAGATTTAGGTGATAAACCCGCCCTTTTAAGGTTTGCAATGCACCATTTTTATAGTAAACAATCGTAATTAGGCCATTTTGAGTTAGTTTTTTTAAGAACATTTATATCCCCCTTTTATTAGTAGTGGATTGTTGTACAATTCACATTATATCCTTCGTATTTTAAGAGACTATGTAGAAGATGTTAATAATATGTTAAGTCAAGCTAATTTGATTAGTGGAATAGAAATAAGTGAATTATAATGAATATTGAATGTAATAGAATATGGAGGAAAAACCAATGAAATTTCCAAATGATGCGGATGGAGAGGCTTTACAAAGTCTTTATAAAGATGGAGTGAATTTTAAAAAAACACAGTCAGTCGAATTTTTTGTGGCCGTGCCTGATCAAATGACAGGTGAAAAATTATCGCAAGTACTAAAAGGAGAAGGATTCAACTGTTTCCTAGAGCAAGATGACGAAACAGATGAGTGGGCATGTTCTTGCTCGAAAAGAATGCTATTAAATCATAGTGAATTAATTAAAATACAGAAAAAATTAAATGACTTAAGTAAACCACATGGTGGTTATTCGGACGGTTGGGGTGTCTTTGTAGATTAAAAAATTGGCGGTTTTATTTTATTAGGTTTAGTGTCTATATATTTGTATATGAAAGCCCTGGGCCTAATCAATTATTTTGGAGGGCACCAGGGCTTTTCTTTTATTCATTTATCCCAAAACGTTACAAAGTATAGATCTTGTACAATATTGCGAGTAAGACTCCTTGTTTCTTAAATTCTATGTGGAGAATGCCGTAATGCTCTTATAGAAATGCTACCCAATCGAATTACTATGATGATAGAAATTATCGTGAGGACCACAATCATGGAAACAACACCATGCCAGCCAAAACTACTATAATATGCACCACTCACCGTTCCTCCGATACTAGATCCCGCATAATAGAAAAATAAATATAGGGATGATGCTTGTGCTTTATCATGAGTAGCGATTTGTCCCACCCAACCACTTCCAATCGAATGTCCAGCAAAAAAACCGTACGTAAAGATGGCGATACCGATTACTTTTAAC
This sequence comes from Neobacillus sp. KR4-4, assembly GCF_042136325.1. NCBI lineage: Bacteria > Bacillati > Bacillota > Bacilli > Caryophanales > Bacillaceae > Neobacillus > Neobacillus sp. KR4-4. The sequence goes on from NZ_JBHHJU010000011.1 coordinate 115,062, forward strand.
CATAAAGACGAATTTAACGTTAAACATGCCCCGAATAATACAATAATCAAGGACAACATTAATAGTTTTCTTTTGCCGTATTGATCAGCTAGCATTCCCATCCAAGTAGAGCTAAATGTTCCAACAATATACACAATAAATATAAAGCCAACTAAGGTTTGACTTAAAGAATAAGGTGGAGCCATTAACTCAAAACCAATGTAATTATATAACGATACAAAGCATCCCATTAATAGAAATCCAGTTAAAAATAAATAAAGGAGGCCTGGTTCTTTAAATTGGACAAACAAGGAGATTGCTAATTTTTTAATTTCAAATTTTCGCGGTTTAAAATGTGTAGATTTCGGTAAAATAGACCAGAAAATAAGACTAGCAAGTAAACTAATGATTCCAATAAAGGCCAATGCAACATGCCAACTAAAATAATCTGTTAAAATTCCACTAATTATTCGACCTCCCATTCCGCCGATGGAGTTCCCGCTTATGTATAATCCCATTGCCAGTCCTAAACTTTTAGGATCAATCTCCTCGCCTAAGTAGGCCATCGCAACAGCAGGCAATCCCGCTAATGAAATCCCCTGTAAGATTCTACATAAGATTAATAGATGAAAATTTGGACTAAACGCAGTTAAAATGGATAGAATCGATGAAACAATTAAAGAAATAGTCATGACTGGTTTCCGGCCAAATACTTCTGATAAAGAACCAGCAATCAACATACTCACCGCTAAAGCGATAGTGGTAGAGGACAAGCTTAAACTGGATACAGCTGGTGAAATATGAAATTCCTTCACGATTTCCGGTAGTAATGGTTGTGTCCCCCAAAGGATCGCGAATGTATTAAAACCACCGGCAAATAAAGCGATGTTTACCATTTTAAATGTGTGTGTCCCGCGCTGAATATAGTTCATTATTGAAAAATACTCCTTTAGTTGTTGGTTTTATAGATTATCTCTACCTCATCATACTCCTCTTTTTGCATAGGTTCTAATAAAATACTTTTTAGAAATTCAATTTGGTCCCCATTCAAAAAATGTCAATTATTCCAACGATTGTAGAAAAAGTATATAATGAATTTGGATAGTTCATATGGTCGGACATTTGTGGAAAAGAGGACTAAATCGATGAAGAATATAACATTCGAGAATATTTATGTGGTTGGTCAGGTTGTATTTGAAAATAATCAATACAAACACATTCATTATCCTGAAATGTTACTTAGGTATGATAGTAATTTTATAGAGTTTAAAATATCTCCATCTTTGTCAGAATTTAAAAGCGCTGAAATTTATTTGCGAAATTATCATTTAAAAAATGGTCAAAATCATGTAAAGTTTTATTTTCCTCCAAACAAAAAGCTAGCGGAGGAATTAGTAGCTTACATGAAGGACTCAGGTTATAGTATTGGATTTCTCGAATTGTACGCCATCCAGCCTAAACAATTTCCTTTGGTGGGTGACAACCCGGATGTAGAGGTACAAGTTGTGACAGATAAAAACCTGGAAACTTTCCTTGAATTGCAGTATAAGCATGATTTGGAATTAGGTTCGGAATTTGCAAATCAAAAGAGGGAATTAGCTAAAAGAAATTTTGAAGATCCGTCTATTCAGCAGCTGCTTGCATTTTATAAAGGGGTTCCAGCAGGTTCAGTAGAAGTGATTATTTCGAAAGAAACCGCCGAAATTGATGGCCTGGTGGTAGATGAGGATTTTCAGAAAAAAGGAATTGGCAGCAGGCTGCAAAAATTTGTTATGGAGAAATATACTAATAAAACCATCATTTTAGTAGCGGATGGTGAAGACACTCCGAGAGAAATGTACAGGAAACAAAACTATGAGTATCTAGGATTTAAATATCATTCACATAAAATATTTGAAAATTAAATGTTATGATGAATGTAGTAATAGTGGAGGATCTATGAAAATCAAGATTACTGATTTAAAAAAACAGTTAAAAGGATATGACCAAAAGGAATTGATTGAACTGATCGTGGCTATGTATAAGTCAAACAAAGAGGTTCAAAACTACTTATCCAGTAAATTTCTAGGGGACCAAGTAATTGAAGTTCTTTTTCATCAAACCCAGAAAAAAATTAAAAATGAATTTTTTCCAGAAAGAGGAACTGAGAAACTCCGATTGACAGAAGCAAAAAAGGAGATAACTGCTTTTAAAAAGGCAACAAATGATGAGAAACGAACAGTTGACCTTATGCTTTTTTATGTGGAAATGTGTGTGAAATTTACAAATTCATATGGTGATATAAATGAAGGTTTCTACACCAGTCTAGTGAGGATGTTTGATCAAGTAGCCATGGAATGTGATCGTGATGAAGAACTATATAAAGCCTTTTCTAATAGATTACGTAACATTATTTCTAATGTCGACTTAATTGGCTGGGGGGTTGAGGAAGCAATAATTGAGTCGTCGTATTATTCGATTGAATGGGTTCATGGTGAAGATGAGAATGATGATGAATAGGTTCTTGTCTTACGACTTGGAACAGAAAGTTCCGATATATAAATGGTTAATCGAAAAAAATCGAAGGACGCAAAAGTAACAACACTGGTTAATACATGGAGGTGTACGCATGAAAACAATCCGAAATATGTTTGAGCATTTACATTGGTCTAATCAACGGATTCTTGAAACCTTGCAAAATATGAAGGGGGAGAATGAACAAATTAACAGGCTATTCGCACATATCCTTCTCGCTGAACAGGTGTGGTTGACCAGGTTAACAGGATCAAATAGTTCAAATTTGCCTATCTGGGCTGATGTTAGTATAGAATCATGTGTAGAACTGGCTAATCGAAATAATCAAAACTTCAAAGAATTCCTTTTGGGTTTAACTGACTCTGGTCTCGAACAAATCGTTTCGTACAGGAACAGCAAAGGCATAGAGTTTAAGAATTCGGTAAGAGACATCTTGACCCATGTTGCTTTACATGGTCAATATCACCGAGGACAGATCAATCAACTTTTAAGGGCCAATAATACCGAGCCTGTTATTTTAGACTATATTGTCTTTAGGAGATAGATGCTGGATTTAAAAAGGAGTGTTTCATTGGTGTCAGGCACCGTGAAACACTCCTTTTTATTTAGACTTTTCTTTATTCCTTTCCGTGTAAATTTTTTTAGCCTCCATTTTCATAGTCTTTTATTCAATTGTTATTAAGGAGGCTTTAGAATGAAATTACGAAAGTAAAATCGTTTGCATTGGTTGCTTACTGATTAATACCAGGAAATACTATTGTAATATATCTAAATATTCACTATAATACTATTAGTTCTAAAATAGTTCAGTAGAAAAAGCAGAGAGAGGATATGTACACCTAAATGGACTATGAATTTGCAATTATCTTAAACTAGTGGGGGAATTCTATGAAAAGTCTAGTGAACAAGTGGAATCAAATTAGTCTGGTAAAGCAAATAATTGTCGGTTTGATTATTGGCATTATTCTAGCTGTTACGGTCCCAGCAGCAGCAAAGCCTGTTGTTATCTTAGGTTCTTTGTTTGTAGGTGCGCTAAAAGCCATCGCACCAGTACTCGTGCTCTTCTTGGTAATGTCAGCCATCGCTCAGCATAAGAGTGGTCACAAAACAAACATGAAATCCATTATTTTTCTTTATCTTTTAGGTACCTTTTTGGCTGGATTCGTTGCGGTTATTGTCAGTTTTATTTTTCCGGTCAGCTTAACACTTGCAACCGGTTCGGAGGAATTAGCAGCTCCAGGCGGTGTGGTAGAGGTTCTCAAAACGTTATTGTTAAACGTTGTAGATAACCCAGTTAAAGCTATTTACAATGCGAACTATATTGGTATTTTAGCTTGGGCTGTACTCCTTGGTTTAGCGTTAAAAAATGCCCCAGATACAACCAAGACAATGATTTCTAACTTTTCAGATGCGGTGTCCAAACTGGTTACATGGGTAATCAAATTTGCTCCATTTGGAATCATGGGCCTTGTTATTGAATCTATTACAACTAACGGAGTCTCGTCATTACTGAGTTACGGGAAATTGCTTGCTGTTTTGCTTGGCTGTATGGTATTTGTGGCGCTTGTTGTTAATCCAATCATTGTGTTCGCTGCAACTCGTCAAAACCCATACCCGCTTGTATTTATGTGTTTAAAGGAAAGCGGAATTACAGCTTTCTTCACACGCAGTTCCGCTTCAAATATTCCGGTCAATATGAAATTATGTGAAAAACTAGGTTTGGATAAGGATACTTATTCCGTATCGATTCCTTTAGGTGCAACCATCAATATGGCGGGAGCAGCTGTTACCATTTCTGTATTGACACTTGCAGCGGTCCATACATTAAATATTGAAGTGGACATTCCGACAGCCATCATCCTAAGCGTTCTATCAGCTGTTTGTGCTTGTGGTGCTTCAGGTGTTGCGGGAGGTTCCTTATTACTGATTCCGCTGGCATGCAGCTTATTCGGAATTCCAATGGATGTTGCCATGAAGGTGGTTGGCGTTGGATTTATTATTGGTGTTTTACAAGATTCTTTTGAAACGGCATTAAATTCATCTACAGACGTACTTTTCACTGCTGCGGCAGAATTTAATGAAAAACGTAAACAAGGGAAGAGTATTACTGTTAAAAAAGCCTCATAAACAGTAGATGAATAGGTTGAATTCAAAACAGTTGTTAGAGAGCTCTCTAGCAGCTGTTTTTTTATTTTAGCTAAAGCGATGGATTGCTTAGGTTATAGGTTGAAAATAATATACATAATTTTGCATAAAAATGAACACGAGATTAGCCGGTTTTCATAAGAATATTAGGTTTAATAAGGCATTTCATGAAAACGCTTACTAAAATTTCAGAATAAATATTCAAAATATTTACCTAAAAAGATTGTCAAACTATTCTTTTTTTATTATAATCAGTTTATATTAATCGATGTAATAAAATATAACATGAAATTGCGAGGTAAAGTGACATGACAAAAACATTAATTTCAAACACACCAGGTGCTGCCACAACTCTTGAACAAATTAAAGAAATCATTAACGAAAAAAGTGTTGAACTATTACACTTGCAATTTGTCGATATCGAAGGAATCTTAAAGCACGTTACGGTAACCATTGAGCAATTGGAAGATGTCGTCGAAGGTAAAATGATGTTTGATGGTTCTTCAATCAAAGGTTTCTCACCTATTAACAAATCAGATCTTTATTTACAGCCTGATTTAGCTACTTTTGCGGTTCTTCCTTGGACAGTTGAAAACGGATATTCGGAAGCTAGATTCCTATGTTCTGTTAAGAACCCAGATGGTTCCTTGTTTGAAGGAGACACAAGAAATGTTTTAAAGAAAACAGTGGATCGCGCCGAGAAACATGGATACACGATTTCAGTGGGTCCAGAGTTAGAATTTTTCCTTTTTAAAACAGATGAAAATGGTTATGCAACACAAGAACTCGGTGATAAAGCCGGATATTTCGAGCCTTCTCCACATGACCTTGGCGAGCGTGTTCGTTTAGAAATTTACCGTGCCTTAAAAGCAATGGGCTTCACCATTGAGGCTTCTCACCATGAAGTAGCTGAAGGGCAACATGAAATTAACTTTAAATATGCAGATGTATTAACGGCTGCTGACCTTTCCACTACATATAAATGGGTCGTGAAGACAGTAGCGAAGAAATTCGGATTACACGCAACCTTTATGCCGAAGCCAGTATTCGGAATCAATGGTTCTGGTATGCATGTTAACATGTCCTTCTTTGAAGGTAGCGAAAATGCCTTCTTTGATCCATCCGATGAGTTACAATTATCTGAAAAAGCTTATCAATTCATTGCGGGTGTTCTAGAAAATGTGAAGAGCTTTACGGCAGTAACAAACCCGCTAGTAAACTCTTATAAGCGATTAGTGCCTGGTTATGAAGCTCCTTGTTATCTTGCTTGGTCTGCGTCAAACCGTTCAGCGTTAATTCGTATTCCAGCGAAAAAGGGCCTTGCGACACGTGTTGAATTACGTTGTCCAGATCCATCAGCTAACCCTTACTTAACATTTGCAGTGATTGCTTCTGCGGGTCTGGATGGAATCGAAAAAGGACTAGAAGCACCAGCTCCGATTAATGAAGATATTTTCCATATGACAGAAGAAGAAAGAGCCTTCCGTGGCATCGATAGCCTGCCTGGAAGTTTAGCAGAGTCAATAAAAGAATTAGAATCAGGAGATATTGCGGCTAATACACTAGGTGAGCACGTATACAACGAGTATGTTTCAATGAAGAAAGCAGAATGGGACAGCTACCGTACAGCGGTTCATGCATGGGAAATCGATAACTATCATTCTAAATTCTAATTTAAAAAGCGGGCACTAGGGCATTAAACAACCCTAGTTGCCCGTTTTTTTATGGAAGTAACTGTAAAGGACAGCCTCTAATTGAGGCTGCCCTTATATATAAATCCAAATTGGCTCAATTCTGCTTGCTATTTCACTTAATGTGATGCCATGCCCTCCTAAATACGTATAATCCAAAGATAAGGAATGCAAGGAAGCCAATTACAATGATAAGGAATTTTAGAACGGTAACAATTAAACCAACTAGACCGATAACTCCAAGCAAAGAAGTCACCCACAATAATCCAAACAATAGCCAAATGGCACCTGTTAAAAATCCAAGAAAAATTCCAAAAATGCCACAGGAACAATGGTTAGAACCCATCTGATTTCACCCCCTGTCCTTGTTTGTTCACCAACATTGTATGCGGTTTCTATTGAAGATGTTTTATGAAAATAGAAAAAAGGCGAAAGACCTAAACATGATTTTTTGATAAAAACACGAACAATAATTAAAAAATATAATTTATAATTCGTATTTAAATTGAATTTTTTGCTTGAAACACATAAAATTGTAGGTTAATATAGTCAAATAACAAACGTTACACGTGAAGTGGAAGTTGTTTAAAAGATTAATCTAAATTTGATATCTAAATAAATATTATGTGAAACGGGGATGAAGGGTCAGATGAAGAATCGATGGCTTATAGCTCTTTCTGCAGTTGGAATACATATTTCGATAGGATCGGTATATGCATGGAGTGTATTTACAAACCCATTACAGCAGCAAATGGGCTGGGGATTAAAACAGATTTCATTTACATTTAGTTTAGCCATATTATTTTTAGGATTATCCGCGGCCTTTTTAGGCCATTTTGTGGAGAAGTTCGGACCAAGAGTGTCTGGAATTCTTAGTTCCTTGTTTTTTGGAGTTGGTGTTGCTGGTGCTGGGGCAGCTGTACACTTTGAATCTTTACTATTACTCTATTTATTTTATGGTGTCATTGCTGGTATTGGCTTAGGGGTTGGTTATATTACACCAGTGTCAACATTGGTCAAATGGTTTCCTGATCGAAGAGGATTGGCAACAGGACTAGCTATTATGGGGTTTGGCTTTGCATCAATGATTAGCAGTCCAATAATGAATCACTTAATCCAAACTTACGGCATTTCCAACACCTTTTATATTCTTGGCGGAACATATTTTCTAGTCATTTTTTGTTCCGCTCAGTACCTTGCTCCGCCAGCAGCAGGTTGGGTACCTAAAGGTTTTGATTCAACGGTTGAAACTTCAAGGAATAAAAGGATAAAAAAGGATCTTAGACAATTAACGGCAAATGAAGCAGTAAAAACAAGACAATTTTGGGCGTTGTGGATCATGCTTTTTATCAACATAACCTGTGGGATTGCCATTCTTTCCGTTGCATCGCCTATGGCACAAGAGTTGGTTGGTTTAACAGCGGCATCTGCTGCGACAATGGTAGGAATTATGGGGTTATTTAATGGTTCCGGACGTATTCTTTGGGCAACTATTTCTGATTACATTGGCCGACCAAATGTGTATACTCTATTTTTTGCTTTCCAAATCGTTGCCTTCTTTGTTTTACCTAACATTACAGTGGGTATTCTGTTTTCAATCATTGTTTATATGATCATGACTTGTTATGGGGGAGGATTCTCCTCTATACCAGCCTATATAGGCGACTTATTCGGAACGAAGCAGTTGGGCGCCATTCACGGCTACATTTTGACAGCCTGGGCAGCAGCCGGTTTAGTCGGTCCGATATTCGTCTCTTGGATCCGAGAAACACTGGAAGCTACCAAGGAACACTTCTTGTATTTTCGGGGTTGTTTATCATTGCATTAGCGATTTCACTCTTGATAAGAGTAGATATTAAAAAGTTACGGGCTTTGAATGAAACTCCGATGCTAAATAAAATGGATAATTTGAAGAGTAGCTGATTAGAAGAATAAAAGTGACCTGGTTCTTTCAAATTGAACCAGGTCCTAACTATTTTATATGAACCTGCTATTATTAACTATTGGTGCCTGACACCCTATTTGCGGGACGATGTCCCATAAAAATTCATTTTGAAAAGCTCTTTTTCAATACCTGTTTGATAATTCGAGGGCTCATTAAGATGGTCATCGGACGAATTAGGTTCATGACTTTGATGAACGAATTATATATTTCTTGATTTTCTGATGATAAGAGGAAAATCTTTTTGGCGTACCATTGCTGAATGGAAAGACCTGCAGGTTTTTTCCCAATGGTCTCGGGATATCGAAAATCTTCTGTAATCACCATATTCCAAATAGGGGCGATGATTTTAGCTTCTTGTTTATGGAAATTAGTAATGACTTTTAGAAGATCATGACTTTGATTTTGAAGGAGTTCTTGCAGTTTAAGTGCCTCTAAAACTGCGATACTCATACCTTGACCAAAAACAGGATCAATTCTGCAAACCGTATCACCTATCAATAACAGTCCGCCGGGCAAATTCTTTACCTTATTAAATTGTTTCCAAACGATATGTGGTACACGATAGACCGAGGTTCCGGAAAGAGGAACTGCATCCTTTATTTCATGGTAGATATCTAATTTAGGTAATTTTTTTGTTAGGTCTATAAAGCCATTATCACTTTTGACTACCTCTTTTTCGTTTACCTCATTATGATATACATTGAGTGTGACAATATAACGATTTCCCTCTACCTTTGAGATGGTCCCGCCTATTTTTTCATGTGGCGGATTAGGATAAACGATTTTAATTTCCCAATCCCTTTCACCGTTCTCGGGCAGTTGAAGAGTTTTACTAATGTAACTTAATCCAATTTTCACTTTTTGTTCAGGGATAGACACACCACGTTTGTTTAGCCAACTACTAGAGAGACTGCTCACTCCACTTGCATCAATAACAAGGTTCGCTGTTAGATTTTTTTTTGTCCCACTTTTATCGATAAGAACGACTCCTGTAATTTGATTCTTTTCCTCATTATAAATATAGTTTTCAACCGTGTGATTATATAGAAAGGTTACGTTCGGTATAGCTTTTATGTAGTGCTCAATGTGCCACTCTAAATGTGGGCGCGTTTGCAGAGTTGTTGTGTATCCTCCATTAAAACGTAATTTCCAGACACCATGGTGGAACCATGCTAGATCCTGCGTAGAGTTTATTTTCACTGCACCACTTGAGTGGAATTTCTTTGTTATACCTGGAAACAACGCTTCGAGACCATGCTCACCAGCTTGGAGGAGCGCATGTAAGTGTTCACCTTGTGGGGCACCTTTTCTCGGAATGGAACCTTGAGGCTCGTAATCACGTTCGATAATCATTACCTCTTTGAAAAAATCAGACACAACACGTGCTGCTAATTTCCCTGAGATGCCTCCGCCAATAATTATTGCTCTTTCAAATTTGGACAAGGGGTGATACGCCTCCTGTTAATAATTTACCTACAATATAATAGCATACAACTCTCATAGATTGTATTGCCAAGAATTAAATAGTGTTAATCAATGACTAAATACTCCTCTTCACATGAAAATACTTTCCGAACGCGATATTTGTGATATATTTCACAAATTGTTCAATTCTAAGATGGTTTTAGATTGGAGGAATACGGTATATTAACACTATATTCATGTTGTTTATATTCACTAGGGGGGTTACAGATGATGAAAAAGATATTTCAGATACTATTAACATTAGGGCTTATTATGACACCAATTTTTGCGCAAGCACATGTGAAATGGTTCACAAATGTGGAGCCACATAAGGAGTCCATAGAAAATATATTATCCCCAATGTTTTTACTTTTAACTCTTGTGGCTGCTGTTGTATTAGCTACATTAACATTGATCATTCCGAAAATGGCTAAATGGGGAACAGTAAAAAAAATGGAGGATCGTCTTTCCAGTTTAAGAAAGTATTCTAGGTATTTATTAAAATATGGAACCGCCGTTTCGCTGATAATACAAATGGTGAATGGAACTCTATTTGCTCCAGAGTTTCATGTTAATAGTACAATTATTACAGTATTAGCATGGGTGACAATCGGTTTCTTATTGATACCTCATCATATTTCTACAAAAATTGGTGCTTCGATATTATTAGGATTATTTATTTATGTAACCATCCATCATGGTGTTTTCTATATGTTAGATTACGGATTTTACGTAGCCATTATTGGTGTATTGTTGGTAGGAAATACAAAACTAGAGCAAGCCGGATTCCCATTTCTGTATTTAGGGACAGGATTATCGCTTAGCTGGGTAGCGGTTGAAAAATGGGTCTATCCAAGTATGGCTTTAGATATTGTCGCAAACCACCATGTTCCAACATTTGGCTTTGAACCGAGTTTGTTTGTTGTTATGGCAGCATTTATTGAATTTGTCGTCGGTTATTTATTAGTGGTCGGAGTTTTAAATCGTGTATTAGGTTTTGTGGTTACAGCTATTTTCATCTCCACCACCATGCTCTTTGGAATGACAGAAGTCATTGGACATTTTATGATACACATTGTGTTGATAATCTTTATTATTGAAGGTGTATCATTCTATAACCCGCCAATAAAAATGCATAAAACGAAAACAGATCAATTTATCTTTGTGTTTTTAAACTTCATTTTTGTACTAGCAACTTTTTTATTAATTTACTATCGTTTCGCATAACATTTATATAGTTGTTTTCGATTTTTACAAATTTAAAGGAAGAAGTGGGGCAGGGCTGCTGATAAACATTGTCAGCAGCTCTGGTACTCGCTTTTTTTTTATGCCTACTTATTCATGGACAATGTTTCTAACCAACTTTTGAAGAAAAAGGTACCGAAGAACCACGAATCTTTACCAATGTCCTCATTTTTTAAAGGAAATAGTAACGAATAACCACTAATCGTGCCCGCCGTCCTCATTTTTTTAATGAAACGGTAACGATAAATCATTAATCGTGCCCGTCAACCCCATAATTTAAAGGAAAAGGTAACGAATCGTTCTGATTGCCTACGTTCTATGATGGTGAGTCTACGGAATTCAAAAGTGGTGCCTGACACTTTTTCTCTAATTGTGTTTTAATATTAATAGAGGAAAAAAGTGTCCATGAATGAAATGCAAACCAATATTAATAGAAGAAAAGAGGATTTCTATGAAATTAAACACAAAACTATGTGCAATTCTAGATATAGATTATCCGATTATTCAAGCTGGAATGGCGGGAGGGCCTACGACCGTGGATCTTGTTGCTAATGTATCGAACGCTGGGGCCTTAGGGACGTTGGGCGCAGCCTATATGAAACCAGAAGAAATTAGAATGGCCATTAAAGAAATTAAGAAACGGACAACCAAGCCATTTGCCGTTAATTTGTTTTGTACAAATCTGACCGATCATTATGAAGGTGTGGAAGAGTCACAGAAAGTCCTTAATAAAATAAGGAAAGAGTTAGGTATGGAGCCGGCAAACCACCAAGTGAAAACAAATAACTTTTTTGACGAACAATTTGCTGTATTAATAGAAGAAAAAGTTCCTGTCATTTCCACAGCATTCGGGGTCCTTCCGGAAGATAAAATGGCAATCGTCAAGCAACAAAATATCACTATCACTACCATGGTAACAACCGTTCAAGAAGCGCTGCTCGCTGAGGAAAATGGAGCAGATATTATCATTGCCCAGGGGAGTGACGCCGGAGGTCATCGAGGAACATTTGAAATTGAAAAAAACACTCATGGTGCAACAGTCGGAACTTTTTCGCTAGTCCCACAGATCGTTGATGCAGTTTCAGTGCCTGTTGTCGCTGCTGGTGGCATTATGGATAGCCGCGGTTTGGTGGCTGCCTTAGCTTTGGGTGCACAGGGAGTTCAAATGGGAACCGCTTTCCTAACAACGATTGAGTCAGGTGCGCACCGTGTGTATAAAGAGGCACTTATCAATAGCACGGAGGAAAGTACAGTGATTACGAAAGTCTTTTCTGGTCGTCCGGCAAGGGGAATTAAAAATGCTTTTATTCAAGCTTACGATGATGCCAAGATTTCTCCAGCCGATTTCCCAACACAAAATACTATGGCGAATGATATCCGTAGACAGGGTGCCCTTCTAAATAATCCGGACTATATAGCACTATGGGCAGGACAGGCGACAAGACTTTTACAATACGAAATTCCTGCAAGCAAAGTTATCCATGATGTAGTTACAGGGGCAAAACAGTTACTATCTACTAATGAATCTATGAGTAATCAATAATAGTCCCCGAAATATTGCAGATATGAATGAGTGCGTGAAATCTTTCGCGCGCTTTTGGGATGTTCCGTGAATACGATTTATTCTTTTTACAAAAAATTAACCTAATCATTTCAAGATACTGGAAAACGTAAGTTAGGAGAAATACAGAATGAATCTTTTTGTAAATCCACCAGCACTTTTGGTTTTAGACGTTCAAGATGGGTTTGATGATCCGTACTGGGGGAAGCGGAACAATCTCGAGGCGGAGGAAAATATATTACAATTGCTTACCGAATGGCGCAGACGGAAATGGCCGGTTATCTATTCTCAACATTTATCCCTTTTGCCTCATTCACCGCTCTATTATAAAAATACAAACGGGCCAAAATTTAAGGAGATAATTCGGCCTAAAGCAAATGAAAAGGTCTTTCAAAAAAATGTAAATAGTGCTTTTATCGGTACGGAATTAGAAACTTATTTACGTGATCAGCAAATTAAATCGGTAATAATCACAGGCCTGTCGACCCAACATTGCGTATCCACCACCACTCGGATGAGTGGAAATTTGGGTTTCGATACATATTTAATCGAGGATGCGATCGCTGCATTTGAACTTATAGACCATAAAGGAATAAAGCGCTCTGCCGAGGATGTACAAACATTCGAACTTGCCACTTTGCATCATGAATTTGCAACCATTATGACAACAGCTAATATAATGACAAAATTAACTAACTCAAACGGGTGACGTAGAAAAACACAAGGATTTCCGATTAAAAGTTACCTCTTTGGTGTATTTCCTACCACTATGTTGATTAATATAGTAAAATAAGATGGATCGATAATTAGTAAAATTAGAAATTCAAACGTGTGGAGGATCTAAGGTGACATATCAACAAAATAAACGATTTAAATTGTTCTCATTGAATTCCAATCAAAAGCTAGCAACAGAGATGGCAGAGCTCTTAGGATGCGATTTAGGAAACAGTTCTGTGTCACATTTCAGTGATGGAGAGATTCAGATTCATATTGAAGAAAGTGTTCGTGGCAGTGAGGTCTATGTTGTACAATCTACATCTTACCCTGTCAATGATAATATTTTGGAGCTCCTCATCATGATTGATGCTCTAAAAAGAGCTTCAGCTAGTATTATTAATGTGGTCATTCCATACTATGGATATGGACGGCAAGACAGAAAGGCACGTTCACGGGAGCCGATTACAGCGAAACTAGTAGCGAACCTTTTAGAAACGACTGGAGCAAGTCGAATTCTTACAATGGACCTCCATACATCACAAATTCAAGGTTTCTTTGATATCCCCGTAGAACATCTCTATGGTGTTCCAATCCTTGGACAGTATTTTAAGGAACAAGGTTTAGAAGATATTGTTATTGTCGCACCACATAATGGCAGTATTGGCCGGGCAAGAAAAGTGGCCAACCTATTACACGTTCCACTTGCCCTAATCGATAAAAGAAGATTTGAAGAAAATGGTCCCCAAACCATAAATGTTATTGGTAATGTCGAGGGCAAAAATGCCATAATTATTGATGATATGATTGATACCGGTGCAACCATTTCTTTAGCAGCTAAAGCTCTAGAAGAAAATGGGGCAAAAGCAATTTATGCCGGCTGTACGCATCCTGTTTTTACAGACCGAGCGATTGAAAAAATTGAATCGTCACCAATTAAGGAATTAGTCGTGACAAATACTATTGAATTGTCGGAAGATAAAATCAGTAGTAAAATTAAAACGATTTCTGTTGCGCCTCTTCTTGTTGAAGCAATCGACCGGATTCATAATGAAAAAGCAGTAAGTCCTTTATTTGAATAAGTGATCCTACGAAGCCAACTATTTCTTATAGTTGGTTTTTTGGAGTTTGGTTAAGACTAGATAATAGGCCTTAGTATTAACCGAGGCGAAATAATTTACATAGTTTTAGAAAATGATATGATTATAAGAGTGAATATTACTCAATATCTAGTGTTATAACCAGGTACTAACCAGGAAGATCAAACGAAATTACAATGGGAAACCCAAATTTAAACTACCAAGAATGGAGATTGACAATTGTGGATATGAAATCATTTATTGCACCAGAACACTTCAATTTAGCAAGTGAAATTTCTAAACATTACTCCGAAAAAATCGCTTTACGATGGCAAAATGAACTAGGAGAAACGAAAACGATTTCTTATGCTCAGTTAATCACAAAAGCTAATAAATTAGCAAATGGATTAACGAAATTAGGACTAGAGAAGGGTGACAGGGTTGTTGTCATGAGCACTCGCCTCATTGAATCCTATGTTATTTATTTAGCCTGTTTAAAAGCAGGATTAGTCATTAGCCCTTCTTCAGAACTTTTACGAGCAAAGGATTTACTGTATCGCTTAAATCATTCGGAAGCGAAAGCTGTCATTTCTTATTCTGAGTTAATTGAAGAATTTGAAAATATTAAAGAGGATACTCCTTTTTTACAATATAAGATTGCTTTTGGTCAGGAAGTTCCAAATTGGCTTTCCTTAGAAGATTTAGCAGCTGAGGAATCAGAAATTTTCAACGATGTCGATACCCTGAGTGGCGATTTTGCCTTTTTAGCTTATACATCTGGGACAACTGGTCAACCAAAAGGAGTTGTTCACAGCCATGGATGGGGTTATGCTCATTTAAGAATTGCGGCATCCAGATGGCTGAATATTAGTGCAGACGATCTGGTTTGGGCTACAGCTTCCCCAGGGTGGCAAAAATGGGTTTGGAGTCCGTTCTTATCGATTCTTGGTTCAGGAGCCACAGGGTTTATCTATCATGGAAGGTTCAATCCGCACAAATATTTACGTCTTCTTCAAGATCAACAGGTAAATGTTTTATGCTGTACACCTACCGAATACCGGATGATGGCTAAATTAGATGATCTTTCCAACTTCGATCTATCCCATTTGCATACGGCTGTATCTGCAGGGGAGGCGCTAAATCGTGAAGTCATCGATGTGTTTAAAGAACAATTCAAGATCCTGATACGCGATGGCTACGGACAGACAGAAAGTACATTATTGATAGCAAACTTAAATGTTAATGAGAAAAAATTAGGTTCCATGGGACAGCCGTTGTTAGATGAATTTATTGCTGTCGTTGATGAAAACGGCCATCCGGCACCAATCAACCAAGTCGGAACGATTGCCATTCGAAGCGATTTTCCGGCTTTATTTAAACAGTATTATAAAAATCCGGTAACCACGGCTTCATCTTATCAAGGTCAATATTTTCTAACCGGTGACCGTGCATTGAAAGACGAGGATAATTATTATTGGTTCCAAGGACGAAAAGACGATGTCATTATCAGCTCTGGATATACGATTGGACCATTTGAAGTAGAAGATGCATTAATGAAACATAAATCGGTTAAGGAATGTGCGGTAGTCGCTTTACCGGACCCAATCAGAGGAAACGTTGTTAAGGCATTTGTTGTGTTGAAAGATGGCATTCTTGGAACAGTGGAGTTAACAAAGGAGTTACAGGGATTTGTAAAGAAATTAACGGCTCCTTATAAATATCCAAGGGTGATTGAGTATATCGACGCACTACCGAAAACGGATTCGGGAAAAATTCGTCGTGTCGAACTGCGTACACAACGATAAATGGACATTTCTGACAGAAGATAAAAACCTTTACTCACTTCCAAATCGTGGTATAATAAGCCGTATTAAAATACGGTCGGTACGTTTCCAAAAATCCCATTAAAGAAGTGTTGCGTAATGAATAAATTAGAACTGAATATTAGGCACAGAGCGGTTCCTTTGTTAGATAAGTATTTTTCTGGTGAGTCGATAGGTTACAAGAAAATATTTGCGATTATCCTGCCCATATTCGTAGACCAGGCCTTTTTAATTATCATGAGTTTATTAAACACAGCGATGATTAGTTCTGCTGGAGTGGCAGCGGTTAGTGCCGTGAGTATGGTAGATTCATTGAATATTTTCCTAGCCAATGTCTTTATAGCGGTCGCAACAGGAGGGACCGTGATTGTAGCCCAATATAAAGGGAGCGGGAATGGGGAGATGGTGTCCAAAACGGCGACACAAGCGATCACTGCCGTAACCCTATTTTCAGTCCTAATCAGTACTTTAGTTATCATTTTTCATACGGCAACCTTAAACCTATTATTTGGTAAAGCGGAAGCGGATGTATTTCAAAATGCTCGAATTTATCTTATCGGCAGCTGTCTTTCTTATCCATTCATCGCGATCTTTCAAGCGGTGACTGGCGCGTTAAGAGGTGTGGGGGAGACGAAACCCTGTTTGATTTTATCGCTAGTAATGAATTTAACCAATACGATTCTAAATCTACTACTGATTACAATCTTTCACATGGGTGTGGAGGGTCTAGTGATTTCCACGCTTTTGGCGAGATTTTTAGGAATGGCCGCTGCCTTGGTTTATGTCTTAAAATACAATGAGACGATCCGTTTCAAGATAAAAAATGCGGTTAGAATTGACCTTTCTATTTTAAAAAAGGTCATGTTTATCGGGCTGCCTTTTGCCGCAGAACAAATCTTTTTCAATGGTGGAAAGCTGCTAACGCAAACGTTTATTGTCCAGTTAGGTACTCTTTCACTTACCGTTTTTGCGATTGCCAATGTGTTAATGATGGTCTATCAAATCGGACCTAATTCAATCGGAATCGCCATCGTCACTATCGTAGGGCAATGTATTGGGCGTAGGAATATTGCAGACGCGAGGAAATTTATCTTCTCGTTAATTGGTCTTTCTTCGATTATTTTTATTATCGCGGATTTCTTGCTATTGCCATTGTTTCCGTTGTTGATAAAAATGTTCAATCCACCGGAAGAAATTATTCCTACGATTTTTACACTAGTATTAATAGCGGCCATTGCACAGCCAATCCTGTGGTCACCAAGTTTTATTATGCCATCAGCACTACGGGCAGCAGGGGATTCCAATTTTACTTCGATTGCTTCATTGCTCTCGATGTGGTTGCTGCGGGTTATCTTGGGATATGTTTTAGGAATTACTTTAGGCTTTGGGATTGTCGGTGTGTGGGTCGCGATGATTGTAGAATGGGGAACACGCGGACTCATCTTTGGCTTTCGGTTTAAAGGGAAAAAGTGGTATGCACATAAACTAGTTTAATATCGTAACTGATCCTCCTCAACCATTTTCAATTGAGGAGGTTTTTTCATATAATCATCATAGATACATCATTGGAGGAGGACCATCTTGGTGCAAACAGGAGTTATTTCACTAGGGGAAGCATTTGTAGACTTTAGTTCAATGGATCAAACAAATACCATATACCAGCAGCTGTTGGGCGGAGCCACCGTAAATGTGGCAGTGGGGACGAAGAGACTTGGTATTCCTGCTTATTACTTATGTAAACTAGGGACCGATGAAGTTAGTCAATTTGTGGAACAAGAATTTATGAACGAGCAAATTGATTCTTCATTTTCTGTACGCACTTCGAATAAGAGCATTTGTGGTGTATATGTCCATATAAATGAAAACGGTGAGCGCTATTTTCATTCGTACGTGAATCTTACTCCTGATGAGGTATTATTTGAAGATGAATTGCAAAAGGAAGTTTTTGAAAGGGCAAAGATTTTTTATTTTGGATCTGGAACACTTTTTCATGAAAAAGCCCGGAAGACAACTGAAAGGGCACTGAAATATGCTAAGGACGCTGGCAACATCATCGCCTTTGACGCCAACCTTCGTCTCAAGCGTTGGGAAAGCGAGGAGTATTGCCGCCAAACCGTTTCATCCTTCCTTAAATTTGCTCATATCGTGAAGCTTGCTGAAGATGAGTTGTATTTTTTAACCGAAAAGGATTCATTAGATGCTGGAATCGATCAATTAGCTAAATGGCAGATTCCCTATCTGTTTATCACGATGGGAAGCAAGGGGGCATGTGCAATTTTTAAGGGAAACAAAGTTTTTGTACCTGCACCGATCGTGGAAGCTATTGATACAACTGGTGCAGGTGATGCATTTATGTCAGCCTTATTGTATTCCTTTCATGAAAAAGGTTTGCCGGCCAAGCTATCTCTGTTAAAAGAGTATGTTCAATTTGCAAATAAAGTTGGCGCTGCTGCAACAACAGGAAGGGGCTCATTGTCCGTTAATATGTTATAATCAGGAAATTATTGATTGATATGAATTTTCAAAATAATGATTAACTAATTCGACCATCTAATGTATAATGTGTAAAACAATATTAGAGAGGTTTTGTGGACATGAATGCCTATATAAAAGATCAGATTGAATTATTTCAAGAAAAGAATAAGAACCGGGGATGTCTATTAGTTAGCTGCCCTGACCAGCCCGGAATTGTTGCAGCGATTTCTAAATTTCTTTTCTCTTATAATGCAAACATTATTGAATCCAGCCAGTATTCCACCAATCCAGAGGGCGGTACTTTTTTCATCCGAATTGAATTTGAATGCCCGGGTTTAAAGGAAAAGGCGAAAGACATGGAGCGGAAGTTTGCTGAAATTGGCAAGGAGTTATCCATGGAATGGAACCTTACGCATGTTTATCATGTGAAAAAAGCGGCAATCTTTGTATCGAAAGAACTTCATTGTTTACTTGAACTTTTATGGGAATGGCAAAGCGGTGATTTAATGGCTGATATTGCCCTTGTGATCAGTAATCATGAAACGGCAAGAGAGGTTGTTGAAGGGCTGAACATCCCGTTTTATTATGTTCCAGCCAATAAAGATATCCGTGGACAAGCCGAAGCCACCCAACTTAAACTTCTAAAAGAGTATGAGATTGATTTCGTGGTGTTGGCCCGCTATATGCAAATCTTATCTCCAACATTTGTTAAAGAAAATCCAAACAAAATCATTAATATTCATCATTCCTTTTTACCTGCCTTTGTTGGTGCAAGACCATATGAACGAGCATTTGGCCGCGGTGTGAAATTGATTGGCGCCACATCTCATTATGTGACCAATGACCTGGATGAAGGTCCTATTATCGAGCAGGATATCAGCCGGGTCGATCACCAGGATAATGTTGACAGCCTTAAAAAGATTGGCCGAAGAATTGAAAGAAGTGTTTTAGCACGTGCTGTGAAATGGCATATCGAAAACCGCATTATCGTTCATCAAAATAAAACGATTGTTTTCTAGTGAATCCCTATTTCTAGGGATTTTTTTTGCGCGTATTTCAAAGAGTTGTAAAGGGATATTATTATGAAATAATTAAATTTAGAGAAATAAGAAAATTATAAAAATATCATTGACATTAGTTAACACTGTTTCTACAATGTAAATATAACTAATATCTGATGCATTAGATATTAAATACAAACAGGAGGTGGAAAAATGAATAATTCAGATGTGGCAATAGTTACAGGAGGTGCCTCAGGCCTTGGCCTTGCAGTTGTAAACCAGCTTGCCAATAAAGGAATAGCAGTAGCAATTATTGACATATCAGTCGAAAAAGGGGAGGAACAAGAACAATATCTAGTCAGTCAAGGGAAAAATGTCGCTTTCTTTAAGGCAGATGTGACAAATCAAAGTGAAACTAAAGAAGTAGTAAAGAAGATTAATGACAAATTTGGATTCGTAAGTATCCTGATCAATTGTGCTGGAATCATAAGGCGTTCACCGGCAGCATTAGTTGATGCGAATGAACTAGATACGATTTTACGTATTAACCTACAAGGAAGCGTGTATATGTGCCAAGCTGTTCAGCCATATATGGAGCGAAATGGAAGCGGTGCCATCGTGAACTTTGCATCCATGCTTGCCCATTACGGCAGTACCAATCTTTTATCCTATGCAGCATCCAAAGGTGGAATTGTACAGGTAACAAAATGCCTTGCCGTCGAATGGGCACAATACAATATTCGAGTTAATGCCGTTAGCCCGGGATATATTGAAACACCATTAGCGGTTGGAGCCACACAAGATCCAAGTTTTAGAGAGAGAATTCTATCAAGGACTCCACAAAGAAGATTTGGAACCCCTGATGAGGTAGCATCAGTCGTTAATTTCTTAGTTTCACAGGAATCAAGTTTTGTAACAGGTGCTGTTTTACCGGTTGATGGGGGACTACTTGCAGGAGATCCATGCCTATTTCCACCAGTTACACAAAAAGAGCTAGTTTAATAGAGACATTTATAAGGAGGAAGCAAAATGATTACAGATTTGAATAAATTTACGGAGCAATTTCAATTAGACGACCAGGCGATTAACCTTGACAACATCCCATGGATTCCACAATCCGACAGAGTATGGTTCAAACCAGTTCGCTTTGATTTAACCACAGGAAGCTGGATTAACCTATTAAAAGTAAAGCCGGGTGGAGCAGTTAACAGACATCGCCATTCTGGTGGAAAGGTCATGGCATATACACTTCAAGGCCAGTGGAGATATTTGGAAAGGGATTGGGTTGCAAAGCCAGGTACATTTGTATATGAGCCGCCAGGAGATATACATACCCTTGTTGTTGACGGAGAAGAGGAAATGATTACATTATTTATCCTTGAAGGCATCATTCAATATTTAGATGACAACGATAAGGTCATCCATCAGGATGATTTATTTAGTAAGATGAACCTCTATTTTAATTATTGTGAACAACATAATATTCCAATTGAAAACTTAAAATATTAGGTTTCATCCGCAAATTTATCAAAATTATTCTATGGAGGGCTCTCATGAAACGGAAGAATAAATTGATAGGGTTAATACTTGCCTCAGTAATGTCTGTTAGTTTAATAGGTTGCAGTAATGGTGGATCGGCAAGTACAGCTTCGAATAAGAGTGATTATCCAAAAAAGCAAATTGAACTCATTGTTCCGTTTGCAGCAGGTGGAGGTACGGATGCGGTAGCTCGAGCATTTGCGGATGTGGCAAAAAAACATCTTCCGGAGCCGATGGGTGTTGTTAATAAGACAGGCGGCGGTGGAGCGATTGGAATGGCTGATGGTGTCAATGCAAAACCGGATGGTTATAAGGCCACATTGGTTACCGTTGAATATGCGATTCTGCCAAATTTGGGATTAGCATCATTTAAAACAGATGATTTAAAACCTGTCGCACAATTAAATGCTGACCCATCAGCCGTGACTGTTCGGGCTGATTCGAAATGGAAGACACTTGAAGAATTTCTTGACTATGCAAAAGCTAATCCAGAAAAAGTCCGTGTGGGGAATGCCGGAAGCGGTTCCATCTGGCACTTAGCAGCTGCAGCTTTAGGTGAAAAAACTGGTGTGAAATTCAGCCACATTCCATATGATGGAGCCGCACCAGCAGTAACAGCTTTATTAGGCGGTCACGTGGAAGCGGTTACAGTTAGTCCTGCAGAAGTTAGTGCTCAAGTTAAGGCTGGCAAATTGCGTATGTTAGGGGTCATGGCTGATGAACCTCTGGAATCGTACAAAGATGTCCCAACCTTAAAAGAAAAAAATATTGACCTATCGATTGGTACGTGGAGAGGGATCGCAGTTCCAAAAGATACTCCTCAAGAAGTAGTAGATACTTTGAAAGAAGCAACAAGCAAGGCTGTTGAGGAGCAAGCATTTAAAGATGTACTTGCAAAAATGAATTTAGGACTTAAATATCAAGATGATTCCGCTTTTGCTGCTTTAATTAAGGATGATTCTTCACGTTTTAAAGAGTTGATTGAGAAGCTAAACCTAAAGCAATAACATTTGAATGGTTACAAGGGGGCTAAGCCTCCTTGTAACTGTTAATAAAGAGGTGAAAGTATGGCCAAGCGTATTGACATATCGATTGCAGGAGTCCTTATATTACTTGCTGGATTAATTATTTTTACAAGTACCAGCTTCCCAAAAGCCCAAGGTCATGATGTTGGAGCGGGTTTTTTTCCTGCTATTCTCTCGATTATTTTAATCTTATTATCCGTAATACTAATTTTTACTGCAATGAAAAAAGGTAGCGAAGCCGCTGAAAAAAAAGATTGGAAAAAGGCTGTTCTTGCAATGGTGTATACATTCATTTACTTCTTGCTATTAAACTACATCGGCTATTTAATAGCTACACCATTATTTCTAGCTGGAATGATGTGGTATTATCAATATCGAAAAAAATTTAGCCTTGTTTTATGGTCCTTATTCATTACAGGAATCATGTATGTTTGTTTTGTGAATTTATTGAAGGTTCCATTACCAGTGGGAATTTTCTTCGGATAAAATTACAGTTCGGAGGTGGTTTGTATGACAGAATTAATAGGACAAGGGTTTATGAGTATTTTTTCGCAGCCATCAATTCTATTGATTTCAATACTTGGGGTTGTAGTAGGAATCATTGTAGGTGCGTTACCTGGGCTTACAGCAACTATGGGTGTGGCATTGCTATTGCCAATGACCTTTGGAATGGAACCAGCGCCAGCATTGCTCTTATTATCGGGTGTTTATTTTGGAGGTATATATGGTGGATCGATTACCGCTATATTACTGCGTACTCCTGGAACACCAGCTGCCGCTGCAACTGCTATTGACGGTTATGCCTTAACACAAAGAGGAATGGCAGGAAAGGCATTGACTGTAGCAACTGTTTCGTCATTTACGGGTGGTACAATCAGCGTGTTTATTCTAATGTTTCTTGCGCCAATTCTTGCCAATTTTGCTTTGAAGTTTAGTGCCCCTGAATCCTTTGCCTTAGCGATGTTTGGAATTAGTATTATTGCAAGCATATCTGGTGTATCTTTAGTTAAGGGGCTAATTTCAGGGACTGCCGGCCTCCTTATTGCAACTGTAGGTCTGGATCCTATGCAAGGTTTCCCACGATTTACTGGCGGAATAACTGAATTAATGAGTGGAATCCCTTTTATTCCGATTATGATTGGTTTATTTGCTGCTTCAGAGGCTTTTAAGTCATTAGAAGAGATGAACATTAAAGAAAATGTTAAAACGAAAATACAAAACTTTGGTATAACCAGAAAAGATGTAAGAAAAATTTTACCTACAATTTTACGTTCTACGGGAATGGGAACATTTATTGGGATAGTTCCTGGGGCTGGTGCTGATATTGCTTCGTTTGTTTCATATAATGAAGCAAAACGTTTTAGTAAAAATAAAGATGAATTCGGAAAAGGTAGCATTGAGGCAGTAGCCGCATGTGAGTCAGGTGCCAATGCATGTACCGGTGGTGCGCTTGTACCGTTATTGACACTTGGGATTCCAGGAGATTCGGTAACAGCTGTTATGCTCGGTGCTCTTATGGTTCAAGGACTTCAGCCAGGTCCACTTTTGTTTAAGGATAGCGGAGATCTTGTTTATACGTTATTTAGTGGAATGATTCTGTGTTATGTGGCCATGCTTATAATTGGTTTGTTTGCCGCGCGATATTTTGCTAAAGTGACTGAAATTCCTAAAGCAATTTTAACTCCAGTAATTCTCATGTTATGTGTTGTTGGTTCATATGCGATTAATAATAATTTGTTTGATGTCATTATTATGTTAGTTGCAGGTGTTATTGGCTATTATATGCAGAAATATGATTTCCCGGCCTCTCCGATTGTCCTGGCAATTATTCTAGGTCCGATGGCAGAAAGCCAATTCAGACGTGCCTTGACGCTTTCAAATGGCAGCTATGACATTTTCTACACTCGTCCAATTACACTTGTTTTGTTGTTACTATCCGTTATCACCTTGTTTACTCCAATTATTAAGAAGCTTTGGCTATCTAAAAAAGAGATGAAAAATGCTGATCTAAGGTTATAATAGGAAGTTGGGAGCTTAAGAACTGAGCATGTTTCTTCTGCTACAAATATTAGAGTGGTAGGATTCGATGATTATCCCTATCGCTTCAACGTTCAACCAATCAAAGACATTGAGGGATAAATTATGGAAGAGAAATTATTATTTGATAATTTGAATTTAAATGAGAGAGTTTACGTGCATTTGCGCGAGAAAATTATTAATAATGTTTTAAAACCGGGATCAAAAATAGAATATGATCAGATTATGGTGGAACTTGGCATTAGTCGGACTCCATTGCGAGATGCTTTGAACCGTTTGCAACATGACAAGTTGGTAGAAGTTAAGCCCCGCTCGGGTACGTATGTCGGTATTCCAACACCAAAGGACATTAAAGAAGTGTATGATGTGCGCAAGTCGTTGGAAACTCTTGCGATTGCCAATGCAGCAAAAACGATTACCAAAGAGCAATGCCAAGCACTTTTTGATGAAGCCGACCAGGTAGAGTCAGAGTTGAAAAAAGGAAATGTAGAACCCTTTTTCCTATCAGATCGACATTTTCATCAGAAGATTATTTACCAATCAGATAACAGTCGTTTGATTGAAATTATGAACTCTTTAGAAGTTCAAGTGAGATGGTTTGGAATTATAATGACGATCAATCATGAACGACCTTTTCGAGCAAATGCTATGCATCGTGAAATTGTCCAGGCAATTTATGACCGCAGAGTAGATGATGCAAAGAGATTAATGGAACAGCATATTGATGAAGTTAGAGAAGATATCTTATCCGACTTTCTTTGAGGTTAAGGGGGGAAGACAAATGGACCTGATGAAGGCAGCGGTATTTGAAGGCCCAAAAAAGATTTCAATGCATCATGTTCCTAGGCCGAATGTTGAACCAGGATGGTCATTGATAAAAGTTAACTACTGTGGTATTTGTGGTACGGATATGAATATTTATGCTGGCAGTCATCCACGAGCCCAAACATCATTAGTTGTGGGTCATGAATTTTCGGGAGAAGTGGTCGAACATCCGACACTTCTTCCAGGTACATTTGTAACCGCATTACCTTTGTTGAGTTGTGGGGAATGCGAATCATGTAAACTAGGACATTCACATGTATATGAATCATTGAGACTTCTTGGAATAGATGAAGCAGGTGGGATGTCTGAGTATGTTCGCGTTCCTGCTGATGATGTATACCCTCTACCAAATGGAATGTCGCTAAAGAAAGGTGCACTTGTTGAACCTCTAGCAGTAGCTGTTCATGCAGTGAGAGAATCATCATTTAAACCAGGAGATTCTGCAACTGTGTTTGGTGCAGGTCCAATTGGTCTTTTTGTAGCTATTGTATTGAGGCTTTTTGGTTCAAATAACATTTCAATTGTTGAAGTCAATCCCTTTCGAAAAAAACTAGCAGAAGAATTAGGATTTAAAGTATCTGAAGATTCAATCAATGGACCTTCTAATGATATCGTTTTTGACTGTGCCGCACATCCAAAAGTAGCTGAACAGTTGGTCAATGCAACTAAAATAAGGGGACAAATTGTCCTCGTTGGAACATATAAATATCCTGCAGAATTGGATTTGCAAAATATAACGTTTAAGGAAATTTCGCTTAAAGGCACTCGGGTCTATACCAAAAAAGATTATGAAATTGCCATTTCAGTTCTCAAGCAGGATGTTGATTTTGAAAGAATCATAACACAAGAATTATCCTTGGAAAAAGTGGATCATGCATTCGAAATGATTGCTAAAAATGGTGACTGTGTGAAAATTCTTATTTCGATATAAATCCTTGGCTTCCACTTTCTGATTGTGAGAATAGTAATAATTAATGGTGGAAAGTAAAACTAGAAAGAAGTGGCTTTTAATGGGAAAAACTGAGACTACTAGATTAATACATACACATAAAATTATCGCAATTATGCGTGGAATTGAAGAAAATAATCTGCTTGAAACCGTCCAGGCAATGATAAATGGCGGCATTCAACTAGTAGAGGTTACTTTTGATCATAATCAAGACAATTGTATTGGAAATACAATAAATAAAATAAAGAAAATTGTTGACAGTTTTGGTGACCAAGTTTCTGTTGGTGCTGGAACTGTTTTAACTGAGAGAGAGGTAATGGCTGCTGTAGAAGCAGGTGCACAATTTATTATCTCGCCAAATGTCGATGAACTTGTTATTAAAAAGGCCAATGAATTAAATGTAGTATCAATACCAGGTGCATTAACACCTACAGAAGCTGTTCTTGCTTATAATTTAGGCGCTGACTTTGTCAAACTGTTCCCAGCGGGTGAGTTGGGTAAAAGTTACATTAAAGCGTTACTTGCACCTCTTGAGCATATTCCTTTTCTCTCAGTGGGTGGCATCACTCCTGATAATGTAAAAGAGTATTTGGAATTAGGTGTCCGTGGTGTAGGGGTAGCCACTAGTTTAGTAAATAAGAAAGCTATTAATAATAAAAACTATCAATTAATCACAAGTATTGCTGAACAATTTACTTTAAATATAAAACAGTATTCGGAGGAATGAAGCATGAAAAATATTGTAAAACCCAGACCCGCTATTGATGAAAATTTAATTGCACCATTTCGTGAAATGTATAATATCTTTTCCCTTTCATGTGTAATTGGCGATGCGATGGAACGTAGTAATGTTATGCGTCATGACATGAAACCTAAGGGTGCAGACAAAAAAATAATCGGTCCAGCCATTACGGTGAAATTGACTGCGGGTGATATTGTCGATTGCTTAGGCGTATTTGAGATAGCAAAACCAGGGGACGTGATTGTTATTGATGCCTTTGGTGAAACGGAAACCTCCATCTGGGGTGGTTTAATGTCAGGTTTAGCAAGAAATGCAGGGATTGTTGGTGCAGTTATTGATGGAAGCTGTCGTGATAATGATGAAGCAAGATTCCTAGACTTCCCAATCACTGCAAAGGTTTCGGGTCCCCGTGCTGCTCATACTGCTTACTCTGGCCGAAAAGAGCCTATTGAAATCAATGTTCCTATATCTTGTGGAGGTGTAATTGTAAACCCAGGCGATTTAATTGTCGCAGATGAAATTGGTGTATCTGTCGTCCCATACGAGGATTTAGAAAAAGTATATAAAATTGCACGTGAACAAGCAGATAAAGAAATTGCTACCCGTGAGGAAATTTTAAGAGGGGCAACAGTG
This sequence comes from Neobacillus sp. KR4-4, assembly GCF_042136325.1. Classification (NCBI taxonomy): domain Bacteria; kingdom Bacillati; phylum Bacillota; class Bacilli; order Caryophanales; family Bacillaceae; genus Neobacillus; species Neobacillus sp. KR4-4. Next base: position 142,448 of record NZ_JBHHJU010000011.1, read on the forward strand.
GAGGAGTTATTAAATAAGTTCGGGCGTATTTAATAGGGGGTCTGGAATCAACATGAATACCATTACCATTGATACAGGGACAACTAATACCAGAATCAGTTTATGGCAAAATAAAAAAGCCGTTTATAGGAGTTTTCGTGAAGTAGGTGTTCGTGATACGGCAGTAGATGGTAACAATCTCCGACTTAAAGCTGGCATTAAAGCAGGGATTGAAGAAGTGTTATTGAAAAACAACTTACATTTATATGATGTGACCAATATTCTTGCTACAGGAATGATTACTTCAAATGTAGGCATTTTTGAGGTCCCCCATCTAAATGCACCAGTTGGAGTGAAAGAACTTGCTGACGGAATGATTCCTCACTATCTTTCTGACATAGTTGAAAAAGAGATTTGGTTTGTCCCAGGAGTTAAGAACCATGTTTCGGAAGTAACTATTGATAATTGTGAAGCTATGGATATTATGCGAGGAGAAGAAGTTGAAGCAGTAGCTTTAATTAGTCGATTAAAAATAAAAGGACCTGCCGTGATCGTATTACCTGGATCACATTCTAAATATGTTGCCATTAATGAGGATAATAAAATTACAGGGTGTTTAACATCTTTGGCAGGAGAGCTGCTATCTGTAATTACAAATCATACAATAATCGCAAATGCGCTAGAAAAGTCTTTCGCAAAAGAGCTAAATAGAGAAATGATTATTCAAGGTTATAAAAATAATCAACAATACGGTCTTAGCAGACTTAGTTTCTCGGTCAGGATTTTGGATCAATTTACAAATTTATCAATTAATGAAAAGGCAAACTTTTTATTAGGAGCAGTGTTATCTGATGAATTAAAAGCAGTTAAGAATAGTAAAGCACTATCCTTGAAACAGGATTCTCATATTGTTATCGCCGGTAAAGATATATTAAAACAAGCTTATGAAGTCATTTTTAATGAAGATGCGTATTTTCATAAAATCACTGCCATCGATAATAAGGAGCTTGATGACTTAGCGGGCTATGGTGCTATTTGTTTATCAGAGATACGTGGAATATTAAAATAGTAAAATGGTTTGTCCGAGTGTTTACATTTTAAAAACTATTTTTAGTTAAATATACCTTGGAATTATATCATTAATAAAAAATATTAGGCTCAATCAAAGTATTGGGCTTTTTGTGTTCGATTTTTTATATGGGAATTTTTCCATTTTTTCAATAAAAAACTTGAACTATTCGAAAGGCAGGTGAATATACATTTAAGAAAGAGCAGGGAGGGAAGAGACCTGAGTTTTCAAGCCGAACATTTGTCGGAGCCAAGAAGAAGAATCGTCCGTGCGATAAAAACAAGTGGTGCTTCATCCATGAGTGAACTGGCCTCATTGTTAGATATGTCCGGTGAGGCCGTCCGTCAGCATCTCCTCCATTTAGAAAGAGATGGCTGGATTGTGAGGATTTCTGAAAAGCAAAATGGCATTGGCCGGCCTCATATCCGATATCAATTAACTTCTGCTGGTGAACACCTCTTTGATAAGAATTATGATCACTTAACGATTGAAGTAATTGACACGATGGTCAAACATCTAGGAATGAGTGCTCTGAAAAATTTACTTGCCGCGATGGTTGAAGAAAGGGTTCGTGAATGGGAACCGAAATTGTTGGGGCTTAATATCAACGAAAGAATAAAGGTGCTTAAGGATTTTTACGTAAAAGATGACTCTTATATGGAAATAGACAAAAAGGGTAAGGATTATTCCTTAATTGAACGGAATTGTCCCTTTCATAATGTTGCTCTTGAGCGTCCGATCTTGTGTAGTGTGACTGTTTCAGTACTTACCCGGTTGCTTGGATGCAAGGTGTACCGAGAACAACGCCTACAGAATGGTGATGGCTGCTGCGCCTTTCGAATTCAACAAAATGAGCAAGTGAATCATCCCACCCCTTGTTTAATCATCGAGGATGAACCCTTCAATCCCATGTCAAAGGAATGACGTGTGGCGTGGCCCATGTAGGTTATTTCCCAAATGAGAAAATCACAGGTTTATCAAAAATTAGTCGAATGGTGGATGGGTAGGCGAAAAGAGTTCAGAATTTTATTCGTTAATCAAAAACTGAGGAGATGTGATAAGAATGGAAAATCAAATTAAGATTAATGATAATGGACCATTGCAGGTAAGTGGTGATTTTCAGATCTTTGATTCTGAGGGCAAGGAATATCCAAAAAAGGCAAAAGTGTATCTATGCCGTTGCGGCCTTTCCAACAAAAAGCCGTTCTGTGATGGTTCACATAAAAAAGGTGGATTTGAAAGCAGTCCAAGAGCCTCTGAGTAGGGTGTCAGGCACCACTTAAACATTTAAACAGCCAGGACGGGAAACCCCATCCTGGCTGTATTGTTTTTTGTGTTTCTTTATCAATACTGGTGATTGCGGTTACAAGGAAGAGTTGATAAGATATTAACAGGTTTGTGACAGCAAGAATTCAATCTACATAATAAACTCAGTATATGTTGAAAGGTGGAAATTCAAATGACAACAAGCAATTTTGAAAAGATCACTGTACAGACAACTGTTCATGCGCCGGTAGAAAAAGTATGGGAACATTGGACAGAGCCAAAACACATCACCCAATGGAATAATGCTTCAGAAGACTGGCATACACCATTTGCAGAAAATGATTTAACGGTTGGTGGAAAATTCCTTACAAGAATGGAAGCAAAAGATGGCAGTTTTGGTTTTGATTTTGGCGGAGTATATGACGAAGTCAAATTAAATGAGGTTATTTCTTATACCATGGGTGATGGAAGAAAAGTATCTGTTACCTTTAAAGGTCAAGGAAACGACACTGAGGTAATTGAAACGTTTGATGCGGAAACGACCAATCCAATTGAGATGCAACAAGCAGGCTGGCAGGCGATTTTAGATAACTTCAAAAAATATACAGAACAATAATTAATTTACAAAAGCTGAAAATCAGTTAAAGACATAACAAAGGGGGGCATCCCCCTTTGTTATTTTACCCAATTCAATGCCTTAACGCTCAATAATACTATAACTCTTAAATTCTAGTTTCTTTGTGGTTTCCAGTTGGATTAATTCTCCTTGTTCCAATTGAATTCTTTTTGAAAATAATTGCCCATCATAGACGAAGGTATGGTATTCACCCGCTTCTCCCATCGGACAAATAGTAGTCTGTTGTACATCTCGCAGAAAGGTTTCATCTACTATTCTACCAAGCCACTTGTCTTCCAAGACATCTTCCCGTACACGAATCACAATTGCTTCATACCCCGATTGGACAAATTTCCCTAAAGATTGTAGGGCTTCTTCCTTTTTCATCCATAATGGGTACAATGAGTCCACATTTGCAGCGGCTGCTACTTTTTCTCCCCATTTTCGATGTTCGTCTAAATATAGATCACCGTAGGCGATTCCCGTGATATTTAATTGGTTTTTCAAGTGTTCTATCGCGTTTACAAATTGACTTGTATAGTTTTCGTATGTACATTCGATAAAATGAACAGGTATGTTTAGCGATTCACCTTGTAGTTTAATCAATTCTGTTCGCTCGCCATGACCAAATGTTCTCCCTAATTCTTTAGGTACTGTTGTAACCAAGGATACTACTTCAAATCCCTGTGATATTAGGGTATCTAACGCCATACAACAATCCTTCCCGCCACTCCACGATAAAGCAATTCTATTTTTCACGCTTCATCCTCCTCATTTAGATATTCTCATCGTTCCACATACTGATATTTTATCATAAAGGTAAAATTGCTGAGGGCGTGACCCGGAAATAAATTGTCTTTCATTATACAAAATTGAATAATTTATTTAAAAAAGTATAAATTTTATTAATTATCTGATATAACTGTAATATCAAGAAGTTTACCCTGTTTTCTATTCAATAATGAATAATAATTGAGTCTGAATAATTCAAGAAGGAGGGGAATATGTGAGTGATGAAAAAAAAGTTTGGAATGAAAATGAAGCCATTCTACATTCATTACAAGACGATATTTTAGTCACCGACACAGATGGGATTATTTTGAAAGTAAGTGAAGCTACCGAAGGAATTTATAATATGAAGTCCAATGAAATGGTCGGCCGGTCTGTTTATGAACTTGAAAAAGAAGGGGTATTTACACCGATTTTGACGCCGTTGGTTATTAAGGAAAAAAAGAAAGTCACTCTAGTCCAAACAACTAATAAGGGAGAAAAGTTACTTGTAACTGGGATTCCTGTTTTTGATCATAACAATAATTTAGTAAGAATCGTCAGTTATTCACATGATGTTACCGAGTTACTTAACATGAAAAAATACTTAACGGACATCGAAGACGAAATGGAACGAGTGAAAAGTGAACTGGAAATGCTAAGAAATCTCCAATTTGATTCTGACGGAATGATTGCCACGAGTACAGAAATGAAAAAAGTACTCCAGCTTGCTCTGCAAGTGGCTGAAATTGATGTCAATGTGTTGCTGCTGGGTGAAACAGGGGTAGGCAAATCACATATTGCGAAATTCATTCATAAAAAAAGTTCTCGGAAAGACGGCCCTTTTATCGAGGTGAACTGCGGTGCCATACCCGAAGCCCTGTTTGAGGCAGAGTTTTTCGGATATGAATCAGGAGCATTTACGGGAGCCCATCCAAAAGGCAAGATCGGGCTAGCGGAGCTTGCAGGAGGCGGGACCTTATTTTTAGATGAAGTGGGTGAGTTATCGTTAGTCAATCAAGTGAAAATCCTCAAATTCATTCAGGAAAAGCAATTTTACCGTGTTGGTGGAACGAAGCTGCGAACCGTTGATTTCCGTATTCTTGCCGCAACAAATCGAGACTTAGAGAAAGCCGTGGAAGAAAAAATCTTTAGACATGACCTCTACTTCCGTTTAAATGTTGTACCGATTACCATTCCGCCATTAAGAAATCGCTCAACCGATATCATCCCGTTAATTGAACACTTCTTAACGTATTTTTCTAAAAAGTATCATCGTGAACGAAGCCTTGATGAAGGTGTTCTGCATCTGTTGTTTACACAAGAATGGAAAGGAAATGTCCGAGAACTAATCAATTTAATTGAAAGATTGGTAGTTACCTCTCCAAAACAATTGATTGAAATCGAAAACCTGCCGCCTCATTTTCGAAAATCTTTTCCTCATGTGACGTCTGTTGATGACAATAATCGTTCATTGAATGAGATTCTAGATAGTGTAGAAAAACAAGTGTTACTTAAGGCTAGGAAACAATACAAAACGACGATAGACATGGCAAAAGCATTAGGGATAAGTCAGCCTTCGGTGTTTAGAAAAATCAGAAAGCACGGAATAGATTAAAAATGGCACAAAACTTGCATTATTTTTAGATGTAAGACACAAACGAAGCGGCCACATATGTATAGAAATCCATATCAAACGGGAGAAATTCCACGGCGAAAAGAAAGGTGGTTGATTATATTTATACAGAAATAATGAAAGATGATATTTTTAAATAGCGTCATTTTTGTATTTTTATAGTTAAGTTTGTATTTTTACTTGATGATAGAATATTAAGAAAATATATTGACATAAAATAGACAAGTATTTATATTTAAAGAATATTATTCATTTTTAAACAATTTACAAAGGATTTGAGGTGTAATATGAAAGTAACGGTAGGACCAGCTCAATATATTAGAAATAAAGGTTTACTAGAAGAAGCGGGTAGGTACATAAAAAACTTTGGAAAAGCAGCTGCTCTCATAGGAGGCCAAATTAGTAGAGGACTTGTGGAAGATTCATTAAGAAAGAGTTTGACAGAACACGAGATTTTATTAAAACATTCGCTTTGGTATGGCGGAGAATCGTCTCAAGCGAATATCGATCAATTAGTAGCTGTACTAAAAGATGAACAGATTGATGTCCTTATTACGACAGGTGGAGGCAAAGCCATTGATACTGTTAAAGCTGTTGCCTATCAACTTAACAAACCGTTAATTGCCATCCCAACTATCGCTGCAACTTGTGCAGCAGCAACACCTATTACCATCCTATATAGCAATGATGGTGAATTTATTGGGATCGAACGAAAGTCGAAGGCACCTGATTTAGTCTTAGTTGATTCGGAAATCATCATGAACGCACCGGTACGCTTTTTAATCGCGGGTATTGGCGATACATTGGCTAAATGGTTTGAGACCAAATCCTCTGTGAAAAAAGCGGTGCCTAACATTTTAAATCAAACGGCTGTTGCGATCGCAGGTCAGGTTTATCAAACGCTGCTTCAAATCGGGAAAAATGCTGTCACATCTGTTCAAACCCAAATAGTAACAATAGAGTTCGAAGATGTGATTGATACCATTATTTTAGTCAGTGGCAGTGTCAGTGGATATGGCGGGGATGATTGCCGAACAGCTGGAGCCCATGCGATTTATTCAGGGTTAACGATTTTCCCTGAAGTACATCACACCTATCACGGGGAAATTGTTGCCTTCGGGATCCTTGCACAGTTGTGTATGGAGAATACCAGCGAGGTCGAACTTAAAAAGTTAATAAGTTATTACCAGGAAGTTGGACTTCCATTTACTTTAAAGCAAATGGGAATTACAAATTTAACAGAAAGTCAGTGGCAGAAGCTTGGGGAAATTACTGTTACAATCGAGGATATGGCAAATATGCCATTTGAAGTCTCACCTGAAATGGTGATTGAAGCTGTTCGCCGAGCTGATGAAATTGGAAATAGAATGTTAACAGGTGTTCTTCATTCTTCATTTCGTTTAACAGAGAAACAGATTTAAATAGCTATATATTTAATTACAAGGGGGAATTTGGAGTGAAAAAGTGGTTATTGGTTTTTTGTTCATTGATGTTGCTATTTGCATTAGCAGCGTGTGGGAAAGAGGATGCAGCAAGTACTGCTAAGGATGGGAAGTCGTCTGAGTCATTGAAAGTGACACTGCCAACCTGGACAGGGTACGGTCCGTTATTTTTAGCAAAAGAAAAGGGCTTTTTCAAAAAGAATGGGATTGATGTGGACCTTTCCATTGTAGAAGGATTAGGAGAACGTAAACAAGCATTAGCCAGTGGGAAAATTGATGGGATGGCAACGGCACTGGATGTCCAAGTGTCCCTGGCAGCATCTGAAATTCCTGTCCAAGTAGTTTGGTTATTAGATGATTCTTACGGCGGGGACGGGATTCTCGTAAAAAATGGAATTAATAGTGTAAAAGATTTAAAGGGCAAACAAGTAGCATTTGAGGTAGGTTCAACTAGCCATATGTTAGCACTGCAAGCATTAAAACAAGGCGGATTAACTGAAAAAGATGTACAAGTCGTGCAAATGTCTGCCGGTGATGCCGGTGCTGCTTTTGCCGCTGGTAAAGTGGATGCAGCTGTTACATGGGAGCCTTGGTTATCAAAGGGAGCAGAAGCAAACGGTAAAGTTTTATTAACAACTAAAGATTTATCTGGAATCATTGTTGATACGGTCAGCTTTAAAGAAGATGTAATCAAAAACCGTCCGAAAGATGTGAAAGCTTTTGTTAAGGCGATGGGCGAAGCCATGACGTATTGGAAAGAACATGAAAAAGAAGCCAATGAAATTATGGCAAAAGGTTTAAATATTGATGTGAAAGAATTTGAAGGAACGGTTACTGGTTTGAAATTCTTCTCGAAAGAAGATAATGAAAAGTTATTTGGGACAGAAAGCGCTAAAGGTTCCATCTATCAATCTACAGAAAATGCGATTTCGTTTTATAAGGATCAAAAACTTCTTAAAACCGAGCCAAAAGCAGAAGATATTATCAATCCGAGTTTCCAATAATGATAAGGTTTAAGTTAGTTTAAGGATTCACTTTAAACAGCCTGACTTATGAGATGTTTTATTTAACCTCATCAGTTAGGCTTTTTTACAAAATAGACACATAAGAAGGTGAAAAAATTGATCACAAAATTGTTTACTCCTAATAAGGAAATACCCAAAGTATTTTATACTTCCGCGGGCTTTATCACATTTATTATTTTTCTATTAGTTTGGTCAGTACTTAGTTACGGACAGTTCGTGAATCCATTATTCCTTCCGACTCCTACTGCCGTATTATCTACCGCGGTGGATATGTTTGTAAATGGTCAAATTCTTTCAGATATTGGGATCAGTTTTACCAGGGTTCTGTTTGGATTTCTTGCTGCAGCCATTATTGGTATACCGCTTGGGATCTTAATGGGCTCACTAAGGATTATGGAGGGTGCTTTTGAACCAATCATTGGTTTCATTCGTTATATGCCGGCATCTGCTTTTATTCCCTTACTGATTCTTTGGATTGGACTTGGTGAGACAGAAAAAATGAGTGTTATTTTCCTTGGAACGTTTTTTCAGCTGACGTTGATGATTATGGACGTCACCAAGAATGTTCAAAATGATTTAGTTGATGTTTCCTATACATTAGGGGCAAAGAAGGCACAAGTGTTTACCAAAGTTATCCTCCCTGCTTCCTTACCGGGAATTGTTGATACCCTCCGGATTACGTTCGGCTGGGCTTGGACCTATTTAGTGGTTGCTGAAATTGTTGGTGCATCTAGCGGTTTAGGATATATGATCATGCAGGCTTCTCGTTTTCTGCAGCCAGATAAAATCATTGTCGGAATCTTGATTATTGGTATCCTCGGGCTGATTACAGACATTCTCTTTAAAGCCATATATAAGGCTTCGTTTTCTTGGATGAGAAAGGATGGTTTTTAAATGGTAACACCTCAATTGAGTGTTAAAGAAAAGGAAAAAATAGTTGTACCAAACCAGAAAGAATCTCTTTTAAATATGACTGGGACCCCGAAATTAGAAATTAAAGAGGTTGGAAAAGTTTTTAAAACAAAAAAAGGTGAAACGACCGCATTGGAAAAAACATCCTTTTCGATTGAGGAAGGGGAATTCGTTACGATTTTAGGACCTTCGGGCTGTGGGAAGTCAACCGTTTTAAGGATTGTTGCAGGGTTAGAAGAAGCAACTTCCGGCCAAGTACTCCTTGATGGGCAGGAAATCCATGGTCCAGGACCTGATCGCGGAATGGTATTTCAATCGTACACATTATTTCCATGGTTATCAGTGAAAGACAATATTACCTTTGGGTTAAAGCTAAAGGGTGTTTCTCAAAAAGAGAGAGACGATATTGCTAGACACTACTTGCAATTAATCGGTTTAGAAGGATTTGAAAATCATTTTCCGATTCAGTTATCCGGTGGGATGAAACAACGTGTTGCAATTGCTCGAGCGCTGGCAAACGATCCAAAGATTCTATTAATGGATGAACCGTTTGGGGCATTGGATGCCCAAACACGAAACATCATGCAAGAAGTGCTCTTGAAAGCATGGGAAGAGTCGAAGAAGACAATTCTGTTTATCACTCATGATGTTGATGAGTCGATCTTTTTAGCAGATTCGGTATATGTTATGACGGCAAGACCAGGACGTTTAAAGAAAAGAATCCCGATTGCATTGGAGCGGCCAAGGGATTTCAGTGTGAAAACAACTGCAGAGTTTGCCGAGTACAAAGAGGGATTATTATCATTGATTCGAGATGAAACGTTAAAAGCAATTAAATAAAACAGCAATTTTCAGAGTTAAGGAATTTGAATACGGAGGTCAAAGTATGGATAACAAATGGGATCACCTCGTGAAAAATATGCCAAATCGACTGGCACCAAGCATGGCAAAGGATCATCCAAATCTACCGGTGGTGAAAGAGGAAGGCTGTTATTATTTTGGAGTGGATGGAAAGAAATATCTTGATTTTACCTCTGGAATTGCGGTAACAAATGTTGGACACCGTCACCCTAAGGTAGTCCAAGCAATTAAGGATGCTGCCGATGGATTGATGCATGGTCCTTCTGGGGTAATTATGTATGAGTCCATTTTACGATTGGCCGATGAACTCGCCGAAATTTTACCAGGAGAGCTTGATTGCTTTTTCTTTGCTAATAGTGGGACAGAAGCTATCGAAGGAGCACTCAAACTAGCAAAATATGTAACCAAACGCCCGTATGTTATTTCCTTTACCGGTTGTTTTCATGGTCGTTCGTTAGGTGCATTAAGTGTGACTACATCGAAAAGCAAATATCGGAAATTCATTCAGCCATCTGGTCTTACCTATCAAGTACCCTATGCTAATGTTAAAGAGTGTCCAGAAGGTATGGATCCAGAGACGTATGTGATTGAGAAATTAGAAAAAGATTTCGCTTCCTTATTTAGTCATCAAGTAACACCGGAAGAGGTGGCCTGTGTTATTTTAGAACCGGTACTCGGTGAAGGCGGTTATGTTGTTCCACCGAAGGGCTGGTTAAAGAAAGTTCGAGAAATTTGTGACCGCCATAATATTTTACTAATATTTGATGAAGTTCAAACCGGATTTGGCCGTACCGGTCAATGGTTCGCAGCTCAAACTTTTGATGTGACCCCTGATATTATGGCCATCGCTAAAGGAATTTCCAATGGCCTGCCGCTCAGCGCAACAGTTGCTTCCGCTGAGTTAATGAAACAATGGCCGCTCGGAAGCCACGGAACGACTTTTGGGGGTAATCCGATTGCTTGTTCTGTTGCACTGGCTACCTTGGAAGTGATGAAAGAAGAAAACCTTCTTGAAAACACTAGAAATATGGGGAGTTATGCTGTTCAGGAACTCGAAAAAATCAAGGAACGACACCCTGTTATAGGAAGCATCCGCGCGGTGGGCTTAATGATTGGAATTGAAATCATTGACCCAGTGACAGGTGGACCGAATGGAGAAGGATTGTTAAAAATTCTTGATCTTGCTCTTGAAAAGGGGGTACTATTCTACCTTTGCGGAAATCATGGAGAAGTCATTCGAATGATTCCACCACTAGTCGTCACCAAGGAACAAATTGATGAGGGTCTCCGGATGTTTGATGAAGCATTAACGGAGTATGAAGCGACATTAATGCAGCCAATTAAATAATCAATAATAAAGTTGGTCGCCAATTCTTGTTGGCGACCTGTTTTAATGAAAAAATATCCCATTGTGCATTGATGTCATATAATAGTCGAGTGCTTTGCTTCTTGCCCTATCTAATTTTTCAGGATTGTGATATGAAAAGTATTTTAAGATGAAATCACTGTAACCAAGCTTGTTTAAAAGGTACAAAACATTATTGGGGATCATCATTTCTTCTGGGTTTTCTAAGTCAATCACAAAGGAATAATAGTCATTACTTTTATTGTCCTTGCTATAGCAAAGAAAACAGGGGAGTTTCCGATTGGAAATCAGATACTTTTCTAGAATGTAGGAAGTGATCCTACCTTGGAAATGAATCATTTCTTTGGGGATTAGCGGCAAATTCTGCCTACAAATTTCTTCTGTGGTAAGTGCTAGATTAACATATTCATTGCTATATAAATTATATCTTCTTAGGTTCTGGACCTGATTTAGACTAGGATGCAGGTTCTTCCGTCCATAGAAAGTGGTAATTCTAAATAATTTTTCCGTGTTTTCGTAAGTAAAGACTATATCATTATCAATGGACCCAATGCCATGTGCTAACTGGTCAATTCGATAAGAACAATTTCGAAAAATGATTTCCAATGATTTTTGCAAAGAGTCTAGACAGATGATCGGGCCAACTCTTTCGTTCCATCGTTTGAGCCCATGATTGTCTATTAAAATCGGTTTGGAAGGACAAAGGATATTTTTTGTGTCTTTATAGTTGTTCATTTGTTCATAAAGTATATTTATATTTTTAATCTTTATTGTAAAAGGATACCCTTCAGCCTTAATGATTTTTATATATTTTGGTTTTAATAAGCGATTAATAATATAACTTCTCATTTTGCCCTCCTTTATTGATTTTTCAGTTTACTTTAGATACTTTCATTATATCAGACACAATTAACTAATATTGGAATGTAACAAAATAAAAATTTTATTCATGTGTATCTGAATCTAAATGGACAATTCCACTTTGATAATGTAGGTTTAGGTTCATATCGAAGTGTTAAGGAGGTTTCAAATGGACAGTAAAACGAAATGGAATAATAAATATAAAGAACGGATGAGTGACTTAAAAGACCCTGTACCAAATCCAAGACTAGAAAACTTTTCAAGGTATTTAAATGGAGGTACTGCACTTGATCTTGCGTGTGGCCTTGGAGGGAACAGTTTGTTCCTTGCGTGTATGAATTATCACGTTCAGGCTGTTGATATTTCGGATGTTGCGATTGACTTTATTAAGGAACGTGCTGCACAGAGCCATCTCAAGATTCAAGCAGAAGTTTGTGATCTAACTGATTTGAATAATCCTAACTGGACCAACCATACTTATGATATTGTTGTTATTTCCTATTACCTTGATCGTTCACTTTTCCCGATTGTTAAAAGCGTAGTTAAAGAGGGAGGATATTTTTTTATGGAGACCTTCTACCAATCACCGGGAACCGAAAATCAAGGAGTGTCTAGTCAATATAAACTTCTCCCCAATGAGTTATTGGCTGAATTTGGAGATTGGACGATTCATTTTTTTGAAGAAAATGAATCGGCAGGCCGGCAAACCATATTTTGTCAGAGGGAATGATGACAAAATAACAAAATTAGTTACCTGTAAAAGTGTTATGTAAACTTTAAAAACTTGTTTGGAGTGGAGAATTTTGAGTCAATTATTTGCCAATTGGTATGATTTTTTTATGAAACCGTTGGAGAAAAAGAAGTTTAAGAGAATTCGTGAGGAACTCCTAGCGAAGGCAACGGGGAGCGTTCTTGAATTAGGGTCGGGTACTGGGATTAATTTCCTTTATATAAGGAAGATGTTATAGTAACTGCGATAGAACCGAGTCAGCACATGATTGAGCGATCATTAACTAAACACGGGCAAGCAGTTGTCCCCATTGAAATCGTACAGGCAAGTGCAGAAGAACTGCCCTTTGCTACGGATTCTTTTGACACCGTTGTGGCGACACTTGTATTTTGCACTATTCCCAATCCGGAAAAAGCCATTATCGAAATGAAACGTGTTTGTAAACCAGGTGGGAAGATCCTTCTATTTGAGCATGTTAAAATGCAAAATCGGTTCCTATCCTCACTTCAGAACTGGCTGACTCCAGCGTGGAAAGAAATTTGTGATGGGTGCCATTTAAACAGGAACACCTTAGAGTTACTAAGGAATAAAGAAATACCTATTATTCTAGTGCATCAATATTATCGGGATTTATTTGTTTTTGCAGAAGCAGAAAATAGGAAATAGGGCTTAAAAAAGGAGGCTGCTACAGGTTATACATGGTAACCATGTAGGAGCAGCCTGTTACTTTTAAGCCACTAGTTCCGTGCCCCCTATTTTTTTAATCCTTAATATCAACATTTCCATCTTCATCAATTTCGATGGTTGTATAGCTTTTAAAGGTGTCAATATTGGTGATTTCATGCGGAACAACGCTTGCAAAGCTCTCCATGTATGGCTTGTACACTTCAGGATCTTTGACGAGATGGTAGAAATTGACTCTTCTTCCATCTTTCATATCAGTCATTCTCAGTAAAAATCGATCCCCAAATTGCCCTTTAAACCACTCTCTTGCTTCCTCATGACTAGTGAATTTAGGCATTTGATTAGGATCAATAGAATAATCTTGATTCATTTACAAAAGCACCTCTTTCCAATAAATTGCCACTTTTATTATTCCCCATTGATATAAAAATTATTGTTTTTCAAAAGTTTATAGGAAAAATACAACAGATCACATTACTATGGTAAATTTAAAGAGTGAATTTTAGGTCAGAATGATTTATACAAATGTATGGAGGATAGGTTTATGGTAGTTGTAAAATCAGTTACAATCGATGGTGAAAGTATCCATGTTTTTCGAAACGGGATCTACATCTTTGAATCGAGCTCCGGCTTTACCCTAGAATTGGATTTAATTGTTAGTGAGATTGTTGTAAAAAAATATAAGACCCTTGAAAACGTCATTGTCGAGATAGAATTAGAGGATGGTAGAACGATCAATTCCATCATGCATGTGAAAATATTGACTGGCGGATTACCTCAAATAAATTTATTCTGTGAACTCGATGATATTCATGACTACGAAGGGTTCACTCGGGTTGGCGAAAATGATGCTTGGTTTCCGAATATAGAAGAGGGCATTACAATAGAAGAAATAAGAAAAATCGAAATGCCCAATGAGGACGTTAGTATTAAACTAAATTTACCAATCGACCAGGTCGAATGGATTAAAAAACATAAAAAGAAAAGTTTAAATGAATTATTTCAAAAATTAATTTATGAATATTGGGAAAAAGGTTAGAGAACAACTGCAATTACATTAGTAAAATAGTTTACAAAGAAAATAAAGCAGCGGAACGGTTAGGACACATAATAATGTCGTTAATAATGTTCCCATAGATGCAAAAAAGGTGTCCGCCCCAAATTTTTGCGAGTAAAGCGAGATGGTTGGCGCGGATGGCATCCCTGAAACAATCACCGCAATCACAAGAACTGGATATGGGACAGAAAAAGCCGCAAACGGGAGTAAAAACAGTGGGATAAAGATCAGTTTGGTAAATGCGGATGTCCAAAGATACGGATTTTTTAACGACAGGAAAAAGCCTTTGTAACTAACATTTGCGATTAAACAACCAATCAGAATCATTGAAAGTGGGATGGTCATTTTTCCAACACTATCCAGCCCTTTAAATACCACTTCAGGCCAACTTAGCGGGGAAATAAATAGAATTAGTCCTGTTAATGTGGAGAGAATTCCAGGATTGAAGAAAATTTTTCTCCATTTAATCGTTTCTTTATTTTTGCTAAACAGGTAAATTCCATAGGTCCAAATAAGAATCAAATAACACATATTAAACATGGTCAGGTAAAGGATTCCTTGTTCGCCTAAAAGGATATAACTGACTGCATACCCTATATATCCTTGATTTCCAAAAATAATTAAACCTTCATAGACGCTCTTTTGATCTTCCCGAAGTTTTGCGTGCTTGCGCATCCAGGCAGCTAAGGAACAGGAAAATGTAAGAATGAAGACGGACATCACGGAAAGCCAAATAAATTCTTTCACCAACGAATTGGAAAAGGGGATATCCAAGGAAACCAAAATAAGGGCCGGCAAGGTCACATAGAGGATTAACTGTGTTAAGACTTCATTCGCATGGTTGTTAAGAATACCCGTTTTTCGTAATATAAATCCCAATAAAGCAATCCCATATAGGGTTAACATTTCTAATGAAAATGATAAATCAGAGCTCATTACATCCACCCCCTGATGATTAGTTTATTAGAGGTTTACATATAAAGTTCGTTGACCGGTGAAACATACTTTTTCTAAAAGAAAATTTGCGTTACATTTTGATAGAATGATTCGAGAGGTTTGCATTGGGATGGTGATACAATATGAAGGAAACAAAAAAACTGCAAGAAGTCGATTTATATAAACCCATTCAAACCTATTTTGTCCGTGAAGGTTATGAGGTATATGGTGAGGTGAAGGACTGTGATATTGTTGCAGTCAAGGATGAAGAGATAGTTGTAGTCGAATTAAAGCTCACTTTAAGTGTGGACTTACTTGTCCAAGCAGCCAAAAGACAGCGGATTACAGATAAAGTTTATGTGGCAATCCCGAAACCAAAGCAACGTCTGAATTCCAAAAAGTGGGCAGAGAAATGCAATTTAATTCGCAAGCTAGAGTTGGGATTAATCGTTGTTTCGAGCCCTGGGAAACGCGGAAAAGCTGAAATAATATTTGATCCTTCGCCATTTAAGTATAGAAAAAACAAACTAAGGCGCGAATCTATTATAAAGGAAATTAACGGCCGCAGTGCAGACTATAATGTAGGGGGCAGTAATCGGACCAAGATTATGACTGCATATAAAGAAAATTGTGTCCAGATTGCTTGTAATCTTGAATGTTTGGGTCCATTGTCCCCTAGGATGCTAATTCAATTAGGAACAGGGAAAAATACCTCATCCATTCTTACGAAAAATTATTATGGTTGGTTTGAAAGAATCAAACGAGGAACCTATGTGATAACGGAAAAGGGGAAAGCAGAGTTAAAAGAATACCCGGAGTTAGTAAATTATTATTTAACTAGAATAGGTGACGAGAAAGGTACGTAAGAACATAGGGCTGCCCCAAGATTTCTTGGGACAGTCTTTTACTTATTCAATACATTTAAAGCCTTATTCGTTCTTGGTCGGGTTCCCTTGAACCATTGGTAACAAAGGATCGTAATCAGAATCAAATCAATGACATCGCCGCCATAATACATGATCAATCCGCCCGTTTTGGCTTGGTCAATCGGAACTCCCATAGGGGGATGAGCATAAATATATTTTGAAAGGATGCCGTGACATGCCAAGGCGATTATTAATACGCATGAACGATAGATATAACCCGTCCGGTGTGGGTTTGGATCTGCATAAATGAAGGCACCTGTGAAAAGATAGCCTGCTAGAAATACGTGCAGGTGAACCGCAATTTGAACCAGCTCGTTTTGTTCCATTGTCTGATAAAGGCTGGTCGTATATAGGACCCAAAGGCCTCCAACATTCAGAAAAGAGGCCGTTAACGGATGAGTGATTAGTCGAAGTGGATTACTTTTTAAAATATGGGATAAAGTCCGTGCGTGCTTCACGTCTAGTGTACGAAGAATCAGTGTCATTGGGGATGCCAAGACCAGTAATAGCGGCGCCAGCATTCCGAGAAGGAGATGGCCGAGCATATGAGCCGTGAAATCTGAATGAGAACGAGTAGCAAGCGGCCCAATAATAGCCGCTAATGCACAGAAAATACCTGTAATCCACTTGACAATTCGGTAAGACCGCCATGATCTTTTTCGCCGCTTAGATAGGATGGCTGCGTAAAGATAAATGACTAATGCAATGAAAAACGGCACTGATAAAATCAGTTGGACGCTTAATCCATGAAATTCCATCTCAGATCCATCATGTATGTGATTATTTAGGTGCATGATTCGTTGTAACTCCTAATTGACTTGATTTCCCTTTTGAGCGAGCGAGGATAGCAATGCCAATTATTATCATCAAAACTGAGGTAATGTACCAAACCATGTCGTATGGGACGATATTAACATCGTAGCGAATTTGGTGGAGACCCATTAATTTATGCTGGATGGTACCATCGTATAATTGAAATCCACCTGCACCCAGTAATAACCCTCCAAACCACCTCATTGGCAGCCAACCACCTCGGCGGCGAAGGTCGGCAAGCATGAATAAGGATCCAACTGTAGCAAACCAACTAAAGGCATGAAAAAATCCATCAGAAACAAGTCCGATTCCAGTCGTGGATTTATCGTAAAAATGATGCCAATGCAGTAGTTGATGAAAAACTGCTTCATCGATAAAGGCGACAAGTCCTATGCCAAAAAGTAAGCCGGACCAGAGATTTTTAGGGTAATTTGTTTTGTTATTATTCTCCGCCATTTTCTTCTCCTTTAAGAAACGAATTCTTTTGCTCTTCAATTTACCCTAAATGAATAACCCATAAACAGGATGTGGTAGGCTTCCTGTCCATTAATATTGTTTTTTGGTTGATGGCTATATTTGTTGATAAAAATCTTATTTTTAATTTCTCTGCAAATTGTCAAAACTGATATGCAGAGGTGATTAAGATAAGGAAGGAGACATATGTATGAATAAACCTTTTGAATACCCGGAAATGTACTATAACGAAGTCATCTATTTTTTAGAAACGAAATGGAAGCGTCGACTAAGTGATCATGAGAGGCATGTTCTCATTGAAGGCTATCGATTCGGGCGGCTGGTTGAGGCAGAAAATGAAATCAGAATCCTCTCTGTCAAGTAATTTTTTCTGAAGTTAATATCAAATGGCAGCCGCAGCTGCCATAATACTTCATTAATAAAATTTTTAAATAACCTTTGCTCAATGCAAGGTTTTTTCTCTTTTTAAGTATTGTATAATAAAGGAAGCGTTTCATTTTTTTATAATAAATGTAACTGTGTCCGTGGTAAACAAGTGAAGGGAGGGCAGCTGTGATAACAGCAAAGAGATTCGCAGATTCAGAGATTTTGATCCGATGTAATGTTTAAACTACATAAGGGGGAATTGATAAGATGTCAAACTATGTAAAAGTAGGAAATCTTCAAGTAGCGGATGTACTTTATCATTTTATTAACGACAGCGCATTACCAGGTACGGGCTTAGACCGTGAGCAGTTCTGGACTGATTTTGAAGCACTTTTTGCTGATTTAACACCAATCAATAACCAACTATTAGATCGACGAGATGACCTCCAGCGTAAAATCAATATGTGGCACAGAATCAATAAATCCTTCCACTTTGAAAATTATCAATCTTTCTTGAAAGAAATCGGCTATTTAGAACCGGAGACTTCTGATTTTCAGATCAACACGGAAAATGTGGATGAAGAAGTAGCCTTAAAGGCAGGTCCGCAGCTCGTCGTTCCAGTCGATAATGCCCGTTATGCACTAAATGCAGCTAATGCCCGTTGGGGAAGCCTCTATGATGCCTTATATGGGACGGATGCGATTAGTGAAGAAGGGGGTGCTAATCGTGCAGGGGCTTACAATCCGATTCGCGGAGAAAAAGTTATTGTTTTTGGAAGGGAGTTCCTGGATCAAGCCATCCCGCTCAAGCAGTTTTCCCATAAGGAGGCTGTCAAATATTCGATTGTTGATGGAAGATTAGCAGTTTTACTTGGGAATGGCGCGACCGTTGGGCTTCAAGATGAACCCAAATTCTGTGGCTACCAAGGGAATCCAGGCGAGCCTTCCGCCATTTTACTGAAAAATAATGGTCTCTATTTTGAAATTCAAATCGACCCTTGCCATCCAATAGGAAAAACCGACCGAGCTGGCGTTAAAGATATTTTCATAGAGTCGGCTCTTACGACGATTATGGATTGCGAGGATTCCGTTGCCGCCGTGGATGCAGAGGATAAGGTCCTTGTATACTCCAATTGGCTCGGGTTAATGAAAGGTGACTTAACAACTGCATTCACAAAAAATAATAAAACAATTACTCGCTCGCTTCAGCCTGACCGCACGTATATCTCACCAACTGGTGAGGAATTTGCCCTAAAAGGGCGTTCTCTCATGTTTGTCCGTATTGTCGGTCATTTAATGAAGAATTCTGCTATCCTAGATAAGGATGGAAACGAGGTACCAGAAGGGTTAATGGATACGGTCGTTACTAGTTTAATTGCCAAGCATTCTCTTTTGGCCAATGGTCCATATCAGAACTCTGCAAAGGGATCGATTTATATTGTTAAACCAAAAATGCATGGTTCTAAAGAAGTCGCTTTCGCTAATGAAACGTTTAATCGCGTGGAAGATATGCTAGGACTGGAGCGGAATACGCTAAAGATTGGGGTCATGGATGAAGAGCGAAGAACGTCGTTGAACTTGAAAAATTGCATTGGTGAAGTAAGGGAACGAATTGTTTTCATAAATACTGGTTTCTTGGACCGGACTGGCGATGAAATCCATACTTCAATGGAAATAGGGGCCGTTATCCGGAAAAATGAAATGAAGTTCTCTACATGGCTGCAAAGCTATGAAAAATCCAATGTGTTTGTCGGGCTGGCAGCTGGTCTAAAAGGCCGTGCACAGATTGGGAAGGGAATGTGGGCAATGCCGGACCTTATGGCCGAAATGCTCAAGCAAAAAATCGGTCATCTGCAAGCAGGCGGGACGACGGCTTGGGTACCTTCACCAACAGCGGCGACCCTGCATGCGCTACATTATCATCAATTGGATGTCTCAAAGGTGCAGGATGAATTAGCAAAGGGTGTCCAGGATTTAAGAGATGAGATATTAACTATACCTGTCGCTGAACAAACAAACTGGTCTGCCGAGGAAATTCAGCAAGAGCTTGATAACAATGCACAGGGAATCCTTGGCTATGTTGTTCGCTGGGTAGAAATGGGGGTTGGTTGTTCGAAGGTACCGGATATAAATCACGTTGGGTTGATGGAAGACCGTGCGACACTCCGGATTTCAAGCCAGCATATTGCCAACTGGCTCCATCATGGGATTTGTTCGAAGGAACAGGTACTGGAAACCCTAAAGAGAATGGCAAAGGTAGTCGACGAACAAAACGCGGGAGATCCGTCGTATCGTCCAATGGCTCTAGATTTAGATCAATCTGTAGCCTTTCAAGCAGCTTGCGACTTAGTATTTAAAGGATATAATCAGCCAAACGGATATACCGAACCGATTTTACATCAGCGCCGCATTGAAGCAAAAGCCCAATAGGGTGTCAGGCACCAAGAATAAAAACACGAGCAACTACATGAAACAGATGTAGTTGCTTTTTTTGGATGAATGAAATTGTAAATTAATTTTCTAAGGTAACCTCGATTAAGAAGATTTCCCCATCAGACGGCATTGCCTCATTAAAGATGTTTTCAAATTCATCAAGCGTACTCGCCCGCATACCTTTAATTCCGAAACTAGCGGCCAATTGGACAAAGTTCGGATTTTGGAACGTTACTCCGTAGTTTTCTCCGAACTTTTTGTCCATTTGCTGGACCTCAAGTTTTAACATCGAGTCATTTAATACAATAATTATGAACGAAAGTCCGAGTCGTTTAGCTGTCTCAATTTCTGCAAAATTCATTAAAGCACCACCATCCCCGGTTATGCAAATAACTAGGTCATCTGGACAAGCAAGCTTCGCCCCAATCGCACCGGGAATGGCGATCCCCATGGATGCAAGCCCATTTGAAATAACAAGCCGATTTGGCTTTTTCGGCTGATAGGTTCTCGCAATGGAAACCTTATGTGCACCGACATCCGATATCACAACCGTATCCTCTGTTGTATGAGAATTAACACAGTGGAGAACATGCTCAATTGTAAAGGAAAGAGTGCCTGACACCGGCTGATCAATTTGATATGCAGTTTTAATTTGGTCCTTTAGCCCGCCGGAGGGAAGCCATGATTTCATCGGAAGGATGGATTGATTTAAAAGTTGCAAGGTGTTTCTTATGTTTCCGACCAGCTCCACCTCTACAGGATAATAGTCATTAATTTCTGAAGGTAAAGAATCAATATGTAAAATAGGAAGTTTCTTCACATTCCAGTCTATAGGCAGTTTTTCGACAAAGTCAAAGCCGATGACAATCAGGAGATCTGCCTCTTTTAATCCAGGTAACACCTCGTCATTTTCCTTAAAACCAAAGGTATAGTAGTTAAGCGGATGTTCTTTTGGGAGGACTCCTTTTGCCATAAAACTATGGGTTACAGGGCATTGAAGGGTTTCGACAAAGGTCAGTAGATCTGGGACTGCCTCTTGCCTGATTACACCATTTCCGACGATGACAAATGGTTTAAGATGTTTTTTGATAAGGGTACCTGCAGCTTCAATTGACTCTTGAGCCGGAACACATACAGGCAAGGATGTAACGGGTAAGGGACTACCGCCGATCATTTGACTTGAAAAGTTTTCTGGTAATGTAATGGCAACGGAACCCGGTTTCTCCATTTTTGCCATCTTGAATGCTTTTCGAACCTTCGCCGGCACTGTTTGGGATTCATTGATTTGTGTGCTCCATTTTGTTGCGGGTTCAAACATCGTCACAAGATCAAGGTATTGATGGGATTCCTTATGATGTCGCTCCACACCGGCCTGACCAATGATGGCCACTACTGGGGAGTGGTCGAGCCAGGCGCTGGCCATCCCCGTTATTAAGTTGGCGGCGCCAGGTCCGAGCGTTGATAAGCATACACCAACTTTGTTTGACAACCTTCCATAGACGTCTGCCATAAATGCCGCTCCTTGCTCGTGCCTGACATTTATGTATTGAATTTGTGTCGATTTGGAAAGGGAATCAACGAGGTCTAGGACCTCCGTGCCAACGATTCCGAACACATATTCTACTTCTTCGTTTTCTAAACAATGGACAAGTACATCTGTTACCTTCATCAAATCCTCCTCGTCAATTTAATTTGGTTACCGATGATTTCTAAAACCTCCGTTTATTCTACGTGCACGGGAATCATACAAAACGAATGATTCCCGTTATCCTGATTTTTCACGCTTCACGGGGAACATACACTAGGTATGATTACCATTGCCCCGATTTTTCACCCTTTACGGGTAACATACACCAGGTATGATTACCATTTCCTCGATTTCTCAGCCTTCACGGGCACCATACGTTTCCTACACAATAGTATTCTTACCTAAATACCTATCTATTTTGTCTCTGTTAATGAAAACAGACGATCTGCAAAAGATATATCAATATAATTTTGTAATGATATTGTAATATTGCTGAGATGTCACTGTTACACCTTTCTAGTATATTTGACCTACCAAATCACACTAGGGGGTAACAATTATGCTAAAGAAATTCATCGTTGCATTTGTCATTATCGTTTCTTGTGGCTCTTTGTTTGCTAACATGGGTGATAAAGCGGAAGCGGCTTATTATCATACAAAGGCTATTTCGGTAGCAAAGTCTAATATTGGAGTACCATATCAATGGGGTGGAATGTCGCCCGGCGGATTTGATTGTTCAGGTCTTATTAAGTATTCCTATGCAAGGGCTGGAAAAACCTTAAATCGTACAGCGGCACAAATGTTTTATGGGAACGGACATTGTATATATTCAAATATACAACCAGGTGACTTAATGTTCTATGCTCCAACCAAGGCAAGTAAACCGACACATGTAGGGATGTACATCGGAAATGGTAAAATAATTATGGCTTCTTCATTAAAAGGAGTCATGATTACAAGCACTAATAACCCATATTGGCATTCAAGATACATTGGAACAAAACGCGTTTAAAGACCATCGATCCCTGATGGTCTTTTTTATACATAGAAAAATAATAATATTTATTTGAAAAATTAAATCATTAACTTTGTATTCTTTTCCAATCGTTTGTTATCATCAAATTAGTAAAATAAGGGAGTGAACGCTAATGACTAAACATACTCGAATCGGGAAAACTGATTTATTTGTCAATCCAATTGGACTTGGTACCAATGCCGTTGGGGGTCATAATCTTTTTCCGAACTTAGATGAAGAAGCTGGCAGGGAGTTAGTTCGAACCGGTTTGGCTCATGGGATTAATTTCCTTGACACAGCATATGTCTATGGTTTAGGACGGTCCGAAGAAATCATCGGGGAAGTCGTGAAGGAAAGCGGAAATCGTTCAGAAATAGTCATCGCCTCCAAAGCAGCACATAAATTGATTGGAAATGAAATGGTTCTTGATAATTCACCAGCTTTTTTAAAACAAGCTGTCGAAGAGAGTTTAATAAAGCTTCAAACCGATTACATCGATTTATTTTATATCCATTTTCCCGATCAGGATACACCGAAGGACGAAGCGGTTGGGGCTTTAAAGCAATTGAAGGATGAAGGAAAAATTAGAGCAATCGGGGTATCTAATTTTTCAATTGATCAACTAAAAGAAGCTAATAAAGATGGTTATGTTGATGTCTACCAAGGGGAATATAACCTGCTAAGCCGTGGTGCAGAACGGGAAATATTCCCATACGTTACCGACCAGCAAATCTCATTCGTTCCCTTTTACCCATTAGCATCTGGATTATTAACTGGTAAGTATTCTCGAGAGACGAATATCAATGAAAAGAACCGTAAAAGACCACAGTTTAAAGAAGGCGTTTTCGAACAAAACTTGCAAAAGATTGAACAGGTCCGTAAAATTGCATCAGAAAAGGGTGCTGAAATTGCCCAAGTGATTCTTGCCTGGTATCTGTACCGCCCATGCATCGATGTAATTATTCCTGGTGCAAAGCGAGCAGACCAAGTGCTTCATAATCTAAAAACCTTACAGATCCAATTAACAACTGAAGAGATTCAAGAAATTGATCGAATTTTCCCATCCTAAAGGAAAAGTCGTGAATAGTGATTTTTTATCACCTTTCACGGCTTTTTTTTCATTAAAAAAGGCATAATAAGAATCATTCCTTTTTAATTGAAGTGGTATGTGGGAAAATTATCCTTGGTAATTTATGAGTTCGCTTACAATTATCTTAATTTTTCTTTATTTAATGTTATGATAAAGGTATTAGTTAAATCGCCCTAAACACGATGCTATTTAGTCACGAAAATCTGATATAAAAAGGAAGTCTTCGTATGAACCTTAAACACAAAAAGTATCCTTTTTTTAAGCGAATTGGACGAGCATTTAAGTTGAATTTTATAAAATTGCTTCGTTCTCCAGGTGGAGCCAAAAAAGTTTCGTTGGGATTTGCAATTGGTTTTGGCTTAGAAATGATTGTTCTTTCAACAGCTTCCCTTGTTTATATCGTATTTTTACCAATGGTTCGAATGGCAAGAGGTTCCTTGCCAGCGGCGATTATCGGAAATGTAATCGGAAAACTATCCTTTCTACCAGTATTACTCCTACCTTTAGCTAAGACTATCGGTAAACTGATTTATCCTATAAACGAGAGTATAGGGCATAAGTCCCCTTTTTCGTTTGAACAGTTGATGCAAGGAGATTTCCGCAGTGTAGTCAGTTTACTTCACGGTGGTGTCCATGTGTTAATTGGAATGACGATTTTTGGCATCATCCTTGGTATTATTTCTTACTTCTTTGTTCATTATTTTTATGAAAAAGAAAAAACGAAAAGACTTGCAAGGATTCGTGATAAACAAGCCCTTCGAAAAAATAACCTTGTTATGATTGATGCGACCAATAATTAAGATTTAAGTCGCTTGAGAATAATTGCTTCTAATAGTTTCCACGGCAGCAAATTTTTTAGCTTCAACATCGTCTTCACACCAGCCCCGATGGGATACCTAAGGCTTGGTGATTGGGGCTGAGAAGCAATTTTTGCTGCCAACTTGGCAACCTCGATGGGATTACCATGCTTGGCCTTACCGCCCTCAATTTCATGTAGTAAACTTTCCATATAGGATAGGTATGGAGACTCAGGATTGACTTCCATTCCGTCCACACTTGCCCAAATATTGGTTTGATAGGATCCAGGTTCAATGAGGGAAACGTCGATCCCAAATGGTTTCAACTCAAGTCGCAGGCTTTCGCTATAACCTTCAAGAGCGTGCTTAGAAGCGACATAAGCAGATAATCCTGGGAATCCTAGTCTCCCACTAATGCTGCTGATATTGATAATTCTGCCCTGTTTCCTTGCCCGCATCAAGGGCATAACTGCTTGGGTGACAGCAATTACTCCGAACAGATTTGTTTCGAATTGACTCCTATACTCGTCAATTGAAAGCTCCTCACTAAAACCCCCAAGGGCAAATCCGGCATTGTTTACTAATACGTCGATAGCTGGGTACTCGTTGAGGATCCCTTGAAAATGTTGAATGGAATCACTGGAAGTGACATCAAGCGGTTGAACATGAATCAAATCCTCGACATTGTTTTCTTTAGCAAGAGTGAATAACGACTCTGATTTATTGATATCCCTCATGGTTGCGATCACTGTAAAGCCTTTTATTGCCAATTCAATCACGGTTAACATCCCGAAACCGCTTGAAGTCCCTGTAACAATCGCTGTTCGTTGTATCATGATTTCCTCCTAGAATTCCTTTTCTACTATATTAAACGTAAAATAGCGATGGTTGTATATCTAAAATCGAAAAAGACTGTCCCAAAATCCGTGGGACAGCCTTTGATTGAAATCATCCGTTATTGATTTTGATGATTTCTGAGGCTTTGTTCAGCATAAGCAACAAGACGTTTCGTCATTTCGCCGCCGACTGAACCGTTTGCTCGTGCGGTCGTATCAGCACCAAGTTGAACTCCAAACTCGTTGGCAATCTCTTGTTTCATTTGATCTAAAGCATTGTCAGCTCCAGGAACCAATAGTTTGTTTCTAGCCATGATACATCACTCCCGACGAAGTTTTTTGAGCAATATGTCATTGCTCGTATATAATTTAACCGATTATTATTATTTTCATTAAAAGTACACTAGGAATTCGAGAGGGTGACCACAGGGAATAGTGTCCCAAGGGTAGGGAATATTACCCTTATAGTTGGGTATACATTTAATTGAGAAAGTGAGTGATGAATGATATGATTGAATTTCCGAAAAATCTTTATTGTGAAAAGTGCGGCAAAGAAACCGAGCATATGGTACACGAAGATGCATTAGAGATAGAATATACTTGTACCGAATGTAAGAATGAACAAGAAATTATTAAGTCCTTTTTTTAAAAAATGTGAAACAGGTGTGTTATGCAGAAAATAATCGTAATAGGAGCAGGAATACTTGGTGCATCGACCGCCTATCATCTTGCGAAATTAGGTGCAAATGTAACATTGGTTGATCGAGCTGACTCGGGACAGGCGACTGATGCCGCTGCCGGGATTGTTTGTCCTTGGCTTTCACAGCGGCGTAACAAAGCTTGGTACCAGTTAGCCAAAGGAGGAGCTCGTTATTATCCAGAATTAATTGCTCAACTAGAGGCAGATGGAGAGAGAGAAACTGGATACCAACAGGTTGGTGCTATCAGTTTACATACGGATCTGAATAAACTCGAACAAATGGCGGAACGAGCGAAAAAACGTCGCGAAGATGCTCCTGAAATCGGAGAAATTACGATACTATCGCCGTCTGAAACAAAGCGTCTATTCCCACCATTATCGGAGGAATATGGGGCTGTTCATGTGAGTGGGGGAGCACGGGTTAATGGAAGGGCATTGCGTGATTCATTAATACGCGCTGCCACAAAACAAGGAGTTATACTTCTCCACGGGAATGCGTCCCTAGAGATGCAGGGGAATCAAGTCATTGGGATTAAGATTGTAGATATAATATATCCTGCAGATCAGGTAATTCTGACCGCCGGTGCATGGTCTAACGAGCTTTTGCAGCCATTAGGTATGGAGTTTTTAGTCCAACCTCAAAAAGCGCAAATCATTCATCTGGAAATACCCAAGACGGATACAGGCCAATGGCCAGTGGTTATTCCGCCTCAAAACCATTACATCCTTACGTTTGAAAATGGCCGAGTTGTTGTTGGGTCGACACATGAAAACGAGGTTGGATTTGACACGCGTATAACTGCTGGTGGAATTCATGAGATATTAAGCAAAGCGCTAGAAACAGCGCCTGGTCTCGCAGAATGCTCATATCTTGAAACAAAAGTTGGTTTTCGTCCGTTCACCCCAGGCTTTTTGCCTGTATTTGGGGCGTTGCCACGATTTGAAGGAATCTATTTAGCCAATGGTCTTGGGGCTTCGGGGTTAACGAGCGGTCCGTATCTTGGTGCAGAACTAGCCAAACTAGTCGTAGGTAAACAAACAGAAATTGACCCCCAAAATTATGATGTGGATGGAGCACTTGCACCACCTAAATAAAAATCAAAAACAGCACCCATTTGGGTGCTGAGCCTTTAATCGAACCATCCGAGACTACAACAAAATAAAGCGCTTTCAAAAAACTACGTGATAATTCCTCTGCGGAATAGTTCGCCAATCGCATGGGAACGATTTTGAACTCCAAGTTTTTTAATCGCTGTTTTTACATATTGTTTGACTGTTAATTCGCTAATTTTCATTAGATCTGCCATTTCCTTTGTGCTTTCTCCCCAAGCAATTCTGCGCATCACTTCAAGTTCCCGCTTACTTAAAAATTGTGGATCCTCCACACTGTCGGATTTCTCAAGAAACTTTCCAACTTCTTTTCCATAATGAGTGAAGGAGGAAAGAAGAATTTCATCTATCCTAGATCCTTTTATAAATTCATTCGTGCAAATATAACCAATAATCACCGAACGAAAACAGATAGGGACAACCACAACCGAATGTACACTCGAGGATGTTATGTATTTACTACTTGTCTGCTTCAAATACTCAATTCCTGAACAATACTTCGCTTTCTTTTCATGAATCGCTGAGTAAATAATCGGCAGGGAACGGACATCATCCCGAATATCCCCAATATGTACCAACCCCTCAGCGGTCAATAAAATAATACCTTCACCAAGGAAGCCTAACGGGGAAAATCTAAATAAATAGGCATTCCTGACGGGATAAAGCTCCATGTAGACATCAAGAATTTTAAATAATCGTTCTTCATGGCACGTTGCTTCCTCTAATTTTTGAATTTGTTGCTGAAAGGTATACTGAGATGTCAAATTATCATCTCCTTTTTGGGGATATAACACGTCTAAAATTAGGAATATTCAAATTATACAAAAAATTGTAATCTTTAGATAGACTTTTAGGAAAATCTTTTTCTATGAAAGTTAATAAATCCTCATTAGGAAAGGAAGATGTTCTTTGGCCAATTTAGATCCGCAAGCAAAACTTTATTTAGAAATGTTCAGTCAGATGCCATTGATCCAGACATTAGATGCACAAACCGTTAGAGAAATGTTTGCTTTAGCTCCTCCTGTTGAGGTAGAATTGGCGCCGCTTGCGAAGGTAGAGGACCGAATGATTTCTGTAGCAAATAATGCGGAAATCAAGGTCAGGATCTACACACCGGAAGGTCAAGGACCATTTCCACTGTTTGTCTATTATCATGGCGGCGGCTGGGTAATAGGTGATCTCGAGATGGCCGATCCAAGCTGCCGAATGATTGCCAATCAAACAGGAAGAGTAGTAGTTTCTGTGGATTATAGGCTTGCACCTGAATATAAATTCCCTATCCCTGTAGAAGACTCTTATGCTGCTTTAAAGTGGGTAAGTGAAAACGCTACGGCATTAAATGGAAACGCTTTCAACTTAGTGGTTGGCGGTGATAGTGCTGGTGGGAATCTTTCTGCAGTCGTTTCGTTAATTGCAAAGGAACAAAACGGTCCAGAGGTTGCGGCACAAGTTCTTATTTATCCAGTAACAGCATTAGGATATGACACCAAATCATATGAAGAGTTTCAACAGGGGTTTGGGTTGGATCGAGACTTAATGAAATGGTTTGGCAACTACTATATTAACAATGAAGAGGATACAAAAAATAAATACATCGCTCCATTATTGGCAGACGATTTAAGCAATCTTCCGCCGGCATATGTCATTACTGCAGAAAATGATGTCCTAAGAGATGAAGGTTTAGCCTATGCTGAACGCCTAAAGCAAGCAGGGATCAAGGTTGAATCAATTATTGAAGAGGGACTTGTGCATGGTTATTTTACAAATATGGCGGTATTTCCAGAGCGGATTAAAGGATCTATTTCTAAATTCGCCAAGTTTCTAAGTGAAATTGACCAAAGGGTTGGCAGGGTTTAATGAATAATTTAGATCCTGGAGGAGGAGTATGATGAAATCTATGAAACAATCGAATCATGTTGCTAATTACGACGCTGTTGTTGTCGGGGCAGGTTTTTCGGGGTTATATAAGCTTCATCGCTTACGTGAGGCTGGTTTCTCTACCCGTGTTTTTGAGGCGGGGGATGGTGTTGGCGGTACATGGTATTGGAACCGTTATCCGGGAGCACGCTGTGACTCAGAAAGCATCTATTATAACTATACGTTTTCAGAAGAACTCTATAAGGAATGGACCTGGACCTCTAGATATCCCGAGCAGCCAGAGATCCTGCGTTACTTAAACTTTGTCGCGACTAAGTTTGATCTTCGCCGTGATATCCAATTTAAGACACGGATTAACGCAGCACATTATAACGAAGAGTCGAATAGATGGCTGATCTATCTAAATGATGGGACGAGTGTAACAGCCAAGTTCTTTATCACGGGTGTTGGTTGTCTATCAGCCGCCAATATTCCAAACTTTAAAGGAATCCAAAATTTCAAAGGCGAGTGGTACCACACGGGGCATTGGCCGCATGAAAAAGTTGATTTCAAGGGGAAGCGGGTAGGGATTATTGGAACGGGGTCAACTGGTGTTCAGGCCATCCCAGTCATCGCACAAGAGGCCAAGCACCTTACCGTCTTTCAGCGGACACCACAGTACTGCGCTCCAGCGCGAAATCATCCGTATGACCCAGAGTACATCCGGAAGACGAAGGAGAATTTCAGCGAAATCAAACGTCAAATGCGTGAATCTCAGGGCGGCCAGCCAGTGCCAGTACCTACTAAATCAGCATTAGAAGTCACCGCCGAGGAGCGTGAGCTGGTCTACGAAGAGGCGTGGGAGAAAGGTGGATTAGGGCTGTTTAGCGCTTATTATGATATTACGATTAATGAAGCAGCCAACGAAACTGTGGCCGAATTTATCCGGAACAAAATCTGTCAAATCGTCGAAGACCCTAATGTAGCCGAAAAACTCCTGCCAAGCTATTTTTATGGGACAAAGCGGCCGATCATTGACACAAATTATTATGAAACGTATAACCGTGACAACGTCACATTAGTAGACGTAAAGAAGGCACCTATTGAGGAAATTACTACTAATGGGCTCCGGACCACGGACGGGGAGTATGAACTGGACGCTCTTGTTTTTGCGACTGGATACGATGGAATGACAGGGCCATTGTTGAAAATTGATATCCGCGGGAAAGACGGAGTGACACTGAAGGAGAAATGGGCAGGGGGTGCGCAGACAAGGACCTATCTTGGTATTGCCAACGCTGGTTTTCCGAATATGTTCATGATTACCGGTCCAGAAAGTCCTTCTGTTCTAAGTAACATGCCTGTCTCGATTGAGCAGCATGTTGAATGGATTACTGACTGTATTGAGTATATGCAAACCCAGGGTGTGGAAACAATTGAGGCGAATGTTGACGCGGAGGAAGCATGGAGTAAGCATTGCCGGGAAGTGGCTGAATCAACGCTCTTTACGAAAACTGACTCATGGTACACCGGTGCAAATATTCCTGGGAAGCCGCGTGGATTCCTGATTTATTTAGGCGGAGTCGGCGCATATCGCCAAAAATGTGCAGAGATTGCCGCAAATGGTTATGAGGGTTTTTCATTATTGTCGTCAACACAGACGGCATCCCGTTGATCAGTCTTTTACTGGAATAAAATTACCTTCGGAAAAAGGGTCTTCGGACTCTTTTTTTTGTCCTAAAATGGCATGGAAACAATTTTATGAACCATTTGTCCATTCTTTTTAGAAAATTCAAAGACATCAGAAATAATTTATTGATTAATGGAGTGGAGAGCGGTATAATAGTCAACATATTAAATTATTCCTACCTGAATAGTGTGAATTGAAGCTGGAACGAGAATTTAGTTTACCAGTTTTATAGATTGTGGACATAAGGGGAGATTCTACATGGTTTGGACGTCTATTGCTTTTATAATTGCTTTTTTCTTTGCGATGAATATTGGAGCAAGCGGGACGGCAGCATCGATGGGGTCAGCCTATGGTGCAGATGCCATAAAGAGTAAGCGCCTGGCCATGGTGTTAGTGGCACTAGCGGCTTTTCTAGGGGCAGTGCTGGGCGGCGGTGAGGTTGTGAAAACAATTGGAGAAGGAATCATTCCTTCCAATCTCCTAACGATTAAATTAGTCGTTCTAATCCTTGCTGGAGCTACATTGACATTATTTATTGCAAATATTATTGGAATTCCCCTATCGACAAGTGAGGTTACCGTTGGATCAATCGTAGGAGCTGGGGTAGCTTTTAAAAGTTTATACATAAATAATCTGTTGGTGATTATTTTATTTTGGGTGGTTGTTCCGATTGTTTCTTTTCTCATTACGTTTTTCCTTGGAAAAATCATTTCCGCGGCTGAGAAACGCTGGATTGGTCTAACGAGAAACGGTAAATGGAAAAAATGGCTGGCAATTTTACTTGTCGCGGGGGGCTGTTTAGAGGCTTTTTCGGCTGGGATGAATAATGTCGCTAATGCTGTTGGGCCATTGGTTGGGGCAGGGATGATTTCCACCACTAAAGGAATCTGGATTGGCGGCCTCTTCGTTTCAATCGGAGCAATTTTACTCGGTAACAGGGTTCTTGAAACGAATGGGAAGAAGATTACTAGACTATCTTTACTGGAAGGAAGTGCGGTTTCCTTTACAGGAGGAACCTTGGTTATTGTGTCCTCCTTATTTGGACTCCCGATACCGCTGACACAAGTAACGACTTGTGGAATTTTGGGTGTTGGAGCTGCCCAAAAGGGGTTTGGCATTTGGCAGAAATCTATTATTCAGAGAATTCTTAAAGTCTGGCTTATTTCACCTCTTGCTTCGCTTGTCATATCTTATATACTGGTGAATTTGTTAGTGGAGATTAATATTTATAATATTATTATCATTTTAAGCACATTGATCGCAACCGTGGGAGCGTTCAGTCTTTCAGCCAACATCCGCAAGGAGAACAGTACCATTCATGATGATGGTGGTGGAATTTAAATGATAGGATTTTAGAAAACTCTGTTGATATCCATTCAACAGAGTTTTTATTTTTTTTAATATATAAGTTGAGATAAAATAGTTTGTGTAAACGTACTGAACCATTTAGAAAATTTTCTTACATACAGTAGACAATTATGGGGAAAGGAATGAAATTCGTTATGGAGATAAAGAAGGTTTCAATCATTGGTTTAGGGGCATTAGGAATTCTATATGGACATCATTTATCGAAGAAAATGCCAAAAGCAGATATACGTATCATTGCAAATCGGGAGCGGATTCATCGATATGAAAATGAACATGTTTTCTGTAACGGAGAACGCTGCGATTTCAATTACCTGACACCAGAAGAAGCATGCGAGCCGGCAGATTTGTTGATCTTTACGGTAAAATTTGATGGTTTAAAAGATGCGATTCAATCGGTCAGGAATCATATAGATGAGGAGACGATAATATTATCTGCGTTAAATGGAATTTCTAGTGAGGCTTTGATTGGACAGACCTACGGGGATAAACATATTTTATATTGTGTTGCCCAAGGAATGGATGCTGTGAAAGTGGGAAATCAGCTGACCTATGACCATATGGGGATCCTTTGTTTTGGAGAACGTGAACCTGGTGTAATATCTGATAAGGTCAAACGTGTTTCCGCCTTTTTTGATAAAGTAGAACTTCCCTATGAGATAGAAACGAATATGGTAAAACGGCAATGGGGTAAGTTTATGTTAAATGTGGGGGTCAATCAAACCGTAGCCGTCTATCAGAGTAATTATGGAGAGATTCAGCGTGATGGGGAAGCACGAAAGATGATGATTGGAGCGATGAGAGAGGTCATCGCGCTTTCTGAAAACGCTGGAATTCATTTAACAGAAGCTGATTTAGATTATTGGCTAAGTGTATTGGCCACTTTAAGTCCAGACGGAAAACCGTCAATGGCTCAAGATATCGAAGCCAAACGCCACAGCGAAGTAGAATTGTTTGCCGGTACAGTCCTGAACCTAGCCCATCAATACGGGCTATCAACACCCATAAATCAACAACTTTATGACCGGATTCGTACCATAGAAAGCCAATACGATTAAAACATGGTGCCTGACACCTATTTCTCAAAAATTATGGTGTCAGGCACCATTTTGTTACAGAAATGTGAACTCGTCTGATTTTTTTTGTAATTTTTATATGCGTGGGTATGGAAGGTTTTAGTCTTGCTATCATAAAATATGTGTAGATGTGTAAAAATTCTCGAGAGAAGTGTAGGTATCATGACGGCAGGAAAATGGACAGATTTAGGGAACTACAACTTGAGAAGAGGGTTGATGCTAATGTGGCCTTTTGACGGCAAGAAAAAGTCGGTAGAAAAGGCGGGGAAATCATGCTATTTTTCCGTAAAAGAGACCACAGAAGGTTACAAGTTTAATGAATTTGTTAATAAACTGAAAGAAGTTCTTAGCAATACCTCAAGGGAAGTCATTTTCTTATGTGTGGGTTCCGATCGTTCGACAGGAGACTCACTGGGGCCGATAGTAGGAACGATGCTGAAAGAAATGGATCTTCCATTCCCTGTATATGGCACTTTAGAAAAACCAGTTCATGCCTTAAATATTAACAAGATACTGAAAGAAATTAATCAAACGCACAACAATCCTTTTATTTTGGGGATTGATGCTTGTTTGGCAAATGAGAGGCAAATTGGGTTTATTTTTTTAAAAGAAGGCTCATTAATCCCTGGGATGGCTGTCAATAAAAAGCTGCCACATGTGGGTGAATACCATATGAAGGCAGTGGTTAATTACCTAGACCCGCTGTCGCCAGCACAATCTTTAAATAATACCAGATTATTTACGGTCATGACCATCGCCGAAGTGATGTCAAAGATTATTACGCAAGCTGTTTTAGGAGAGGCTTCATTGTGTAAAAAATCAATTGAAAATCTCCCTAGATCATAAAGTTACTTACCCAACTATTTTTTCTATTGGAAATACCGACCAAAGAATTTGATGTTTATAAATAGTGTGCGTTATAATTGGTTCAATGTATACCTAGAAAGAGGGAGAAATTGTGGGGAATAATTGGGCCGAGGAAGATTTAATATCTTTACGCGAGAGGGTCTTTATTCATATTAAAGACCTTATTTTAGAGGGTGAATTTAAAACAGGCGATCGTTTAGTGGAACGGGAATTAGCCGAACGATTAAATATTAGCAGGACACCTATTCGTGAAGCGTTATTTAGATTAGAATCTCAAGGGTTTGTCAAAACTGTTCCAAGAAAAGGTGTTATTGTCGCGGATATTTCTGAAAAGGAAATTATTGAAGTATTTACGATTCTATCATCACTCGAAGTTTTGGCAGCGAAATTAGCTGTTCAGAAGTTGGATGATGAAACCAAAAGCAAGTTCATCGAATATAGTAAAAGGGTGGAAGATTGTTTACAGCATAAAAATGATCATGATTTCTCTAATTTACATGGTGAATTGAATCATCTCTTATACAGCTCGGCAAAAAATGCGAAACTCTATGAAATATTAAGTGGCTTATCGGATTATATTCGTGCCTTTGCTAAGACAGGATATAAAAATCCGGGCCGGCCTGTACAGTCGATGGAGGAACACTTACGAATTATGGAGGCTATTGTTAATCAAGAAGTGGAAATGGCCGAGTATTTAACGAAAATTCATATTGAAAATTCCCGAAAAGCATATATTGAGGCAGTCACTCAAGGAAAAGAAACGAAATAAAAACAGAAACTCCATCCCTCGCCGGGTGGAGTTTCTTTCTATTAACATGGAATTAAACACCAATTACCACTGATGTCGTTAGGTTTTGCAATACTTTTGCCACACTCATAGCAACAATTGGGCTCGATTTAGGGTTTTCCATATATGGATTGTTTTGAATAGTGGTTTCCATATGTCCGAAATAGCCTTTGGCCACTATCGTATGTGTGTTCATTTGAATGGTCGGGTCAACATACACTTGAACCTTTGTTTCATCAAAGCCGACACCTGCAAGGCTTAACGCAGCGGAAACATTTACATTTTGAGGGAATAATTTTGCTGCATTTCTGGCGGTACCCTCAAAGATACAAAATGGTTCTGAAATCGTTTCTAAATCAACTTTTTCCTCCGCAATTGTCCCATACCAACTTTTTGGAGGCTTCCTCGTAATCAGTGTAATTTCATCAATTTCACCTAACACCCCAGCGGCAATACGATCCAAACCTGCGATAGCCCCTGACGGGATAATCAATTGTTTTTTGTATTTTCTAGCAGCCTCTTGTAAGGAGTCGTAGAAATCTTTATCTGCTAAAGCGCCGACGGAGAGGATAACTAAATGACTCCCCGAGGAAATGGCCTTTTCCCCATATAGTTGAAGGGCATGGTGTCCAGCCGCTTCAATGATAATATCTAAATCTTGGTTAAAAAAGACATCTTCATTCGTGGTGACTGTACACTCATCGGGTGATTGGTCAGAAGAACCTAGCGGGGTTCTTATTAAAATGGATTGAAGGACGACATCTCCCGCTTGTCCTAACTCAATTAATTCCCTAATACCTTTTCCAAGTGTTCCATATCCAATGATTCCAACTTTTAGCATATTTATTCACCTCGTGATTATTTATAAGCAGCTATTCAAATAGAAAGCTATCTAACTATGTATCAGTTTATTTTGTATATCGTATACCGATAATTAATAAATTTTAGCCGATTCAACCAATAAAAGCAATAGTAACCTTATGAATATAAATAAACTTCTAAATTTTCAAAATAGTTTGCAATAAAAAGAGAATAATGGTATATTATTTTCAACCTTATAATAAACAAGGTGTACATAGTGCAAAGGGGTTGATATTTACATTCCTAAAATAACATTCTACTACATATCAAAAAAACTGTAAGCGCATTCAACATATTGATGTGGATTGATTGTTTTAGGAAGTAGAAAAAGGATGTTAATGGAGGTTTTAATTTAGTAATGATCAGTCATTGTATTAATTTTTTTAAAACATGGTATACAATCTACAGTATGCAAAATTTAATCTCTCGAAAAAGTAACTCAATAAATCATGCCATTTTATATCTTTTAAGGGATTAAGAAAGGAACACCCGAAGTAGAGGATATACACCATGATAAAAATCCTATTATAACGTTTACGCCTCTCCTACGATCTTTTCCCATTTGTAAAGGAAATCTTTCGCATTACGGTTTTAAACTATTTTAAAAGGTAGTGTCAAAACTTCTATGAAAAAGTGACCTGAAGTTTTTTTCTTCTCTCTTTTTTGTAGTGGAGGTACCCGCAATCGCTCTTGACAAACACACCAATGGTTTGAGGTTCCTTTAACAAGGGCGA
>NZ_JBHHJU010000012.1:0-163402 GCF_042136325.1 Neobacillus sp. KR4-4
ATGCGTTTGACAATTGCCTCTTTTTGTTCCTGCGAATATCTTACTCTATTTTTCCCTGTCATATCGATCAACCTCCGTGTTATTTACTTAACTATAACACTAAAGTATCTTACGACAACTATCCTAATAGAGAGGGCTATAGAAATAGGTTCTTTTTGTTATGATTAAACGAAACGTGAACATAAAAAGGTCAGGGTAGTACACTCTGCTCTTAAATCAGTTATAATTTTATTATATAAATGAAGGAGGTAATTAATATGCCTATCTATAACAAATTAGTCCGAGACCGCATCCCGGAGGTAATCGAAAGTACTGGGAAGCAATTTTCGACAAGAATCCTAAATAATGACGAATACATAAAAGAATTGAAAAAGAAGAGCTTTGAAGAACTAAATGAATACATAAATACAGTGAATGATAATGATGCCATCGAGGAGCTTGCCGACCTGCTAGAAATCATTCATGCTTTGGCAGAATGCCACGGAACATCTATTGAAGAAGTTGAGAGAGTACGTCAAAATAAAGCACAAAAAAGAGGGGGCTTTAAGGAGAAAATATTCCTAATTGAGGTTGAAGATGAGTAAGATACAATTATTTACGAAGGAACTCGGAGTACAGCTGATAAATAATATCGAAGATGCAATAACTATATGTGTACTATCTTCCTTTGTGATGAAATCCGGGGTTTATTTTTTGAAAAATGCCTTAAAGAAAGCCGCTCAGAATGGTGCAGATATAAAAATTTTTACCGGTGATTATCTATACATAACGCAGCCGGAAGCACTAGAAGAACTTCTTTCGATAGATGAACGAATTAAGGTACGAATTTGGAAGAGTAATGGGGGATCTTTTCATCCCAAGGCCTATTTATTCCAAACGAATGAACATGACGTTTTGTATATCGGCTCATCTAATCTATCACGATCGGCCTTATATCAGGGTATTGAATGGAATGTTGGAGTTAGTGATGCAAAAGATATCTTTGATGAAGCTCAAGCGGAGTTTTTAAAATTATATTATGCAGAACAAACTGTTCCCCTAAATAAAGAAACGCTTGTGGAATATAGATCAAGATATGATGAGTATCATCGGAAAAATCCTAATCTGGCTAAAAAGTGGAGTGAACTGGAAGAACTGGAACTGATGCTTCCCAATAAAAAGGAGGAGCCAGAACCAACTGCGACAATCATGGAACCTGCTGCTGATTATGGAGAAATTCAACCCAGGTTTGCTCAAATCGAGGCATTGGAAGAATTAAAAAAGACATTAGAAGAAGAGTACAATAAGGCTTTGGTAGTTATGGCGACAGGATTGGGAAAGACTTATCTGGCTGGATTTTTTTCAAAAAATTTTAATAAAGTACTCTTTATAGCCCATAGAGAAGAAATACTTAATCAGGCTAGAGATTCTTTTAAAAAAATCATGCCTGAAAAACGATATGGAATGTATAATGGCAAACTGAAAGAGAGTAATGCAGATGCTATTTTTGCCTCGATATATACATTAAGTATGAAGTCTCATCTTGAACAGTTTAGCCCAGGTGAATTTGATCTTATTATAATAGATGAATTTCATCATGCTGCAGCGGATTCTTATCAAAGGGCGTTAGATTATTTTCAGCCAAAGTTTTTATTAGGGATTACCGCAACTCCTGATCGCAATGACAATAAAGATGTTTATGCCATCTGTGACGGAAACGTTGCATTTAGACTTGATTTCCTAGAAGCAATTGAACGGAAGTGGCTGGCCCCATTTAAATATTTTGGCGTTTATGATGATACCGATTACACCCAAATCACCTGGCTAGGTAATCGTTATGATGAAGAAGAGTTGCTACAAGTCCAATTAAAAGAAGAAATGGCACTTAAAATTCTCCGTGCCTGGGAGGACAAAAAGCAGACTCGAACATTGGCTTTCTGTTCATCGATTCGACAAGCTAACTTCCTATCGAATTATTTTAATCAACATGGCTACCACACCGTTAGTCTTCATTCACAACAAGTTCAAATTGGTAGAAGCCAGGCAATCTCCCAGCTTGATAGAGGGGAAATCGATGTCATTTTTACCGTTGACCTGTTTAATGAAGGTGTCGATATTCCATCTGTGGATACATTACTGTTTGTTCGACCCACAGAATCGTTAACCGTCTTTACACAGCAAATTGGAAGGGGACTTCGGTTACATTCCAGTAAAGAAGCATGTGTCATTGTGGACCTAATCGGTAATTATCGGAACGCGGATATAAAGTTAAGTTTATTTGATACAACTCCTAGTGATGGGAAGTCTCGAAAGATCCAACCGATGATCCCACAATTCTGTGAACTCGATCTAGATTTAGATGTCATTAACCTTCTACAAGAAATGTCACGAAAGCGGCAGCCAAGAAAAGAGAAACTTTTTAATGATTATTTGACACTAAAAAAAGAAATTGGTAAAAGGCCAACTTATCTGGAATTGCATTTAAGTGGGGCTTCAGAATCTAAACAATATCGAATAGAATTTGATTCCTATTGTGGTTTTTTAAACTGGGCTGATGAGCTGTCTGTTCGAGAAAAGCAAGTGTTTACCCGTTATGAAAATTGGTTGATGGATGTTGAAAGAACGGATATGAGAAAAAGTTATAAAATGATTGTTCTTCTTGCCATGCTGCAACGAGGACCCTCCAATTGGAATAAATCGATCACGCCAGAGGAAGTTGCTCCTTTCTTCCACCATTATCTTATGGAAAAAGAGTATCGAAAGAAACTGGACTTTTCTGATAAATCTTCTAAAAGGCTTTGGGAGTATAATGAACAAAGAGTATGTCGGTTAATTGCCACCATGCCAATGACCATGTGGAAAAGTGAATTAACTTCATTCGAGAATAATATCTTTAAGTTTACGTTCGACATTGCCAAAGAAGATGAAGAAATTCTCTTTAAATGGACAAAAGAGATATGCGAATACCGACTACATTATCATTTTGAAAGAAAGGCAAACAGCCCTCTAGTTCATTAGGTCCTAGGGGGATTTTTTGCTCAATTTGGTTAAGTTTTGATATATATCAATTTGTTTTTTTATATCATCTTGGATCTTCCTTGTATAAAGGTACACTTCAAACAGTAACTCTATGTCCTCTATCAGTAGTTTGCTTAGAGTAACTAAGATTCAGTATTTTGTCACCTTTCCCCGTACTTTGTTCATTGGTTTAATGATAGATTAATAGTGTTTCATAATTAACTAAAAGTAAAAGTCAAAATAAATGGAAAGGAAGTAAAAAAATGAGATAGAAAATACATATTTGTGTTATTCACTTTGGATTTATAGAATGGACAGTAGATTTTGTCTATTTAATTTTTTCAATTTGAACGACTTCCCACTTAGTTCAAAAATCATCTTAAATATCTTCAAATTTCTACCATATTTTATCTCACAAGATTTCCCTTCTTCATACTTCTTTATATAAATACTTTATTTTTACTTTAAATTCCATACTTTTTTAGAAATCCATATATCAATACAAGGAAGGCCTGCTAATGGTTTCAAAATTGTGCAGCTATTTGACCCCATTGCTAGCATTGATACGGGGTTAATCCAATATAATATGGAGGTTTTGTCATGGAGGAAACACTGAATAACATTCTTTTAGAATTACAGGATTTAAAAAATGGGCAGCAAGAATTAATAGAAGTCCAGAAGGAACTAATAAGTCGTACAGAAAGTTTAGAAAAGGGGCAAAAAAAATTAATTACCTGTTCAAAAAATTTAAAGAAAAGTCACGAAGAATCAATTACAGGGCAGCACCAGTTAAAGATTCAAATAGAAAATTTTGAACAAGTTAAAGATTTATTATCTTTGGGGCAAAATGAAATAAAAGAATTAATTAAACAAACTACTGTTTATATGGCTGGTAAGATGTCATTTTCGGAAAAGATTATCATGGAGATTGAATTATTAAATGAAAGAGAACGGCAAGAGGTTCTAAATAAAATCAACGGAAAAACTTTTATAAGAACGAACCAGACATGGGCGGAAAATTGGGATGATGATGATTATTAAAGAACTAGAAAGGTAGAGGAATTGAATAAAGCTATCGAAGATTTAAACGATTTCTTCTTTTTGGGACAAATTGCGAAACTGCAATAAATTAAAAAGAGAGGTAGTTAATCAAAGCTTGGTGAAAGAAAAACAATGGCAATGAACCCCTAAATCCAATCGCGGTGATTCAGGGATAAGTTGTATTAATTCCTCTTATTTTACTTTAAAAAATATAATCTTGAGATTACTGCTCGGCTAGATTTTTGCACCAGATTAGCCACCACCATTAGAATAACTGTTATTAAAGGACCGGACATGTTGTTGCATGCCCGGTTTTTATATTATTCAAAACCCTAAATTTATTATGTGTATCTTATAATAGCGCTGCAACCGCACGTAGTTGTCCCACAATTCCCCCCCAATCTGCACCTAAGTCAAGCGTTTTCACACTAAATCGGTTTCCACCAATTGAATAATCATGATCCGGCGTGAGCTCCTCATCGGTTTTTGCATATAAAAGGACTCCACTTACATGTCCGCTCCCTGTTCTATCCTTGTTTTTTACATAAGTAAAAATTTGATACAAGTTAGCTGAAATAATCGATTTGCTATTAAACAAAGTGTTGGTTTGCATGGTCCGGCCATAATATTTGGCATCAATGATCAGTGTTTTGGTTCCATAGGAAAGTGTGATATCTGTTTTCATATTCGGTAGAAATTCGGTGATATCACCGTCCACATTCCATTTAATGTAGGAAGACCCGACAGTAAAATGAGGGTACTCTTTTTTGAAATAACCAAGTAAAAATTTCTCATATAAGCGGTGCATGAATTGGTCATCCAGGAATTCTTTCATCTTATATTCACCTGTCTCCGTCGTCATTAAAAGCCCTTTGATGATTAATTGGCAGATATTGATGAGAAGTTTGTAGGTAGCATTATTTCGGTGATAGATCAATGCATTCCAGTTGATGGCGAACGGATTAAGAGTTTCTATGTTCCTAAAATACAAGCTCAGCTTTTTCAATTCCTTACTGTTGGCTACTGTAACATCACCTGATTTAATAAGTAGTACCATGGTGGTTTTTACTATTTGATTCAAAGGTGTATTTTCTGAGAATTGATCGAAATGGCAAACCATTCGCCGCGTCATTAACGTGTTTTGACGAACAGAGTTTGATATATCTATTTTGCCTTTTAAGTTACCCGTTGCTTCTGTGTAGACGAGATAATCCTTTTGTAAACCACGTTTCAATTGATTTGAAACACCGCGTACTAGAATGGCCGCCATCAAATCATGAAGGTTTTCAAATTCTTCTGTTTGGATATTTTTGAAGCTGGCTTCGTTAAGTGACTGATAGGCATAAGACAGCATATAGTATATATTTTTTACCTTAATCATAAATGGCTCCACGCAGCCTGCTGCTCCAGTGTTCGATCTTTGTCGGTTCGTCAAACCAGTATTCTTTAATCAAAGGGATCAGTTCATATTCGATCACATCGGATAACCATCCATCATCAATGATTTCATTCGTTGGTGATAGATAACTATGACCAATTTGAAAGCCACTTCCAAGGGAAGTATCCTCTGCGATATCTTCATTTAATTTCACTACCGTATCAATTAAGCGATCAAACTTTTCACTTGCTATGTTTGCTTGATATTCTTGGAAACCATCGCTTCTAAATGCAGGTTCAACTTCATAAAAGGCAAACCGGCGGCGAAGGGCATAATCAATCATTGCTAAACTGCGGTCAGCTGTGTTCATCATTCCAATAATATGAACATTGTCTGGTACGGAAAATTGTTCATCTGAATAAAGCAAGCGGACTTCCTTACCTCGTTTATCTGATTCAATTAGCATTAATAATTCGCCAAATATCTTACTTAAGTTGCCTCGGTTAATCTCATCGATGATGAAAAAATAGGGCCGATCATCTGGCTCAGCTTCTTTACAAAACTCATAAAACGGGCCTTTAGAAATGGAAAAGCCTTTTTCGGTAGGGCGGTAACCCATGATAAAATCTTCATAACTGTAACTTTGATGAAATTGGATCATCATAACTCGACTGATATCTTTTTCACCCATAATGGAGTAGGCCAAGCGCTCTGCAGCAAAGGTCTTTCCAACACCTGGGGCACCTAACATAATAAGATTCTTCTTTTTAAGAAGAAGATTTTTTAAGGTCAGATACTTATCATCGCTCATATACACATCAGACAAGAAGTTCTCTGCCGTATAGCTCTCATAGTATACTGTGTCAGTTTCTGGATCTTCCGAATCAGAATCTGAAATGAACATATCTTCTAGTTTCTTGTAATAATCCGTATAGGGTGTAATATCTGTGAGAGTTTTTAAAACAATTTGTCCTTCGTGCTCCCATTCTCCTTTATGTGTCCAGTGTACAGTCCGTATATGTTTATATTCATTTCTTGAATCATCAAACATATAGTCTGACGTGACAACCCCTCGGCCAATGATTTTCTTCAGCCCTTTTTTCACAATAATTACGTCATCTTCTTTTAGTTCATTCGCAAATTGCCATGTAGCATGTCCAGCATTTTTATAGGAATATTCTTCACCATAAATCTCTTTCATTTTGCTCTTCATTGATTCTTTTGTAGGGTATTGTTTTAAGTCACCGAGATTGTCCCAGCCAATTCCCATGATTCCTTTATCGTAGAATTCTTCCCACAGGCGGGAACCTTCGCCTGGGGCATAGATCCAATACCGCTTTTTATCTTTTGGTCCTGCTGGAGTTGGGGCAGGGGTGGCCGGAACCTTTTGATAATCTCCTGTTATCATAATCTCAATCACTTCATCTTCTTCTTTGCTGACTCGAAAATTAGTTGCACCAGGATACGTTAATATCTCCATTCGTTTTGTCCGTTCATCAGCAAGTAACGTAGTTCTTTCTACAATCGTGTCGGTGAGCTTTCTTAGGATTTCAATATCAACACCTAAATAGGGTTCTTTGTTTAGGTCATCAGAACAATTATACGGATCGTTTGGTTCAGGCTGTTTCATCTCAGGATCACAAAGAATGGTACCGGAAGCTACAATGCCGCCTTCAGGTCCGGAAAGCCAAATGTAGACTTTGTCTCCTTTTTTAATTTGTTTATAATTTTGATTGACAGCCCAAGTAATTGTATTAAGGTCATGAACAGCACCAATCACATCATAATATTTGGGGTTTCCCTGAAAAACCCAACAGGATGGCTCAGCTAATTCCTTTAGAAATCTAGAATACAGTGACAATGCATTCGAATACGCTTTATTGCCAGCAG
The DNA here is from genome assembly GCF_042136325.1 of Neobacillus sp. KR4-4. Classification (NCBI taxonomy): domain Bacteria; kingdom Bacillati; phylum Bacillota; class Bacilli; order Caryophanales; family Bacillaceae; genus Neobacillus; species Neobacillus sp. KR4-4. The sequence goes on from NZ_JBHHJU010000012.1 coordinate 7,307, forward strand.
CTAGGTCTACTTCATGAAAATTGGGTGCGGAAGTAATCCTTTTGTATGCCTCTTCAAATGCAGCTACTGATGTAATATGGAATAAATCAGTTTCGGTTAAAGGGTTGATGTTTAATTTTGCCGTAGCATTTTTAAGAGAATTCGTATAAGCGGTAATGGTATTGGATTTATACAGTTCTCCATTGGATTTTTTCTGGCGGCGCATCCAATTTTGGAAAGCAGCTTTTAAATAGGTATTTCTAGCCGTTTTGCCACTCCATTCTTTTGCAAGTGTTGGATGCCTTTCATCTAAAAAGGCCTTGAAATGCTTCATTGACTGCAAATATCCACTAGCGCGTTCTTGGGCACGTTCCGATTTGTTTTGTGATTTAAGATAATCCCTTATGATTTCTTTTGCTTTGTTTAGAGATTTCTCATCCAAAAAGATAGACCAGAAATCGATCCCTATATTATTATTATTATAGGCAAAGAATGCATCAGAAAAGTGAACAGCAATGGTGTTATCATTCCAATTTGGATGATTCCCTGCTAAATAGGTATGGAACTCCTTCCGTAGTTTTTCTACTTCTTGTTTTGAAATGGCCTTTACCAATTTATCCACCTGCAATTATTTTATATTTTACAAAAACGCTGGCATTTCCCAGTCTAACGATATAGAGGTTATTCCAATTTTACCAAATAATCTCATGTAAAAGGAAATCAGCGGGCGGGGACTGGAGACAAAACTACTTACATTTTATTTGATGTAAAAGAATATATCTACCAAGGATGCCTTTATTTTTGTATAAAGTAAGTAGAATATAATAATATTATGTTAACAATTGAAAAGAGGCAGTAGTGTGGCAAAAAAGAAGCATAATGCAAACCATACACCTAGAAGGAAGCGTTATAGTCGAAGAGACCGCCTTCAGAATGCGAAAAAATGGATGGACCAATATAATGGAAAATATCTTGCAAAAGGATATAGCAATTGGTTTGGAGTAGATCTGTTATGTGCGATAACGGAGCTTGAAATGTTGGGGCACAAATTTAAACAGTCTTATAAAGACCAGGTTAAAAATTCTCTCGAGGAGAGACAAAAGCAAAAGGTAAAAAGGAAGCAAGTAAAAGAACAGGATGAGGATTTTGGCGACGATATGTTTTATTTTGTCGCTGGATATACCGAAAACGGAGTACAGTATGGTTTAACTAGAGAAGAAATAAATGAAGTTGCACAAATTCCTATTATACTTAATTCCTCAAAATGTAGAATTCCAATTAGAATAGATGATGATTTACCATTTTAATACTGCACTCTAATTCACTAGGTGAATTAGAACTCCCTAACTACTGGATTACCGAGAATGATGTGTCAAAGAGATCGTTTCAAAAAGAAGATGGCAAAGTTAAAATTAGTACCATTGATAGCAGTAAGGGGCTCGACTTCCAAGCCGTGTTTATTGTCAATGTGGATTCCATGCCATTTCCTTTAGAAGAGGATAAGGAACGAGAGGTTTCTTTATTCTATATTGGAATGACAAGGGCGAAGCAATATCTTTGTTTGTCGTATTCAGATGAATCCGAATTTACACACTATCTTGATCGGATTTTGCAAGAGAGAAACCAGAGGAAAAGCGATTTAGTGGAGATTAAATTAGGTATCTAAGTTAAATAGAATTATTATGATCCTTTAATAGGAAAGATAAAAGCGAGTTGGTTATAAAATCCCAACTCGCTTTTTTAAATTGCCCCTGCCAAGGAACTTTATTTTACCATAAATAATAGTTAAGTGTTTAGTTTATTTAATAAGGTACCTATCCCTTATATAAAGCATCTTATTGCCACGACCTTTCAAAATCTCCTCCTTTTTTATTTTTTAGGAAAGAAGGTGTTAGCAGATAATTTATTCATCTTTTCAGATTTTTTCTAGCATTATCTTCGTTTTTAATGTACATTTTATAAATGTACTTTTTCTTATCTTTTATACGAACAAATAGTTTTCATTGGAGGAATTTAGGTTGGGTAATAATCATCAAAGTGAGAATCTGCAACGGGGTTTAGATAACAGGCATATCCAGTTAATTGCACTTGGAGGTGCCATTGGAGTCGGGCTGTTCTATGGCTCAAGTGCAGCCATTCAAATGGCTGGACCTGCCATCATGGTCTCCTATTTAATAGGAGGCTTGGTTATTTTTATCATTATGAGAGCTCTAGGTGAAATGGCAGTTGATCTACCAGTTTCGGGTTCTTTTAGTTCCTACGCCAATCGATATATAGGGCCGTTTGCAGGTTACCTTAGCGGCTGGACGTATTGGTTTATGTGGCTTGTCGCTGGAATGGCGGAAATAACCGTAGTTGGTGTTTATGTGAATTACTGGTTTCCAGATATTCCACAATGGCTTACAGCACTCGCTGTGCTTGTCGTGATTACCATGGTAAACCTTGCGAATGTAAAGGCATTTGGTGAGTTTGAATTCTGGTTTGCACTGATTAAAGTTGTAGCCATTATCGGAATGATTCTCGTTGGAGTAGGAATCATCTTTTTTGGAATTGGCAACGGAGGTCAGCCCGTTGGTTTGGCCCATCTTTGGACTCATGGTGGATTCATGCCAAATGGAGTTAAAGGAATATTAATGTCCTTGGTTTTTGTGACGTTTTCATTTGGTGGAGTGGAATTGGTTGGAATTACAGCAGGAGAGGCAAAAAATCCTCAAAAATCAATCCCGTCAGCCATTAACAGTGTTGTCTGGCGGATCTTAATTTTTTATGTGGGTGCATTGGGAATTATGATGACTCTCTATCCTTGGAATGAAGTAGGCATGAAGGGCAGTCCATTTGTATTAATTTTTGATAAAGTTGGAATTCCTGGAGCCGCCCATATTATTAACTTTGTGGTCTTAACAGCCGCATTATCTGCTTTTAATAGTGGGTTATTCAGTTCCGGAAGAATGCTGCACAATTTATCCCTGCAAAATAACGGTCCGAAATATTTTGGAAAACTTAATAAGAATGGCAGCCCGGTCCGTGGAATACTATTCACGTCATCACTGTTATTATTGGCCGTACTACTGAATTACATTGTTCCCGAAAAAGTGTTTATGTACATATCTGCGGTTGCCACAGTAGCGGTTATTACCAGCTGGGCGGTTATCCTGATTACACAATTGAAGTTTAGGCAATCCAAAACAAAAAAAGAAATTGAAAAATTAGCATTTAAACTTCCCTTATATCCGATTTCATCCTATTTAGCACTGACGTTTTTAGCACTTGTCATTGTCTTAATGGCTTTTATTGAGGAAATGCGCATTGCTTTAGTTGTAGCACCTATCTGGTTTACGATTCTTTATTTCGGATATAAAATGATTAAAAAATTCGACTGACCTATTCTTTTGAAAAAGAATAGATTGGATAAACCAGAGTGGGGCAAACTAGATTTGAAAGGGTGAAGTTATGGAAAAGAATAAAAAAGGATCGGAGAAATTAAGTTATGAGTCCGATGGAAAAATGGGTAAAAACAATAATAAGGTAAAAGGTAACCAAAAAGATCAGGCTGATGATTTCTTTAATACCACACAAAACAGTGAATGAAAAATAAAACCTACTTACAATCTGCGTAAGTAGGTTTTTAATAGGATTTTCCAACAGATGAAAAGGGAATTATAAATTTCATTCCATACTTGCTACATAAACAAAAATCGTTATATTATTTTATAAAATTGGATTAGGCCATTATTTGAGCATTGTCCAACGTATTAAGAAGAGTAACTTTACAACAAGATACATCTTAAGGATGAGAATTGAGGGAAATATAATGCTTGTCATTGAAAATGATTGGTTAAAGGTAAGTATAGTAAGAAATGGTGCAGAAGTACGAGAAGTGAAGCATAAGAAAAACGGGCTAGACTATATGTGGACAGGGGATAATGCCTACTGGGGTCGAGTCTCTCCGGTCCTATTTCCGATTGTAGGACGGTTAAAAGGGGATCAGTATCAACTGGATGGTCATACCTATAAGATGTCACAGCATGGCTTTTTGCGTGACGTTGAATTTGATGTAGAAGAGCAGACAGATACAACCATTTCTTTTGTATTTGAGTCTGCAGGACGCTTCAGTCATGCTTATCCTTATGAATTTAAAGCGATTATTCGTTATGTGCTAAAAGAGGACTCCCTCATGGTTCAGTGGGAAATCGTGAATGAAAACAAGGAAGATATGTATTTTTCCATTGGTGCTCATCCTGCATTTAGGATTCCGCTTGTAGAAAATGAGACCATTGAGGATTACCGTTTAAATTTTACTCCTGCAGCAAATAACAATGTTATGGAATACGAGCTAAAGGATTCTCTGATCCACGAGAGAGGAGATGCAAGTGATATTTCAACGATGCAGCTCACGCCCTCCTTATTTGCCCATGATGCTCTCGTCTACAGCAATATTGATCAAATTACATTGGAGTCTAAAAAATCAGGTCATGGAATCGAAGTATGGTTCGAAAAATTCCCGTTTGTTGGAATTTGGTCGAAATATATGGATACTACCGGTACGATCGCGCCATTTGTTTGCATAGAGCCTTGGTACGGAATTGCTGATACGTATCATGCTTCTGGGAACATGAAGGAAAAGCTGGGTGTGAATAAGCTTGAAGCAGGAGCAACATTCCTGGATGAATATAAAATGAAGTTTAAATAACAGTCGATAGGAGATTGTCTATTGGTTGCTAAGTATTAAATGATAAAGTTAGGCTTCCATCCAATCCTATTTAGGTGAACGCTCATAGACTACTTTGACTATAAGTGAAAGGAGGATATTAATGTACTACATTATTTTGCATCACTACCATCCTTGGTATCAATCCATAGTAGTTCCATTCATTCCTCCACCACCTGTCCCGCCAGTAGCTGTTACCTACCGAAAGATGTTAAATGGGTTTTTGCATTCGAAAAATACAGGACTTTTGAACTACCAAAATTTACAGCTATCTTCCAAATGGAATCGATGATATATTTGTCTTGTAAGTTCTTAACGGAACTGACGCGAAACTTTTATTACAGAGAAGTACTCAAGCGGCTGAAGAGGCGCCCCTGCTAAGGGTGTAGGTCGGGTAACCGGCGCGAGGGTTCAAATCCCTTCTTCTCTGCCATTATATTATGGGGATGTCTTGGTATCGACAGGGATTGTTTGAGCTTATATGGCGAGTCGAGGGATTCGGCCTCGTAAAAACGATAAAGCCTATAACTGGCAAACAAAACAACAACTTCGCTTTCGCTGCCTAATAACAGTCGATCGCGGTTCCTCCCTCCATCGTCCATGTGGTAGGGTAAGGGACTCATTCTAAGTGGACTACGCCGGATTCCACCGTCTGAGGATGAAGGAAGAGACGAACCAGACTAGCTGCTTCCATGCCTGTCAGTAGGCTAACGAAGTAAGTGAAATCAATTCTACTGACTACACTCGTAGAAGTATAAGTGCCAAGATCTTTGCACACGGGTTCAACTCCCGTCATTTCCACTAAAAAACAACCTTTTTATACCGCAGTAGGTAAGTGGCAGTCCTTTCGGCAATTAACCGATCGGTCGTAGGTTCAAGTCCTACCTGCGGAGTTTAGTCCAACAAAGACACTAGGAAACTGGTCAGGGCGGGAACGCAGCAGCCATAACTAGTGAAATTGTGTGGGCTATTACATAATCCTAAAGTGCTTAAAACGCTAAACTCCATTTTAATATGGTGTTTAGCGTTTTTTTTCTAACAATTTGTTATAAGAAAGTTGTTAAACCTCTATCCGACTATATAAATATTTGTACCCGGGTGGAGGAGCAGGTTGGTCAGCTGCTGCTGGTATAGAGTTTAGAGAGAAAGAATTTACAGAGAATTTCTTGATTGCAAGAGTATCTCACAAATAAGAGACATGCTTATTTTTGTTTAGGACAAAATATATTTATCACATGCGTAAGTGGAAAATAATGTAGCAGTAGTAAAAAAGCGTTGGTTGAAAAACCTAATTTTGAGAGACGTTTTGAATAAAGGTATAAATTGATAAGGAATTGCTAAATGTTATACGAAAGAGGGATAGGATGAAACTTTTGGGAAATACAGTACTGATTACTGGCGGGGCAGCAGGAATAGGGTTGGCTTTTGCAGAGAGATTCATAAAAGCAGGCAATAAGGTCATTGTTTGCGGCAGACGTGAAACAAAGCTCCAGGAAGCAAAGGATAAATATCCTGAACTGATCACACGCGTTTGTGATGTCACCAAAGAATCTGATCGGATTGCTTTGTTCAACTGGGTAACGAGCGAGCACTCCGATGTGAATGTGCTTGTTAACAATGCGGGCATTCAGCAGCGTTACCATGTTCTTAAAACGAACGTAATAGAAGATTGGAGTTATTACAGTCAAGAAATAGCCTCCAACATCGAGGCGCCATTTCATTTTTGCATGCTATTTGCCCCGTATTTCGCTAAAAAAGACTATGGAGCTATCTTGAATATATCATCTGGATTAGCCTTTACCCCAATGGCGATCGCCCCGATTTATTCAGCTACGAAAGCGGCGGTTCTTTCATTTACAATGAGTTTACGGCATCAGCTGGAAGATACGGCCATTGAGGTGGTCGAAGTTGCGCCGCCGGCAGTGAATACCGATTTAGGCGGGGTTGGCCTGCATACCTTTGGCACCCCTGTCGATGAATTTGCCGATGCAATATTTAAAGGCCTCGAAGCAGGAAAATCAGAAATTGGTTACGCCCGTTCAGAAAAAGCGATGAGGATGTCCCGAGATGAAATTGATGAGACAGTAAAAGGGATGTACACCATTATGAAAGACACAATTCTATAATAACTAAAGGAGCTATCTATATGGGTAGCTCTTTATTGTTTAATTAAACTCTGAATACATCTGATTGATAAGAACGACGGTGCAGTCACTATTGGTTATTGCCTATATGTTAGATTTATTTTAATTATAATAATATATATCGAAAAAAATAATCGATATATCAATTGCTTTGTATCTCTATATCGCGGAAAGAGGTTTGATCTCCATTGATGAACAGCCAGATCTTAATTGGCCGTGTAAAGTAATAGAACAAAATGAATAAGAAATTAGTTACCAATAATTATAATGGTATCATTTTCCTCATTTGTTTCTATACAATTTGAACCGAAAGTTATATCTGCTATGATCAACCTTATAATGCAGCTTTTGCTTAAAAAATCGTAAATAAAACCGAGCGAAAAGAAGGGGAGAATATGAGTGTAATTCTAGCACTGTTAGCAGCTTTATTTGCTTCATTAACTAGCATTTTAGCTAAAATGGGAATGGGAAATGTAAATTCCAACCTAGCAACAGCAATAAGAACCGTCATTGTATTAATAATGGCTTATATCGTTGTTCTAATTACGGGGCAGCTTCACACACTCTCGCTGATTTCTAATAAAGCACTGACATTTATTTTACTATCAGGAGTTTCGACTGGTTTATCATGGTTGTTTTTCTTTAAAGCACTTGCATTAGGGGACGTTTCCAAGGTTGTTCCTATCGATAAATCAAGTGTGGTATTAACCATCCTATTATCTATTATAGTCTTAGGAGAGGAAGCTGTCCCCAATATTATTGCAGGGGGAGCCCTTATTGCTATTGGTACTTTTGCTTTAATTGGAAAAAATGAAGAGAAGAACCGATTTACTGGTTCAAATACTTACATAATCTATGCTATTTTTGGTGCAATATTTGCAGCATTAACAACCATTTTAGCGAAAATAGGGATAGAAGATGTCGATTCCAATGTTGCTACCTTTTTGAGAACAATCGTTATTTTCATATTTGCTTGGGTGATTGTGTTTTTTCAAGGAAAACATAAGGACATGAAACAAATTTCAAAGAAAAGTTATCTCTTTTTAATTTTATCAGGTGTAGCGACAGGATTATCCTGGTTATGTTATTTCGCTGCTCTATCCATTGGTAAAGTGTCTGTAGTTGCACCAATTGATAAATTTAGTGTTGTAATTACCATGATCTTGGGTTTTGTTATATTAAAAGAAAAAGCAACGAAGAATACAATTATAGGTGGACTTATCATTACAATAGGAACTGTTTTTCTGATTTTATAAATCTCCATCATGATCGATTGCAAACTCCTTCGCTTTATGAAGGGTGGAAGCTATTTTTGCGAAGAGAGTATGAATAAAAAAAGTAATGGAGCTCTGACCCCCATTACTTTTTTCATGTTTTACACTTGTTTAATAACTTTTTAATAGCTCTTTATCTAATTCACGAACTTTATCATAGGAAGGTACCAATTTTTCTGGTACCAACGTTCTTCCGAAATCCCAGGCATTGCTTTCGATTTTCGCAAGAAATTCTGCTTTTTCATCATCCTTAAAATACTTTAACACCCGTAAATCATGTTTGTTGTTCTTGAGTGCTAGGTGATAACCAAGCTGAAGATAGAGAATCAGTTTAACACAGTCTTCATCGGTCTCTTTAATTTTGAAGTTAATATTTGCTATGTATCCATTAATTTTTAAGTAGTTAAATTTAAGCATATTCGTAGATATATTAAAACTCATTGGTGCGGGCAGGGTATTGTTAAATTCATAATCAATTGTTATGTTGTGCTCTTGTAATGTATCCTCAATTATTTTCTCAATATCCCTTATATAAAGCATCTTATCGACACGACCTTTCAAAATCTTCTATATTTTATTTTTATGAAATGAAGGTGGAAAGTAAATCCTTCTTTTTTCCTTTGGACTTTAATCCTAGTGCATTTGAGCTGAGTACGAAAAAATTAAAATTAGACTTCGCTATAATATAGCCCTTCCCAACAATTTAAAAATGGGGATCCATGATGATAATTTTAAATGGAAGGGGACTACTTTTATTTTAACAAAATAACATTATAGAAAGGGTGGGTAGTAAGGAAAAAATTTTCCTTATTTGCTTTTAATGGTCATTAAGTAGCTAAATATAGGAAATAGTTGATTAGGAGTTTTTCCCTATTTTTATAATATTTTATATTTTCAGAAATGTAAGTGTTTACAATTGGGTAAGTAGCCTTTATTATACTTAATAAAGACACTGGAAAAAGTATCCTCACCATATTTTCTATAAATTTACCAATTATCAGTGTAATTTCTGCAAAAATTTTTACAAACTTTATAAAGACACTGGAAAAAGAAAGTTAGAGAGTCAGAGGTGTAGGGAATGCGGAGAACAGGCGATTTAAAACTAATGCAAGAATTGAATAGGTCAATCATTTTGGACACGATCCGAAAACATGGACCTATTTCGAGAAGTGACATTGCCAAATTAATTAACATAAGTCCAACCACCGTAACTTCCGCAGTAAACGAACTTATAAATGAAGGGGTTGTGCGGGAAGATGGGATTGGTACTTCCAATGGAGGAAGGAAGCCAGTATTGCTTCGGTTCGATCCTAATACCAAGTACATCATTGGCGTGTCGATTTCAAATTCGTTTATTAAAATTTCAGAGATGAATTTGGAAGGGAACATTTTACGCAAGGAAATCCATTCGACCAATTATCAACAAGGGGAAGAAATCATTAACCTGACCTTAACAATTATCCAACAGTTTCTCCACTCAATGGAAAATCTCGAGGACTGTGAGGGGATCTCTATTATCACACCGGGGATTGTGGATGCAAGAAGGGGAATTATCTCCTACAATACTAAACTAAAACTCTATGATATTCCTTTAAAGGAAATGGTGGAACAACGATTTGGTCTGCCGACTTATTTAGACAATGATACCAATGCCTTTGTTTTGGCAGAAAATTACTTCGGTTCCTTCGGTCAGTATAAAGATTTAGTTTATATCACCATTGGTGATGGCGTAGGATCAGGAATCATGCTGAATGGAAAAATTATCAGAGGATATAAAGGCAGTTCAGGTGAGCTTGGTCATACCAGCATTGTGAAGGGTGGCCAAAAATGTGAATGCGGCAATGAAGGCTGCTTAGAGAATTATGTGAATTGGCCGGCTATTTACTCCAAAATTGTGACAGCCCTGATGAGCCGAGGGAAGGAAACCATGATCAAGGATCTGGTAGGAGAGGATCTAAATCGGATTACGCCAGCAGTATTTGTACAAGCATTAAAAGAGGGAGATCCTTTATGTCTGCAAATTTTGGACGAAATCGTGTCACATCTTGGCTCAGGTATTATTAATACCATTCATCTCCTCAACCCAGAAGTCATCATTCTTAGCGGTGAAATCGTCCAGGAAAGTGATTTATTTGTAGACTTGCTCAAAAGCTGTATAAGTAAGAAGGTGATCCCGATTCTGAAAGAAGAGGTCAATATTCAGCCAACCTCCCTTGGAGCCGAGTTCGAAATGCTCGGTGCCGCAGCGATCATCTTACAAGAAAAATATCAATTTACCATTTAGACGCGGATAGAGGCGCATTTTAGGGGGTGATGGAGAAAAGTAAAAAACTTTCTACATCTGTGATATGTAGTCGCTAAACGACAACATGAAACCGCTGATAATTGTGATAAACTTCTGGTTTTATCATCTTTAATAGTTTCATAAGGACCAAATGATACGAGGGGGATAAAAAATGAAAAAGTTGAGGTTTCTAGTTCACCTATTGTTAATCATTGCCGTTGTTGCTATGTCTGCCTGCTCAAACACACAGAGCAGCGGGAAAGAAAAGAAGACACTTGAAGTAGCTTTATGGGATAAAAATGTCAGTCCTGCGGTAGATAAATCAATCGAAGCATTTAAGAAGCAGCATCCAGATATGAAGGTCAATGTTACCTACACACCTTGGGAGGATTATTGGACCAAGCTGAAAACTAGTATCGGAGGCGGAAAAGGTCCGGATGTTTTCTGGATGAATGGACCGAACTTCTATCAATATACTTCCTCAGGATTTATCAAAGATCTAGAACCTTTTATTAAAAAAGATAGTGAGTATAAAAAGGAAAATTATTTCCCTGCAGTTGTAGATTTATATACGTATGAAGGAAAGCTTTTTGCTGCTCCTTATTTCATCGACTCGGTCGGACTGTATTACAATAAAAAGATTTTCGATGACGCAGGGGTTCCATACCCAGATGAAAACTGGACGTGGGATGATATTGAAAAGGTTGGCGCGAAGCTATCGAATAAAGAAAAGGGTATTTATGGGTATTCTGCAGACATCAAGACAAGCCAATCCGTTTATTACGATCTGATGCACCAAGCAGGTGGATACGTGATCAGCGAGGATAAAAAGAAGTCTGGATTTGATTCTCCACAATCAAAAGAAGCCTTTCATTTTATCGAGAAGTTAATTGACAAGGGAATCTCGCCTTCAGCGAAAACGGTTATGGAGACAGAAGGAAAGCAGTTGTTCCTATCCGGAAAAGTCGCCATGATTCCTGCGATTTCCGTTAGTGCAGGCGAATTCAAAGGAGTACTCGGGGATCAATTAGGAATTGCTCCACTTCCACAAGGCAAACAAAAAGCTTCCATTGTTCATGGAATTGGCTGGGCAATGAATGCCAAAACTCAAAATGATGAAGCGGCTTGGGATTTAATCAAGGCCTTATCTGGTAAAGAAGGGGAAAAAGTGATTGCTGAATCAGGATTCTCGATTCCTGCTGATAAAAGCATTAGTGATCTTTGGCTAAAGTCCATTCCTTCATTAAATCTACAGGTATTCCTTGACGCACAGGAATACGGAGTTGCCTATCCAATCTCCAAAAGTACGGCGGAGTGGCAGGATGTAGAGATGAAAGAAATTCAAGGCGCCTTTTTAGGACAGAAGCCGATTGATGAAGCTTTGGATACGATTGCGAAAAAGATGAATGACATTCTTGCGAAAGAAAATTCAAAGTAAACTAGATTTGCAAATTGGTAGTCAAACAGACTGTCTAACAGTTTGTTTGACTATTGAAAGGAGAGATGATGGTGACCAACTTTTCTTCAATTATTGAAAAGAACAAAACCCAAATGGTTGCTGTTAAACAGAAAAAGAAACGGTTGAATAAGGAAGCTATTTACGCACTGCTGTTCATAGCGCCTACTTTTTTAGGACTTCTAATTTTCTATACGCTGCCAGCCGTTGCATCCTTTGGCTTATCTTTTGCAAGCTGGGATGGCATGACAGCACCGGTATTTGTTGGACTTGAAAATATTCGGACATTATTTGTCGACCCAACCTTTCAGCGGTCCATCATCAATACCATCGTCTTTACCGTTGTGTCGGTCCCATTATCTGTCGTGATCGCCACCCTTGTATCCTTGATGTTGAACCAAAAAATCAAGGGTATGGTGATTTACAGGACCTTGTACTTCTTACCGGTTGTTACCATGCCAGTCGCAGTGGGGATGGTGTGGAAATGGCTCTATAACACGGATTACGGTTTAATTAATTATCTTTTAGGCATATTCCATCTTCCTCAGCCCTCATGGCTATTCGACCCAAATATTGCCTTATTTTCAGTTATCCTTGTCTATGTATGGATGACAATTGGTAATAATGTCATTCTCTTGCTGGCAGGACTTCAGGGAGTTTCCAACAGTTATTATGAAGCAGCCCAGATTGATGGGGCTTCGAAGTTCAGGCAATTCCTAAACATTACCTTGCCTTTGATTACACCTACTCTGTTTTTTGTATTTATCACTTCTATGATTAGTTCCCTGCAGATGTTTGATTTGATCTTTGTGATGATTGGAGACAACAATGCGTTATTGGATCCACTCCGGACCATTGTATTTGGAGTCTATGAATCTGGATTCAAATACTCACAAATGGGAATTGCCTCAGCTCAGGCCTTTCTTTTATTCTTAGCCATATTAGCGATTACGATCGTCCAATTCATCTACCAAAAGAAATGGGTACATTATGATTCCTAGTGAGGGGGTGCAAGGAATTGAAAGAAAAAAAGATTTTTAGTCATATTTTACTCATCATTGGTGCAGCGATTATGATCATGCCATTTTTGTGGATGATTTCGACATCCTTGAAATCCTACGGTGAGTCCATGCAGGTACCGCCATCGATTATCCCGAAGGAATGGCATTTTGATAATTTCGTAAAAGTTTTCGAAGAAGTTGATTTCCTAAACTACTATATTAACACTATTATCGTCACCGTTGGCCGGACTCTTGCCCAATTATTTCTTTGTTCCATGGCGGCATTCGCTTTTGCACGGATGAAATTTCCGTTTAAAAATGTCATTTTCATTGTGATTCTGTCTGTTTTGATGGTTCCTCCACAAGTCATTTTAATTCCGAACTACGCGATTATGACAAATTTGGGGTGGATTGATACCTTTTATGCCTTAATTATTCCGGGCATCTTCAGTGCATTTGGAGTCTTCTTGCTTCGGCAGTTCTTTATGGGGATCCCCAAAGAATTGGATGAGGCAGCCATTATCGATGGATGTTCCTGGTGGGGGATTTATTGGAGGGTGCTGCTGCCGAATGCCACACCTGCCCTCATTGCTCTCGGTATTTTCACGGCTCTTGCATCATGGAATGATTTCCTGTGGCCGTTAATTATGACAAACTCTGAAAGTGTAAGAGTACTGTCGATTGGAATTGCTTCATTCCAAGGCCAGTATTCGACAAATTATCCATTGCTTATGGCAGGCGCCCTGTTATCTACGATTCCGATGATTGTTATGTTTATCTTTTTACAGAAACATCTGATTGCCGGTATTTCGTTAAGCGGTGTCCGTAAGTAGATGATTGTTCAAAAAAGCAAGGGGGGACATAAGTGAAAGCAACAGAAGAATTTGCCATCGGTTTAGATATTGGAGGGACGAAAATCCTTTCCGCACTCGTTTCAGAGAACGGAGAAGTTGTTTCGAAAATCCAGTGTGACACAAAGGGGGGAGCGGAAGATTTCAGTCAACAAATCATCTTTGCGATTGAATCCCTCCTGGAAAAAGAAGCCATCGAGATGAATCGGATAAAAGGCATTGGTATCGCAACAGCTGGGGTAATCGATTCAAAAAAGAAGGAAATTCTTTATGCAAGCAATTTAGGATTGAAAAATTTTCAAATCGGCAGCGTTCTAGAACGGAGGTTTGGTCTTCCTGTTGAGCTTTATAACGATGCCAATGCTGCCGCCGTAGGTGAATGGCTGTGGGGCAGTGGAAAAGGAAAACACAATCTCATCTACATAACGGTTAGTACTGGGATTGGGGCAGGAATCATCAGCAATGACAGCCTTTTAACAGGCAGTCATGATAGCGCCGGAGAATTTGGGCACATCTCGATTGATCTTCATGGTCCTGTATGTCCTTGTGGAAATAAAGGTTGTTTAGAGAACTACGCGTCAGGAACTGCGATTGCCGATATCGCCCGGCAACGGCTTGCCAATGGAGAAGTCAGTCTTTACTTTTCCGATGAATTGGATCAGCTAACCGCCGTTGATATTTGTGCGGCAGCCAAAATGGGCGATTCTTTTTCAATCGGATTGCTTGAGGAAGTTGGAGAATCCCTTGGGCTTGGAATAATTAATCTAATCCATCTCTTTAATACAGAAGCGGTGATTTTGGGCGGTGGTGTGATGAGCGAATCAGAATTGATTCTTCCATCGATTCGAAGCACGGTTCAAAAGCATGGCATTCAAAGTATGGTGGAGCAGGTGAAAATCGAGAAATCAACCCTTGGCAGCTACGCAAGTGTCGTGGGGGCAACTGGCTTGTTCTTTTGCAAGGCCGATGAACTAGCGGCCCTGCCTCATTAGATTTGGGGATGTTTCCATTTTATAAAACAAAGGGAGAGATGACAGTGTTACATGTTCTATTAATTGGGGCTGGCACGATGGGAAATGTGCATGGTGAGGCCTTCGCAACGATGGAAAATGCCGTTCTTGCGGGAATCGTCGATAAAAATTTGGATAAGGCCAAGAATCTGGCCGGCAAATTACAAACAAAGGCGTTCCAAACATTTGAAGAAGCCATCAAAACTTTGAATAAAGTCGATGTCGTTTCGATTTGTTTACCGACTCCATTCCATAAACCATTTTTGAAGAAAGCTGCCGATCAAGGGCTGGATGTCATATGTGAAAAGCCGCTCGCCAGGAACCTGGATGATGCCAGAGAAATGATTGAGTATTGCAAGAAAAAAGACGTCAAGCTATTTGTTGGTCATGTCGTGCGCTTCTTTCCTGAGTATGTCCGTGCCAAAAAAATTATCGAAGAAGGGACAATCGGTAATACAGCTGTTGTCCGTACGTTTAGAGGGGGAGGCTTCCCGTTCGGTTCAGATGACTGGTATGCGGACTATGAAAAGAGCGGTGGATTGGTGTTAGATATGATTATCCACGACTTTGACTTCCTAAGATGGTGTTTTGGGGAAGTGGAACGGGTTTATGCAAAAAGCATCAAGGATGGGAATCTGAAGCGGATTGATTATTCGTTGGTGACGCTTCGCTTTAGAAACGGTGTGATCGCCCATGTCGAAGGATCCTGGGCCCATCAAACCTTCACAACTCGATTTGAATTTGCGGGTCAAAGCGGAATTATTGAACATGACAGCTCTAAGTCTGTTCCCGTTGTATTTGAAGGCAGAAAGAAAAGTGCATCTGGCGGCGGCGTAGCCGTTCCGGAAAGTCCGTTAAAGAACAACCCTTATTTCGTAGAATTAGACCATTTTATTCACTGTATTGAAACTGGCAACGACCCGGTTGTCACGGCAGAAGATGCCTATAAAGCCATGGAAATTGCCCTTTCTGCACTTCAATCCATTGAAACCGGCAGAGAGGTAGTCATTAATGAAAACCAAAAAGAGGAGGCACAAATCCGATGAAGGTAGGGATTATCAGTTTTGCTCATGGTCATGCCAATAGTTACGCTGATGCATTAACCAAGATCGATGGAGTTCAATTGGTAGGAATCACAGATGATGATGTCTATCGTGGGACAAAGGCAGCAGAGACCTATCATACTCAATATTTTAGCCGTTATCAAGAGTTGTTAGAGCAGGATATCGATGCGGTGATCATCGCATCAGAGAATAGCAAACACCGCGAACATGTGGTGGCTGCAGCAAAGGCTGGTAAACATATTTTGTGTGAGAAACCCATTGCTTCTAAGGTGGAAGATGCACAAGAGATGATCGAAGTTTGTAAGGAAAATCAAGTCATTTTGCAAACGGCCTTCCCGGTCCGCTTTAACTCAGCTATTCTTCGCGCCAAAAAGATGATCGAAAATGGGGATCTTGGGCAAATCCTCGCCATTAAAGGAACCAACCGCGGCACTAATCCCGGCGGATGGTTTGTCAATCCAAACCTTTCAGGGGGAGGAGCGGTCATTGACCATACCGTCCATGTTGTCGACATCATGAGATGGTTTATGGGTTCTGAGCCAAGGGAAGTATATGCAGAAATTGACCATTCCATCTCACCTTATGATATCGACGATTGTGGGATCCTCACCATTGAGTTCGACAATGATGTATTTTCAACTCTGGATTGCAGCTGGTCACGGAACGAAACCTATCCAACCTGGGGGGATGTGACGTTAGAAATTATCGGCAGCGAAGGAACCCTTAAGGTCGATGCGTTCGCCCAAAAGTTAGATGTCTATGACAAGAGTGGTGCGAATTGGAATTATTGGGGAGACAACATGGATTTTGGATTGGTAAGTGACTTCTTGAATAGTGCGGCAACTGGGAAAGAACCATCCATTACAGGGACAGATGGTTTAAGGGCACTTGAGGTTGCCTTAGCGGCCTATGAATCTGCCGAGAAAAGGCAGCCTATCAAGTTGAAGTAATGATCGTGGGAAATCTAAAAAAGGTGGGGACCACATGTTAAAAGGAATCAACCAATGGTGTTATCCAGAGGATACATCTCTGGAGGACGTTTTTAGATATAGTAAGGAAGCTGGGTTTGATGCCGTTGAATTAAATTTATATCAGTCTGGCGGAATTGGCCTAACATTAAATACCTCCGCCAAGGAGGCAGAAACGATTGTAAAGTTGGCCGACCGTTATGGCATCCAGTTGCGAAGCCTGTCAACCGGACTTTTGTGGGAAGCCCCCCTTTCTTCGAATGATGAAAGCACCAGGGAGCGGGGAAGAGCGATTGTCAAAAAGCAGCTGGAATTAGCAAATGTAATGGGAATGGATACTGTCTTGGTTGTTCCGGGAATCGTGGATGAGAAGACTTCCTATCAGGATTGCTATCAAAATAGCCAGGCCGAGCTTCGATTACTATTGGAAGTTGCCGAACAGCTTGGCGTTCATATTGGAGTTGAAAACGTCTGGAACAAATTTTTGTTATCACCACTAGAAATGAAGCGGTATATTGAAGAGCTCCATTCTGAGTATGCCGGGGTCTATTTCGATGCAGGAAATGTGCTTCAGTTTGGCTATCCTGAGCAATGGATCCAGATTTTAGGGAAGCATATCAGGAAAGTTCATGTGAAGGATTTTAAACGAAGTGTTGGAAACATCACAGGTTTTGTTCCATTGCTGGCTGGGGACGTGAATTGGAAAGCGGTCCTAACCGCTCTTCATGAGATTGGATATTATGATACGGTCACCGCTGAAATCCCGGCTTATTCGATTTCTCCTTATCATTTAGCACATGATACTTCACGTCATCTGGATGTGATCTTTAACTCCCTTATAACAACAGAAAGGGCGTGAACGTATTGATGGAAAAAATAAATGTTGGTTTCATTGGAGTGGGAGGTATTGCCGCCAAGCATCTGGAGAACATTCATAATAATGAGCATGCCTCGATTGTTGCTGTATGTGATATCGATCCTGACAGAGTCCGTCAGATGGGGGAACAATACGGGGTAAATACCTATGTCAATGTTGATGATATGCTGCAAAATGAGTCACTGCACGCATTGTTCGTTTGTGTTCCTCCATTTGCCCACGGCGTAATCGAGGAAAAAGCGGCCAGCCGCGGCATCCACCTCATGGTTGAAAAACCAGTGGGACTCAATCTGCCGAATGTTAAGGTAAAGGAAAAAGTGATTGCCGACTCAGGCATTATATGTGCAACGGGATATTGCTTAAGGTACCTGGATACGGTAGCCAAAGCCAAAGAATACCTGGCAGGAAAACAAATTGCCATGATACGTGCCCATTATGTAACGAAGTTTGTCCCGACACCATGGTACAGGAAAATGGCTTTGTCTGGTGGTCAATTGGTTGAACAATCCACACATACCGTTGACTTAATTCGCTATTTGGCAGGGGATTTCCGATCCGTGTATACCAATTCAGCATTAAATGTCATGAGTGACATTCCTGATATCGATATACCGGATGTGACGTCTGTTAACTTTAGGATGGAGTCTGGGGCTGTTGGCAATCTTTCAAGCACTTTTATCCAAGCTGACCATCAAACGGGAATTGAATTCATGGGCCGTGATTTCAGAGTGATTATTGATGGAACATCCTTGCATATCATTGAGAAAGATCATAAAGTCACGTTCGAAAGTGAAATGGATTTCTACGAGGAACAGGACAAGGCATTTATAGAAGCAATCCGATCCAATAAGAAGGAACGAATCCTATCTACCTACTCCGATGCGGTGAAAACATTAGCTGTCACATTGGCGGCTAATCATTCAGCGGAAACAGGCCAGCCTAGGCAACTGGAAGACTATATCCTGGCTGCTCAGGGATAAGGGGAAGGATTACTCATAAAATACATTTGGAATATGGCTATTTCATTTTAGGATCTCGGTATTGAACCGGGATTTTTTATCGGGAAGGCTCTGTTTATTGTTCATTGTTGATTTTCGTTTAGGTATGAGGATCCATAGGCGGAGAATTTCCGGCTAATGTTTATAGTGGACTCTAAACAGGCAGATATAACAGGAGATATTCCGCTTAATTGCTCTAAATAAAACAAAATCCAAAGATTTGGATCATATAAGCGGAAAAACTTCCTTTATTTTTAAGAAAAAATGGGTATTTTTCAGTTTAGACGGAAATTTTCCGTTTATTTTCCAAACACAGTGAAATCAACATTCAATTATAACACAGCCATTGGGAAAAATAAAACAGTGGTATCAACAAATAGGGCAGGTTCTAAAATAAATGAACAAAAGTTATCGCCATCATTTTGAGGGCATTTGTTTTAATAGGGTGAAGAAGGGGGGGCTTAACGTTGGAGAATCCTTCGAGATTGTCTGGTACTTCTGCCACTCATGCAAAGCCTACTATGGAAAAGGCGATACTTTGTCTGACCTCAGATTGTAATCAGTAAAGAAAGGTATATTTTATACATGTATAGAATAAGTAGTTATATCTGGTAAAGGTGGGTGTTTGGATCCTTCAGCAAGAATATGGAGGGTTCGACAGACAAGAGGAACTCTGTTAGAATTTTGTGGGAAATTAGATCCTAATCATTTTACACAACAAATGGATTTGGTTGGGAAAGTGTAAGAGACACATTGGTTCATATAGCTGATTGCTATGTTGCATGGCTTGGCTCATTTGTTTTATTGAAGACGAAAAAGCCACTTACTCCCAGGGAAGAATTACAAAATATCAGTTTAGAGTAAAAATGGAGGGATATTTTTGAAAACGTTTGCCGAAAAATTAAAAAGCTATGCAGAATTGGTTGTAAGGGTGGGATTAAACATTCAACCGAACCAAATCCTTTATGTAAGAGCTAGTGTGGATACGATTCCATTTGCTAGAGCTGTTGCTCACGAAGCTTACAATGCAGGCGCAAAAAATGTGTATGTGGACTATATTGATCCTGAAATTACTCTCTCACGCTATATGAGAGCATCAGATGATGTGTTCACAGAGTTTCCTGAATGGGAGCGAACTCAACGAGAAGTGTTGATTGATAAGGATGCGGCATTTTTATTTATCGTTTCCGACGATCCGGATTTATTGTCCAAAGTTGATCCAAATCGTATTGCGAATTACCAAAAAGTAAGTGGAAAAGCCATGATAAAATGGCGAGAGCAGCAAGATGATGTAAGTTGGGTCATCTGCGCTGCTCCAAGTCAAGCCTGGGCAGATAAGGTTTTTACAGGCGAAACGAATAGCCTGGACAAACTTTGGGATGCCATCTTCAGTTCAGTACGTATAGGGGAAGTTGAACCTGTAAAGGCATGGAAAGATCATATTGGAAACCTGCTCCAAAAGGCAACTTATTTGAATGAAAAGAAATATAAGAAGTTACATTATAAAGCTGAAGGCACAGATATAACGATTGAGCTTCATCCCCTACATATATGGAGAAGTGGTGGAACCAAAAATCGGCATGGTGTTCCATTTGTTGCGAATATGCCAACCGAGGAAGTCTTCACTTCGCCATTACGATCAGGTGTTAATGGTTTCGTTTCTAGTAAAAAACCACTTAGCTATGCGGGTAATTTAATTGATGAGTTCAAATTAACTTTTGAGAATGGTAGAATTGTTGAAATTACAGCTAACAAGGGAGAAGAAGTATTAAAGAATCTGGTAGAAACAGATGAAGGCTCCCATTATCTTGGTGAAATAGCCCTGGTTCCACATGACTCACCTATTTCTAACACAAACATACTTTTCCTAAATACATTGTTTGATGAAAATGCTGCAAACCATTTAGCAATAGGATTCGGTTTCCCTACCTGTATCGAAGCTGGAGAGAAAATGACGAAGGAGCAACGTGAGGAAGTAGAAATTAATTCGAGTATAACTCATGTTGATTTCATGATTGGTTGTGCGGATATGGATATTGATGGGGAATTACCTGATGGTACACGTGAGCCAATCTTTCGTAAAGGTAATTGGGCTTTCTAATTTATTTTGTAGAAGGAATCTTTTGTTAAATGTATGAAGATATTCCTCCTAAAGGAAAAAGAAGGAATAAGATGACAATTTCTAGGTGTTTCTGTTTAAATGGGCTTTTCCGGTATAACGGGAAAGTCCATTTTGTTTTTCAATGGACTTTTCTAATCTTTATGGGAAATTAACACTACATACACTGAACTAGGTATCTACTGTAATAAAATTAATATTGTTATATACTATTATAAATAGCTTTATAATGTTAATTTATGTTTTATTCAAAGATCTCTGTAAAAAATACTATAAGGAGTCCTAAAATGAAAAAGAAAATAAACTATTTAATCTTACTTTTAACTGCCATCTTAATTGTTGGTTGTACTAACGTAGAAGATGTATCGAATACTGATGGGAAGGCTGATTCACACGAAGTAACTACAACTAAAAGTGAAAAAGAAAAAACTACGACTGAAAAACAAGTAGGAGAGGAAACATCAACTGAGTCAAAAGATCAACTGTTTAAAGGTTATACACTAATTGAAGTTGATGGTGGAGATTTATCTGGACTTCGCGAACCTAACGTCGTCGTAGACATTGGTTTTGGGGGCCGAGAGTATTGGTCCTTTACGAATGAACACGGGCAATTAGTCCGTGTCATTGCTGACGAAATCGTTCTA
This sequence comes from Neobacillus sp. KR4-4, assembly GCF_042136325.1. Classification (NCBI taxonomy): domain Bacteria; kingdom Bacillati; phylum Bacillota; class Bacilli; order Caryophanales; family Bacillaceae; genus Neobacillus; species Neobacillus sp. KR4-4. The sequence goes on from NZ_JBHHJU010000012.1 coordinate 28,684, forward strand.
CAAGATGATCGTACCGAACCTGTAACATCGTCTGGCAGATACTACCAGGATGAAGCAAAAGTTCCTGGTGTAGAAAAAGCAGATTTAGATGAAGGACATATCATTGCAGATTCTCTCGGAGGGGTTTCCAATGCTTATAATATTACTCCACAAGAAAGTACGCTTAACCGACATGGTGATCAAGCATATATGGAAGATGCCATTCGTAAAGCTGGTGGGGCTATTAATTTTGAAGCAATTATCACCTATCCTAATACAGAAACGCAGATTCCTTCTCATTATAAGTACACTTACACTTTAAAAGGGAATAAGATTGTAGATGAGTTTGATAACGCCAACCCTGATGAGATAAATAAATCTCTTGGCTTAACTGAAAGTAAACCAACTAACTCAAATAAGTCAACTAGTTCTAATAAGTCGAATGGCACTGAAGATATTTCTAGTGTTGATACGAACGGTAATGGACAGGTAACGATTAAAGAAGCAAAAGCAGCAGGTTATAGTATGCCAATAACGAATGATCACTGGTTATATCCATATATGGATGATCGAGATGGTGATGGCTTAGTAGGTGAATAAATGGGGTTATGCGGCGATCTTTTTGCTTGTGGAGCTAATGAAACAGGATGGTTGAGATGGGCTATCATCTAAATCCTTTTTCATAATAGGGAAAATATGTAGATCGAAGATTTTTTCAACAACACTTATTCTGAATGATAAAATAAGTTACAAGCAAACTCTTATTTTATTTAAAGGTGCAAGAGTTGTAGTTTCTAGATGCCATACGGTCGCTTTTTTTTAAGGAAACAGGCTGGTTACTTTAAGAAGGGTTATCTATATTTAGAACATAATGAGGGTGAGGGTAAATTAACCAAAATAAATGTATGAGGTGCAATATGAAACGATTTATTTTAGGCATATTTATCATCTTCACTTTTTCTGTTTATCCTTTACAATCAATGGCAGCAACTTTCCCTTGCAGTAATTGGGACCACCTGTATTAAGAAGCAATATCAATAACTGTAAGTAACAATAGGTTCATGTGCATTACTTCTAGATTGAGGTAGTGCATTTTTATTATTATTCAAAAACACTTTCAAGTATTTTAGTATTAGATGATAATTGATTGGTAAGTTTTTATACTCCTCCTACATTAATTATACCATATTAAAAAAGGTCAATATAGACTGTTTATTCCCATTTACAACTGCTAAAATGCAATAGAAACTTTAATGATATTTGTTGGAGGGATTGAATGAGTTCATTGGTTCTCGGTTTTCAGGAAATGGAAAAAACGCAATTAATGCTTGTTGGTGGAAAAGGGTTGAATTTAGGGGAATTATCCAAAATTCAAGGAATCCAAGTGCCGGAAGGATTTTGCGTTACCACCGTGGGTTATCAAAAAGCCATCGAAGATAATGATTCATTTCAAGGATTGTTGGATCAACTAACGTTGCTAAAAACGGAGGATCGGGAACAAATTGATGAAATCAGTCAGAAGATTCGTCAGATCATTATGGAAGTAGAAATTCCTTCCGATGTTGTGTCCGCAGTTGCTGACTATCTCTCCCGCTTTGGAGAAGGACATGCGTATGCTGTGCGTTCGAGTGCGACCGCGGAAGATTTACCGCATGCTTCATTTGCTGGGCAACAAGACACCTATTTAAATATCATCGGAAAAGAAGCCATCTTGCAGCATATCAGAAAATGTTGGGCTTCACTGTTTACCGATCGTGCGGTAATTTACCGAATTCAAAATGGATTTGATCACAGACAAGTTTATTTATCCGTGATTGTTCAAAGGATGGTTTTCCCACAGGCTTCAGGGATTTTATTTACCGCCGATCCGATTACTGGAAACCGCAAGCTGTTATCCATCGATGCCAGTTTTGGGCTTGGGGAAGCACTGGTTTCTGGTTTGGTCTCTGCCGATTGTTACAAAGTCGAGGAAGATCAAATCACAGATAGGATGATCGCAGCCAAAAAATTGGCTATCTATGCACGAGAAGAAGGCGGAACTGAGACCGTGTCAATCGATGCTGATCAGCAAAAGACGCAAACACTGACTGACCAACAAATTTTACAATTAGCACGGATTGGAAGACAGATTGAAACACATTTTGGCAAGCCGCAGGATATCGAATGGGGTTTTGCAGATGATACATTCTATATCGTCCAGAGCCGTCCAATCACCACGCTTTTCCCGATCCCTGAAGCGGATGATCAGGAAAATCACGTCTATATCTCTGTCGGCCATCAACAAATGATGACCGACCCCATAAAACCATTGGGATTGTCTTTTTTTCTATTAACAACGAATGCACCGATGCGTAAGGCAGGTGGAAGGTTGTTTGTTGATATCGCACAACAATTGGCTTCACCTGCTAGTAGAAACATGTTATTAAATATGATGGAACAACACGATCCACTCATGAAAGACGCCATTATGAACATTATTGAGCGTGGAGATTTTATTAAATTATTACCAAATGAAAAGGAAGCACCGAGGCCCGTCAGAGGCAATACGGCTATGCCGGAACCATTCGAAAACAACCCCTCCATCGTTTCCGAATTGATTAAGAAAAATCAAACATCGATAGAAGAGTTAAAGCAAAACATCCAAACGAAATCAGGCTCAGATTTATTTGATTTTATTCTAGAAGATATACAGGAATTAAAGAAGATTTTATTTGACCCACAAAGTACAGCAACATTTATGGCCGCAATGAATGCTTCCACATGGATGAATGAAAAAATGAATGAATGGTTAGATGAAAAAAACGTAGCAGACACGCTTTCTCAATCTGTACCAAATAATATTACTTCGGAAATGGGTCTGGCGCTATTGGATGTTGCCGATGTGATTCGACCATATCCAGCGGTCATTAATTTTTTACAGAATGTAAAAGATGACAACTTTTTGGATGAATTGGTTCAGTTTGATGGAGGAAGGGAAACCCGAGACGCTTTCCATGCTTTTCTCACCAAATATGGAATGCGATGTGCCGGTGAAATTGATATAACGAGAACACGTTGGAGCGAAAATCCAACGATTCTTGTCCCTTTGATACTTGGGAACATCAAAAACTTTGAGCCCCATGCTGGCAAGCGGAAATTCGAACAAGGGCTGCGTGTTGCTTTGGAAAAGGAAAAAGAGTTATTAGACCGATTGAAACAATTACCGGATGGTGAACAAAAGGCCATAGAAACAAAACGAATGATTGATCTAATCCGGAATTTCATCGGGTATCGTGAATATCCAAAATACGGCATGATTAATCGCTACTTCATTTATAAGCAGGCTTTACTGAAGGAAGCCGAACAACTCGTGAAAGCGGGCGTGATTCATGAAAAAGAAGATATCTACTATCTCACATTTGAAGAATTCTGCGAGACCGTCCGCACTAAAAAACTGGATTACCAGTTGATTAACAAACAGAAAGATGAGTACAAATTATATGAAAAACTGACTACCCCGCGGGTAATCACATCGGATGGTGAAACACTATCAGGTGCGTACAAACGAGAAAATCTCCCAGCCGGAGCGATTGCGGGTTTGCCTGTTTCTGCTGGCGTGATCGAGGGACGGGCGCGTGTCCTCTTAAATATGGAAGATGGGGATCTAGAAGAGGGAGATATATTGGTCACTTCCTTTACGGACCCTAGCTGGACTCCATTGTTTGTATCCATAAAAGGTCTAGTCACCGAAGTCGGTGGACTAATGACCCATGGAGCCGTGATCGCACGTGAATATGGATTACCAGCCGTTGTCGGGGTTGAAAATGCTACCAAACTGATACAAGACGGGCAACGAATTCGCGTGAATGGGACAGAGGGGTATATCGAAATATTGTAATTACTGATAACATCCAACGATTAATGTTTGCGCCGTTCTAGTTGTCTTTAGAGCGGTAAGATTTTTGTTTAACAAACGGTTCACTACAAGAACCACAGATTTGAAGATCAAGCTGTCATAATGGCAGCTTTTTATACATACGCCACTTTATTGAAATAAAAATAGGATACTGGCATCCCTTAATTTTTTTGATTTAAAAATTTGATAATATCTTCAACATGTTGTTCCTTTAGATAGTTTCTGTATAGGTTACTGGATAATCGAACAGGATCACCAAAAAAGTATCTTTCATACTGAGTTTGCCTTGTACCGAAGGAACTCATTGTAAGATCCCATGCCAAACGAAATAGTTTCACACGGTCCAAAGCATTCATACCATCTGCTTGAAGATATTGGTCGAGCTCTGTTCTAATTTCAGAATAAAAGGCCTTTTCTGTTGGCAATAAAATCATTCCGCTTGCACCAATGATTTGAATCATTTCGCTAAAACGGGGATAAATCTTAGGGAAAATGTTACTGGCGACTTGAAGTGGTATCAAACTTGGAGCCATAGTTCCCCATTGATCTACTTCGGCATCATTTTCTGCCTTTTCTAAGAGTGCTTTCATGGTTTCAAGACCAATGATGATTTCGGACAGTTTTTCATGAATATGTTGATATTCCCCAACATTAATTGTGTCGACAAGTAGTTTAGCCACGCCAAGCATAAATTCCGTTTTTACAATTTGTCTGGTTACCACTTGATGATAGGCGAATTGGTAAAATGAGCTGTCTGCCAAAAAATCGGTTGCTGCCTCTACGTTGTCGTAATAAAATACCCGATTCCATGGAACTAATACATTGTCAAAAACAACAATAGAATCCATTTCCTCATATCTTGAACTTAAGGGATAATTAAAAGAAGATTCCCCCCCGACAAAAGATTCCCTGCAGAAAAATTTTAATCCTTCCGTATTAGATGGAATGGAAAAAGCGAATGCCTCGCTAGGATCAAAAAACACTCTTGGAGCAGAAAAAACTAACACTTCATCTGTCAAACCACCTTGAGTGGCAAGCAAGCGGGCACCTTTGATCACTAGGCCTTTTTCCGTTCGATCGATTACCTTCGCAGAAATAGGCTCATCGGTGAATCCCAAATAGACTTGAGATCGATTGACCTGTGGCGTGATAAAGGTATGGGTAAACGAGAGGTCGTGTTCCATTGCTCGTTCATAAAGGCATTGAATATTTTCAGGAAAACAATTTTCTCTACCTCTTAATAGTTTTGCTGAGGAGGCAAAGCTCATCAGCACCGTATTCATATAATCAGGACTCCTTCCCATCATTCCATGTGTGTTTCTTGCCCAGTATTCCATCATTTTTCTTCTTCTCTTTAAATCTTCTTGTGTTTTTGGCTGCAGATAGGAAAGCCCAATAGGCTCTTCTTTACCAGGTAAACAGAAAGTCATCTCCTCTTTTAGAACGGGGTCATTTTGTAAATCATAAAGGGAAGCCTTTGCTTTAAGAATTCCTTTAAAAGCAGGATGCTCTGAAATTTTCCCCTTAATTTTTTCACCATCAAACCAAATTTCATTTTCTAACTTGTTTAACCGATCAATAAAATCTTTTCCACTAATAGTTCCCATTTTTTATCCGCTCCCTTTGTTGAGACAATCCACAAAAAACGAACTGCAAGCTAGTATCATTTTATTGGATAACTTGGATGCTTGTTCCAATGGGAAAAGCCTTGTTTTAATTTGTGTGTTCGCTTACTTTTGTCCATAACACACTAGGGAGATTCACTTTAGGGGCTGTTGACAAACAAAAAAACAAGATCTAGAAAATAAAAAAGAAGGCGAATCCATAAATAGTTGGAATTCGTCTTCTAGTATTAAGGGGGTTAATAAAGTGTTGCTTGTGGTGGATGCGGCTGAGCAGGAAGCTGCACTCCTTGTGGTGGATGCGGCTGAGCAGGAAGCTGCACTCCTTGTGGTGGGTGCGGCTGAGCAGGAAGCTGCACACCCTGAGGTGGGTGCGGATAAGCAGGAAGCTGCACCCCTTGTGGTGGGTGCGGATAAGCAGGAAGCTGCACACCCTGAGGTGGATGCGGATGAGCAGGAAGATGTACTCCCTGTGGTGGGTGCGGATGAGCAGGAAGCTGCACTCCCTGTGGTGGGTGCGGATGAGCAGGAAGATGTACTCCCTGTGGTGGGTATGGATGTGGAATGCCAGGTGCCCCAAAACCGAGACCAGAAAAATAACCAAATCCTGAACCTGGTCCACCTAATCCATAGCCTGGATAAAACCATAAACCTAGTCCAGGTTCACCAAATCCCAAACCAGGATAAAAACCATAACCTGAGCCTGGTCCACCAAGTCCATAGCCTGGATAAATCCTTTCATCTGTTGGATAAGCAATATAATATTCATTATTATATGGAATCACAATTTTCTCTCCTCATAGTATTTGTTTCCCGTACCTGTAGCTTAGAGACGGAAACAAATTTTTGTTTTTTCTTAACGATTGTCGGGGAATCAATAGTTTATGGCTGTAGGTTTTTCGACAGAAGATAGAATCTTTATTCGATAGTAATCTAGACGTATAACCAGATTATGCTCAATGTCAAAACTTGGGTTGGGTGTATGACCTAGATCGTTTAAGAAAAGGGGATCGCAGCCGCCAATGTATCGGCAAGCTGCAATCATTTTTTTATTTCAGGTTGTAGTCATATCCACTTGAAGAAATAATAGAGGTAAAAATTATAAAAAAATAGTAAACTTTTGTGTTATATAATGGTATGTTTTTGTCAGTAAAGATGGTATGTATATCTTTATATGATGAAATAAAGAAGGGATAGAACGTTTTGAAAAAGTTTACCAGTTTACTTATTAGTCTCATTTTCATATTGTTAACAGGCTGCAGTGCAAATGATTTTGAAATCAAGCTATCAACGCCCAAATCCTTTACACCTGATCAAGCTACTCCCATTCAAATGAAGATTTTAGATCGGGAAGGGAAACCGGTTGAAGGCGCGAAAGTCAGCGCAGATTTGGATATGCAAGGGATGAGTCATGGAGATATTTCCATGAAAATGGAGGAAAAAGGAAAGGGTGTGTATGTTGGACAAGCTGATTTCGAAATGGAAGGGGACTATACGGCTGCCATTACGATCGACTACAAAGGTGAAAAATGGCTGGGTGAAAAAAGATTTTCAATTGTGTACAATAAGGCACAATAGTTTTTGTATAAACTTTTTACAAAATTAATCGCCATCATGCCCAGGGTATTGTTATAATGGTGTCAAGAAGGGGGTGCTACACGTTGGAGAATCCTTCAAGATTGTCTGGTACTTCTGCCACTCATGCAAAGCCTATTATGGAAACGGCGATACTTTGCGTGGGGCAAAACTAACTTAAAATTCATATCGCCTATTTCATCACCTGGCTTTGCACCTTATTTAATCCATTCATAAATAAGGAGCTGGCAGTCTTGAAATATGTAAATGCAAACAACATTTTACCTGAGAATCTTATAAAAGAAATTCAAAAATATGTACAAGGGGAAACAATTTATATCCCAAAACCTGAAACGACTTTTCGTCAATGGGGCACGATAAGTGGTGGAAGAAAGCTCCTCGATCAGCGCAATTCTAAAATAAAAAGCGCCTTTATGAGCGGAACAAATATTCAGGATTTAGCGGATGAATATTTCCTTTCCATCGAAACCATCAAAAAAATAGTGTACAAAAAGCACGGATGATTTCTCCGTGCTTTTTTATGTATAAATCATTTCTCAGTGGAATTTTACATTTTCCCATACAGTGATATTCTTTAAAATAAACGGAAGGAGGGTGAAGAAATGAACGAAAAGTTTATTAAAAATGCGGATTTTAATTTTATACAAAATCAGGTAGCCCTGATAAAAGATAGCTACAAAAAGAATGTGGCCCCAAATGTAATCCAGGCCGTAAAGGATTTAGCGAACGCGAAAATCATCGAGCTATTTCCAAATGCAACGAACGAGCAACAGAAAATGTTAGATCCTTCTGCTCTGAAAACGGATCAAGAATATGACAATTACATGAAGCAGCTTCAGGACTATCGGTTACCATTACCTAAGATCTCTGAGGCCCAATTGAAAAAAATGTTTCCCAAAAATAAAAAATTAAAGCTTCCTGATTTAGACAAAATGAATCTAGATCAGATGTCATATTTAAGTTGGGTAGATATCAGCACAAATAAGAAGTTTATTGTGTTCGAGTTAGAGGAGAGGATGGTTGGAATTGAATGCAAATACACCATGCTTCCTAAGGATAATATCTGTTCCTTCTGTAATCGATTTGGCCAGGTAGCCTATATCTCCACTGTTACAAAGGCAAAAAAAGCTAAAAATCCTGATTACTATAAAGCGATCGGCAACTATATGTGCTTTGATAGCGAAGAATGTAACAAGAAAATTACCAATGTCGATTATTTAACCACTTTCATGAAAGAGTCGTTGGGAGAAAAAACTGTCCAGTAAAGGAGAAACTTCCTTTGTATTTAAGGGCCCGCTCGTATCGGTTTGAGGGGGTAGGTGAAGTGAAGCAGGCGAGCTGATAAATAGACGGAGAATTTCCGCTTATTTCGTAAATATTAGTAAAAAAGGCGAAAATAGAAGGAGAAATTCCGCCTATTAACTCGAAAAATTTGAAAATAGGGGATTTTGCTTTACATAAGCGGAAAAGCTCCCCTTATTTTCCCCCGAAACGTGCTCCATTTTGCATATACCGGAAAATATCCGCTTATTATACTTTTGCTAGAGTTATTCGATTAAGGTCAAGCGATCTTATTTCAAAGTAAGGAGTTCTTATTTTGGATTTCGGTTTATAAGGTCTCTGTAAGAAACTCGCCCATTGCTTTAAACGACCAATGGTCTCTAAATTTTATAAATAATTCTCCCCCAAAAAATGGCGCTCTATGTATGAGAGCTTTCCCCACGTTCACCCAAGTCTCGAAAATTGGAATCGCTTCCACTAATTTTATTTGTTTACCCTTTAGCAAGGTTCAGGTTATAATAAGGTTTATTAAATTTAGGATACCGAAATAAATGCCCAAAATACAATTTATATAGAAAGGCGATGGACATTGAATAAATTAAGTGGAAAAAAAAGAATACAGCTTGCCATACTTCTGGGATCACTTGGACTGTTAGGACCATTTACAATCGACACGTATTTACCGTCTTTTCCAACGATTGTAAAAGATTTTGATACGACGGCTTCACTTGTACAAATTAGTTTAACCTCCTGTTTATTAGGTCTCGGATTAGGGCAATTGGTTATTGGTCCGATGAGTGATGTGAAAGGACGCAGGCAACCCTTGCTCATCTTTATCACCTTGTACTTACTTGCTTCTATTACATGCGCGTTGGCGCCTAATATCTATTTCCTGATTCTTGCTCGTCTAGTTCAGGGGTTTGCTGCTGCCGGCGGACTTGTGATTTCAAAAGCGATTGTCAGGGATCTTTTTAGTGGTAAGGAACTGACCAAGTTCTTTACGCTGATGGTGTTAGTAGGGAACCTCGGGCCGATCGCTGCACCAATTGTTGGAGGCGGGATTCTTACGTTTACCAATTGGCATGGGGTTTTTATTGCTTTAGCTTGTATTGGTGCGGTGCTGCTCTTCACGGTTACACTCAAATTAGAAGAAACCTTGCCAGATGAAAACCGTGTTCCAAGCAATCTGCCACAAATCATGAGCAACTTTGGTTCTTTATTCAGAAATCGAACATTCATGGGATACGCACTCACGCAAGCCTTTACTACGGCAGGAATCTTTGCCTATGTATCTGGGATTCCGTTTGTCTATCAAAATATTTATCATGTTACACCGCAGCAATTTAGTTTCTTATTTGGAACCAATGGATTAGCATTAATCATTGGAAGTCAGTTGGTGGGCCGCTTGGCAGACATCATTCCGGAGCGGACCTTCTTAAAAATAGGTTTAGCCATCGCTAATATAGCTGGTGCCGTTTTACTCATTGCATTACTATTAAACGCACCACTTTTCGCCGTTGCCATTCCCATTTTCTTTTTTATCGCTTCCATCAGTATGATTGGCACCACCTCATTTACTTTAGCGATTGAAACGCAGGGCCATATTGCGGGAAGTGCCTCGGCCTTATTAGGTGTTTTGCCATTTGTACTTGGCTCATTAAGTGCTCCGCTTGTAGGAATAGCAGGGGCGTATACAGGCGTTCCGATGGGGGTCATCATCTTGTGCTCTAGCATTCTTGCTTTCCTTTCCTACTTTGTGTTGGTACAAAAAGCATCCCTCCCGATCCCACTATCGGGTGACCAACGCTCAGTTAAGAAACCAAGTATCTAAAGAAATAAAAGGAGAACACATTTCGTTAACGAGCGAATGTGTTCTCCTTTATTTGTCTACTATTAATCTTAATAAGAACATATAGGTTAGGATTTTTCCTCTCAATATATTTTTACAAGGTTAATCGGTATATCTAACACCCTTTAGCATCATATTGACCTTTGATTTCGTCTCATGGACAATATTTTTTTGAAATTCTTTTGCCTTTTTGAAGGCATCCATCATTCCTGATGCTAAAATTTTAATTTCTCTAGTACCAACAGGTTCTTCTAGAAGAAAAATATATTCTTTCATGCTGTGTCACCTCACAAGTTGTAATTTTAATATAATTATATATGATTATGTAAGCGATTACCACAATTATTTGTGAGCGTTTTCACTTATTTTTTTAATGTTTTTCTATTTAGCTTAAATACGGTCCTAACATTTCCGTTTTATGGAGTGTAAAGATCTTGGAAAAAAATTCATTTACATTCGCTGAACATAGGAGTAATATAAACACAGTTTCAAATTTCTAAATCGCTGAAACCAATAGGTACGGGGGAACCATTTTTGTGGGATATGACTTATCCCAAGGGGTGAATCCTTTCAAGGTAGGGCTACTCAAAGGTCCGAATCCGACAGCTAACCTCGTAAGCGTTATATGAGAAGGAAGGTGGAACTTGTGACACGAGAAAAATGATGTGTCTACAGGTCTATTTACTATGACTTGTAGGCACTTTTTTTTATTTATGTAAAGTTAGAACTCATTTTGAGGAAATCACATTGTAAAAGGGCAATATTAATCTTTTAAACTATTAGGTGGCGAAAAATCCATGATTTCTGCATTAAAAAGGTTTTTAATTGGACGTCCGTTGAAGTCCAATGAATTAGGAGAACAGAAACTTAATAAAACCAAAGCCTTGGCGATCCTTTCATCCGATGCACTCTCGTCCGTGGCCTATGGTCCTGAACAAATCCTGATTGTTTTAGTTACTCTAGGGGCAACCGCATTTTGGTATTCTATTCCAATCGCCGTGGGTGTATTAATCCTTTTAACAGCCCTTATTCTGTCATATCGGCAAATCATCTTTGCGTATCCACACGGCGGGGGGGCCTATGTGGTTTCAAAAAACAACTTAGGTATAAATCCCGGTTTAATCGCCGGGGGCTCCCTTTTGGTAGATTACATCTTAACGGTTGCGGTAAGTGTGTCTGCAGGTACGGACGCTATCACTTCTGCGTTTCCTGCCTTGCATCCATTTAATGTTGAGATTGCCATTGTTTTCGTGATTTTGATTACCATTTTAAATTTACGCGGTGTTACGGAGTCTGCATCCATATTAGCCTATCCCGTGTACTTGTTCGTTTTAGCGTTATTCATTTTAATCGGTGTAGGTTTTTATCATATTTTATCAGGAGGAGTTTCGCCTGAATTACATCACCCAATGGGTACACCAGTAGCAGGAATCAGTTTGTTTATTCTCTTGAGGGCGTTTGCTTCGGGAAGTTCCGCCTTAACTGGGGTTGAGGCGATATCCAACGCCATACCTAATTTCAAAAATCCGGCACCAAATAATGCTTCTAAAACGTTAATGATGATGGGTGTGTTGCTTGGCTTATTATTTTCAGGGATTATTTATTTAGCTTACTATTATGGGATTACTCCGAGGGCAGAGGTAACGGTGGTATCACAGATTGCAGAGGAAACTTTCGGTCGGAATGTCATGTACTATTTTATTCAAGGTACGACAGCATTAATCTTAATCCTGGCGGCAAACACTGGTTATTCTGCATTCCCATTGCTGGCAGTTAATCTTGCCAAAGATAAGTTTATACCAAGGATGTTCCTAATTAGAGGAGACCGATTGGGGTACTCAAATGGCATTATCATGCTAGCCATCTCGTCCATCCTATTAATTATTGCTTTTCAAGCTGAAACAGAGCATCTGATCCCGCTTTATGCTGTCGGGGTGTTTATTCCATTTACCTTATCCCAAACGGGCATGATCGTTAAATGGATTCGCGAGAGGCCGCAGGGCTGGCTTCCCAAACTGTTCATTAACACACTAGGGGCAATGATTAGCTTCATTGTCACCATGATGTTCTTTTTAACTAAATTCGCTCAAGTATGGCCAGTACTAGCCTTTTTACCTATGATTCTATTTGTTTTCTACCGCATTAGAAAGCATTATGAAGCAGTTGGGGAACAACTTAGCCTGACTACTTGTGAACCTCTGATGCCAATTGAAGGAAATGTACTAATCGTTCCTGTGGCTGGTATGACCAATGTGGTGGCGAATTCGATAAACTATGCTAAATCACTTTCTCAAGAACATATCATTGCTGTATATGTTTCCTTTGAAAGAGACGATGAAAAGAACTTTGAAGAAAAGTGGAAGAAGTGGCAGCCGGATGTAAGACTCGTGACGCTCCACTCGCATTATAGAAGTATCATTAATCCTCTTACCAAATTTGTGGATACGATCGAACATAAGGCGAGTGAAGCGAACTACCGAGTTACCGTAATCATTCCGCAATTTATCCCGAAGAAAGGCTGGCACAATATTCTTCATAATCAATCAAGTTTACTCATTCGTGCCTACTTGCTGTTTCGGAAAAACGTGATTATCACGACTGTTCCTTTCCATTTAAAAAAATAAGAATAGGCATCGTTTTTTAGGGCTCTTAAAAAGGCTTCGTAATTTCGCTGTTACACGGTGTAATAGCGAAACGGAGCCCAATAGGGAAAAACAGGTACTGCTCCGGGGCTTATATAATATTTGGTATGTCCAATTAGATAGTAATTATGAGGAGGGCTCCCCATAATAGGCAGACCCCATTCCCCAAAAAGGGGAGGAGGAAAGCCTTGATAGATGGTACTATCCATTCCGGTTATAACAACAGGCATTCAATCACTACTTTCTGTTGATTTATAGATATTGTATGTCTATAAAATTTCTCAGGTGATTGTATTTGAATTCTCCTATTGGCCTTTTTGCATGACTGTTTTTTTGAGTCCACTTTCGTGAATCGCGGCTTTCTTAGGCATAAAACATGGCATTATCATGCGGTGAATCAAAAAGGGCCTCCACTTTAATTCAGATTATATCGCGGATCAAATATTTTTATGTACAGAGCGCAATGATTTGTTGGAATTAAATTCTATCCCTATGGAAAAGATAAGCAAAATGCGGGAAAAGGGGATTAGTGATGACCACGGATAAGGAATTAAATCCAATGAATGTAATAAAAGCATTAAATATAAATCCAAAAATTTCAGATGAGACCCAGCCTTTTACGGCATTTGAATTAGGAAAACTTTGGGCTACATATATGGGAAATAGTATGTCCATTCAAATTTTAAGTTATTTTCTGCATCATTGTGAAGAAGAAGATATTCGGGTGCTATTAGAAAATGGCTTAGCATTATCCAAAGATTTCATGCAGAGGATCGAAACGTTTTTTAAAATGGAGAATTTCCCTATCCCGATTGGATTTACAAAAGATGATGTCAATCTAGGTGCCCCTCGTTTATACCAAGATGAATTTTATGTTCACTATTTAAAATATGCTGCTAAGGCAGGGATGAGCCTTTACGCCGTGGCCGTTCCATTAATCATGAGGGAGGACGTACGAGAGTTCTTTATTTATTGTAATGAATGCACGACTGTCCTATTAGGGCAAATTAATAATGTTTTAATGGAAAATAAATTTATTGCCAAACCTCCCACCATCCCGACACCAGATGGAATTGAAAAAATTGATAAACAAAGTTTCTTAAATGGTTTTTTTGGAGATGTCCGGCCATTACAAGCTCTAGAAATCATTCATCTTTGGGATAATATCGAGAATAATGCTACAAGTATGGCCTTATTATTGGGCTTTCATCAAACCGTTCAAGATGACAAGATAAGGGCGTTGTTTAAAAGAGGTCTAGAAATGACGGATAAAGCTGTAAAACAGTATAAGGAAAAACTTCATGTTGAAAGTATCCATTCACCAGACTACCTACTTCATTTAGTTACAACATCTACCTATCCACCTTTTTCAGATAAAATAATGTTGTTTCATAAAGTGGATATGTTCGCTATGAAGGTAAGGGCATTTGGAAACTCATTGGCTGTAACGGCAAGAAGAGATATCGATATGTTGTATATTAGAACACTTATCAACATTGGGGCATTTGTTGATGATGGTATGAATATCTTGATTCAAAAAGAGTGGTTGGAATCACCCCCAAAAGCATTTGAACGGGCTTTGGAGGAATGAAATACATTGATAATGAGCAGGAAGCCTGAAAATACTAAAACGCTATTTCATCGATATTTGATTGGAAAGGAGAACACTTTTCGTTTAGAAGCGAAGGTGTTCTCCTTTTTTACGGGCATCTCAATGGTAATTCGCGTTTTCGATCAGATGCTTGATCGTATTAAGCTGAAAAGCACCATAAATTCTATTTTTGGACGTAAGCTCATTGATAAAAAACTGATGTAACTGCTCTTTGTTGGCCACCCGATGTACTATGCTGTTATCCGACCAATCGTGAAGCTCTTTTACATCGTAATTAAAGAATACAAGAGTGTTAATCCATGAGGTTATATCTTGACTTTCTAAATAATTGGATAAGATGAAGGCCGTCTGTTGAACCTGGCTGATTGGATTTTCACATGTTTTTACCGTTAATTCTCCTGACACCGATTTTCCGAAAATCAGTGTTTCCTCTTTCTCACTATCTATTATATCTGATAAAAAAGAAAATCTCTGGCTGTTATTTCTTGTTAATCCCAGAACAATGTGACCTTTCCAGTATTTGGTTTCTATAACATAGATACCAGTTGATAATAGGACAAGGTGATCAATCTGCCGAGTATTACCGTTTCCATCGGGTATATAAATGTTCGTCATGATAATCATTTCATCTGGTGGAAGGATTTTTTTTCGAATTAAATCGGATTTGAAATTTTCTAGTATCTGATGGGTGACGATTTCTCCTTGGTTATTATAATTTTTCCGGATTTCTTCATTTTCGATCACAAGTTTTTCAATTTCACGTTGGTAAGATTCGCTTAAACTCATAATCTTCTCATCGTACTTCGTTGCTGCCGTTTCCATCGAAGCCTTTTGAATTTCTTTGAGAGCCTCTAGCTCTTGGAAATGGTCGTTTCTCATTTCTTTTTGTTTAGCCTTTTCCTTTTTTACGATATAAGTTAACCATGCGACAGAGGCAGCTAGTAACGTGGAAATAATTAACCAAATCATTGATTTTCTCCTTATTTATCAGATCATATATTTTATTAGTAGCTTTTTATCAGCATTTTGTCTAATTGACGGACTTTATCATAGGAATTTAATAGTCTCTCAGGAACCAAGGTCCTGCCATATTCCCAAGCATTCGTTTCTATTAATGTTAGAAGTTGCGCTTTTTCATCATCCTCGCCATACTTAATGATCCTTAAATCATGTTTGTTTTTCTTAAAATCCAAATAATAACCGAGCTGATGATATAGGATAATTTTAACACAATCTTCGTCTGTTTCTTTAATTTTAAAGTTAATATTTGCTATATATCCATTAATTTTTAAATAGTTAAATTTAATCATATTAGTAGAAACGTTAAAACTCATCGGGGCGGGCAGGGTATTGCTAATTTCATACTCAATCGTTAATTTATGTTCTAGCAATGTATGTTCAATGATTTTCTCAATATCTCGTATATAAAGCATCGTATCAGAACACATCCTTTCCAACTCTTTACTTTTTATTTTTAAGAAATGCAAGTGGAAAGTAAATCCATCAATGTTCCTTTAGACTTTGTTCCTATCGCATTTACCAAAGAAATCCATCACTAAAATTGTAGCAGGAATTCCCTCTCTCAGCGAGTCTTAATTATTCTCATTAGAGAACAGAAAAGACTATGTCTGATTTTCTTACAATATTGTTCAAAAAACATTGAACAAGAAGTATATTTAGGTTAATAATTTAACAAAAGTGTTTAAATTATAAAAATATATGGACACTTATGTATAATGTGTTATAAGATTTGATTAAGAAATTTCACAATAAACATTTTTGTTCATTCTATGAAGGAGGTTTGAAGCAATGGAATTATTAATGAGAAATATGTTTCAATCACTTGGGAAGAATACCTCAGCTAACAAACTAGCAAAAAAATACGGTTTGCGCTTTGGTGCTGGACGATTTGTGGCAGGGGAAACGATCCAAACTGCCATCGATTCCGTGAAAAGGTTAAATCGTGATGGGAAAATGGTTACTTTAGACCATCTTGGGGAATTTGTTTATACAGAAGAAGAGGCGCAGGAATCAACGGCCATGTGCATTCAAACCCTCGATGCGATAGCAGAAGCAGGGGTCAAGTCCAATCTTTCACTTAAAATGACATCGCTTGGCCTTGATATTAGCAGAGAGTTATGTATGAAGAATATGCGTAAAATTCTTAATAGGGCAAAGCTACATCAAAATTTTGTCAGAATCGATATGGAAGATTTTGATCATTGTCAAATTTCCTTGGATATTTATAAAGAGCTTCGGAAGGAATATGACAATGTCGGACTTGTTATTCAAGCCTACCTTTTTAGAACAGAACAGGATATTGCCGACTTAAATCAACTGAACGCAAACTTGCGTCTCGTTAAAGGGGCATATAAAGAGTCTCCAACGGTTGCTTTTCCAGAGAAAAAAGATGTCGATGAGAATTTTAAAAAGATTATTATGCAGCATCTATTAAATGGGAACTATACAGCGGTAGCCACCCATGATGCAGCAATGATTGAATATACAAAAACGTTAGTAAGTGAATACCGAATAGCTAAAGACCAATTTGAGTTCCAAATGCTTTATGGAATTTGCGAGGATATTCAAGCTAAGCTTGTAAAAGAAGGGTTTAATGTCCGAGTTTATGTCCCTTACGGTGTAGACTGGTTTGGTTATTTTATGAGAAGGTTGGCAGAAAGACCCGCCAATGTATGGTTTGTTCTCAAAAATCTATTAAAATAGCAATTTTACATAAAAAGGAGTCGAAAAATTATGACAACTGTAACACAACATGCACCATTTAAAAATGAGCCTTTTACGAATTTTTCTCTAGAGGAAAATAAGCAATTAATGTATGCTGCCCTTGCGAAAGTGAAAACAGAACTAGGCAGGAAGTACCCGCTGGTAATCGGCAATGAAAAGCTAGTTACTGAGGAACAAACCATTTCTACTAATCCGGGAAATGTGGATGAAGTCATTGGGTCGGTAAGCAAAGGGAATAAAGAATTAGCTGAAAAAGCGATGCAGGAAGCGTTGAAAACCTTTGAAACTTGGAAAAAGGTAGCTCCCGCAGAGCGTGCGGAATGTCTATTCAAAGCCGCGGCTTTAATGAGACAACGCAAGCATGAGTTTTCTTCGTACCTTGTCCTTGAATCAGGGAAGAACTGGGCTGAAGCAGATGCTGATACAGCCGAAGCCATCGATTTTATGGAATTCTATGCAAGAGAAATGATCCGCCTAAGCGAGACAAGCATTCAACAACCGCTTGTGAACATCGAAGGAGAAGACAATCAAATTTCGTATATTCCACTTGGTGTTGGGATTGTTATTTCTCCGTTTAACTTCCCATTGGCGATTATGGCGGGAACCACTGTTGCAGCCATTGTCTCAGGAAATACGGTTATTTTGAAACCAGCGGATGCTACTCCTGTGATTGCAGCCAAATTTGTGGAATTAATGGAAGAGGTGGGTCTTCCTTCAGGCGTGCTCAACTATTTGCCAGGTGATGGAATTGATGTAGGGGAGTATTTGGTTGAGCATCCAAGCACGCGGTTTATCTCCTTTACCGGTTCACGAGCGGTAGGCTGCCGTATTTATGAAAGAGCGTCAAAGGTTCAGCCAGGGCAATTGTGGTTAAAGCGTGTCATTGCTGAGATGGGCGGTAAAGACGGAGTAGTTGTTGATGAAACAGCCGACTTAGATGCAGCCGCAGCGGCGATTGTCGCTTCCGCTTTTGGCTTCCAAGGACAAAAATGTTCCGCTGGTTCTCGAGCAATTATTGTGGAATCGGTTTATGATGAAATCGTTGAGAAAGTAACCGAATTAACGAAAAATCTAACCATTGGACTTCCTGAAGAGAACTATGCGGTTGGACCAGTAATCGACCAAAAATCAGTGGATAAAATCATGGGCTATATCGAAATTGGTAAAACAGAAGGCCGATTGCTTACAGGCGGCTCTAGAGCAGAGGGGAACGGCTTCTACATTGAACCAACCGTTATTGCGGATGTTCAGCCAAAAGCCCGGATCATGCAGGAGGAAATCTTTGGTCCTGTCCTTGCCCTTGCGAAAGCAGCCGACTGGCAGGAAGCGATTGAGATCTATAATGATACCGATTATGGATTAACAGGTGCTTATCATTCGCAGAATGAGGGACGAATTCAGTATGCCCTTGAAAATATGCATTGTGGAAATCTTTACATTAATAAAAAGTGTACGGGTGCATTAGTTGGTGCCCATCCATTTGGCGGATTCAACATGTCAGGGACTGATTCAAAAGCTGGTGGATACGATTACCTGTTATTATTTACTCAAGCTAAACTGAAATCTAGAAAACTTTAATAATAGTAGAAACGGGGAACCCTCCTTATCAAGAGGGGGGAACTCTCCCAAAAACAATCGTGTTTAAAATTTTATTGTAAGCGCTTCATAGGGTTCGAAAACAGAATGGGGGATGGGTTTTTGAATATACAGATTCTAATTTCTATTGGTATTTATATGACAGGTATGCTGATTATTGGATATTTTGCGTACAAACGTACGTCTAATCTTGAAGATTATATGTTAGGCGGAAGAGGGCTGGGCCCTGCTGTCACTGCACTAAGTGCAGGGGCATCTGATATGAGCGGCTGGCTGCTTATGGGTCTCCCTGGAGCCATGTTTTCTCAAGGGTTGAGTGCCTCATGGATCGCCATTGGTTTAACCATAGGGGCCTATATAAACTGGCTTTATGTTGCACCGCAGTTAAGAACCTATACAGAGAACGCCAACAATTCGATGACCATTCCTGCGTTCCTGGAGAATCGTTTTGCAGATGGATCAAATCTGCTGCGTTTGACCTCTGGACTTATCATTATTGTCTTTTTTACTTTCTATGTATCATCGGGAATGGTTTCGGGCGGGGTTCTGTTTGAATCAACCTTTAATCTGCACTACCAAGCAGGGCTATGGATTATCGCTGCTGTCGTAATTGCATATACTTTATTTGGCGGCTTTTTGGCTGTAAGCTGGACCGATTTTGTACAAGGTTTAATTATGGTTACTGCACTTATTTTGGTCCCAATTGTAACTATTATGGAAGTCGGCGGCATTGGTCCCGCATTTCAGGAAATAAAGGGAATCGATCCGAAGTTATTTGATATTTTTAAAGGGACTACCGTGTTAGGCATTGTTTCCTTGATGGCGTGGGGGTTGGGTTACTTTGGCCAGCCGCATATTATTGTCCGCTTTATGGCGATTTCGTCCGTGAAAGAAATTAAAAAAGCTAGACAAATTGGTATGGGTTGGATGATTTTTTCGGTTGGTGGTGCGATGTTTACCGGTTTTATTGGTTTGGCCTTTTATACTAAACAGGGACTCACATTAGCAGATCCTGAGACCGTCTTTATTGAACTAAGCCGCATTTTATTTCATCCATTAATTACTGGGTTTTTACTGGCTGCATTATTAGCAGCTGTAATGAGTACGATCTCATCCCAGCTTCTTGTGACCGCAAGTTCGCTGACCGAGGATGTGTATAAGACGTTCTTCCGCCGCTCAGCAACAGATAAAGAACTCATGATGATCAGCAGACTCTCTGTGCTAGTTGTTTCGGTCATTGCTGTAATCATAGCCTTTGATAAAAATGGAACCATTTTATCGCTGGTCGGTTACGCTTGGGCTGGCTTTGGAGCTTCGTTTGGGCCAGTTATTCTGATGAGCCTATACTGGAAACGGATGAACAGATGGGGCGCTCTTGCCGGAATGGTGGGCGGTGCCGTAACGGTCATCATATGGGCCAGTGTTCCCGTATTAAAAAATAATTTATACGAAATTATCCCAGGATTTATTGTCGGTTTGGCAGCCATCTGGATTGTCAGCTTGATGACTCCCGAACCGAGTGAGCAATTACAAAGAGAATTTGACCAATATAAACACTCGGCATAACCTTTTAACACATTGATCAAAAAGCCAAAATTTGATCATAGGATTAAAGTGTATGTTGGCGAAAAAAAAGCTGATACCCGAATTCAGTTACGGGTTCAGCTTTTTTCATTCATGTTCATCCTATCGGGAGAGTCCTAATCTATGGCACTTAAAAGGTCTGGTTTGCTAGAATAGGCGTTCAATTTATGATAATGTTAATGTGATAATAAAGCATGAAAGGATTTTAGTATGTTCAAAAGTGTTCAATTGATACTGGATGATTCCTTTACAATTGTTAATCAACATATACCATTACTAGAAATTAAAAAGAAACTGAACGAGTACCATTTTGTTATTGTGTCAGGTGGAACATACTTGATCATTGCTAATTATGAAAAAAGCTTGATGAATTTAGGTGACGACTCGATACCCATAAATAATTGGCTTGAACAGCTTCACTGGCTCCCGTCATCTGTTATTTCGGATATCCATGGTGACGGGACGGTTGATTGGCGGAGACCGGTTCTTGTTAAAGATGAAAAGGGGATTGTTGGGGTTCTTTCATCTGAAAAGCGGATGGAAATGCTAGAAGATGAAAACCGCCAGATTTCTGCTTATTTTCAGACCTTAGCAGAAACGATTAATGAATCAGTTACAGCGGTCGATCAGGTGGGACGCGTGGTCTATTGGAATACAACAGCGGAGGAAACCTATAAGATTAAAAAAGAGTACATCCTTGGGAAAAAAATAGGGGAGCACTTTCGTGATGAATCGATTGTCCTGCACCGAATTTTAAATGAGGGACGGCCGGTAAGAGGGCAATATCATCGACCTGATAAGGATACACATGTGCTCATTAACGCTTCACCCATCATCATCGAAAATAAGATTATTGGCGGAGTCGCGACTGAACAGAATATCACGAATATTATCCGACTAAACGAAGAATTGGATTCCAATTCATCCGTGCTTGTTCAAAAAAACAGTCCTTTTTCAACCATGGTAAGTGAGAGTCCTAAATTTCAGGAAGCGTTGAAGATTGCGCAAAAGGTTGCCCATGCGGATATTCCGATTCACTTAACAGGGGAACCTGGATCTGGAAAGGAAATGTTAGCACAAGCGATTCATTATGGAGGTACAAAAGCCGAAGGGCCTTTTATTACCCTAAACTGTTCTGTCATTCCTCCTGCTTTGTTGGAAATGGAACTTTTCGGTTTTCAAAAGGAAACCTTTACAGCGGAACAGCAAACCTTACAAATCGGCCGGATCGAGCAAGCTCTAGGCGGTACATTATTTATAGAAAATATTGACAAGATGCCGCTTCAGATTCAAGGAAAACTACTAAATTATATGGTCGATCATCGTTTTTACCGGGTCGGAGGGGTAGAGAAAATTACCTCACCAACCCGAATTATCACATCCACGTCAGAGTCGATTGAAGTACTCGTGAAAGAAGGACATTTCAACGAGCAGCTTTATTTTCATTTATCCGTTATTACCATTGATATCCCGCCCTTAAGAACTAGAAAAAAGGATATCGTTGCCCATATCCAGAACTATATTCTGGAATTTAGCTCTAAGTATAAAAAGCCAGTGCCGGAGATGTCTTCTGAAACCATGAACCTGTTGGTGAACTATGACTGGCCAGGTAATATCCGTGAGCTTAGGAACACAATCGAACGTTTGGTTCTCCTTACTGACAAATCTGTCATTACCGATGAACATTTGCCCGATAATATGAAGAGTAAGTTAACGGTGAAACAAACTACCATTCCAAAAGAAGAAATTGTTCATCTGGAAGATGTTCGAATAAATTCTGAAGTGATCGAGATTGAGGAAGCATTAAGAAAAACCTATGGAAATAAAAGCGCGGCGGCTAACCTTTTAGGTATTTCACGAGGGACTTTGTATAACAAAATAAAAGAATATGGATTAAATTAAATGGAAAATACAAGGCTGTGTTAATGGTTAATGTTGAATTTTGCACTCTGTTGATTGGAGTAGAAGGCACGAAGACTCCTGCGGGAGTACGGGGCAGGGGAGACCCCACAGGAGCAAAGCGACGAGGAAGCTCCCCGGCACGCCCGCGGAAAGCGAAGTGCCTGGAACGGAAATCAACAGACAAGTTTAACACAGCCAAATCCAAAGTGAAAGGTCATCAAGAAGAGCTTAGGGAGGAGATTTATTTGACATTTATGCCAACAAAGCAACGTGATAAAGTAAGTTCTTATAAAAATCTTCGGTCGTTGTATGAGCAAAACATAACAGTGAACAGTATTTCTGAAACCATGGACACGTGTCATCTTACGGATGATGCTCAAATGATAAAAAACATGATGGATATGAAAGACTATGATGTGATGGGTGTGGAAGATCATGGAGTGGTTATCGGTTATGTTATTAGAAATGAATTAAATGTAGGAACCTGTGAAGAGTATTACCGGAGTTTTAGTCCGACCGAGCTTGTCTCGGAATCCACACCATTAATCGATACTTTATTTTTTTTAAAAGAGAAAGAGCGAGTATTTATCCTGGAAGGGAATAGGGTAACAAAAGTAGTAACGCTGGCAGATCTCCAAAAACCTCCGATTCGAATGTTATTATTTGGGCTGATTACCTTGTTGGAGATGCACTTATATCGAATTATTAATGATTTTTTCCCTGATAATACCTGGAAAAAACATTTAAGTGGCCATCGAATTCAATTAGCTGAAGAATTATTTTCACTTAGAAAGTCACGGAACGAAGCGATTCAATTATGTGATTGCCTACAAATTTGTGATAAACGAGACATCGTCCTGAATGAGAATCCGTTACGGGAACTTTTAGGGATTGAATCAAAGAGCAAAGGGAAAACATACTTTAAACAATTAGAAGGTTTACGAAACAACTTAGCACATGCCCAGAACTTGACTACACAAAATTCTTGGGATGAGCTGTTCTTAGTACTTGAACAGACCGAGAAATTATTAGGAGCTTGCGAAAAGGTATGAGGCAGGATCACTACAGAAATTGTAAGAAAAAATAAGAGAAAAAGGGTTGGTGCCTGGTTCTAAAGGTACCAACTTTTTTCTGTATCGAGTTACTTGATCTAATCGGTTCGAACTAAAGAATATCGTGTCAGATTTTTCGGTAAATGAATACAATTTAGAATAGCAGCATTTCAATGTACAGGGAGAGGTGTGATGGCATCATGTTTTCTGCTACAGGAATGCAGGGATTCAAGATGTTTTCAACAGTCCACATTGTTACGTTAGTATTATTCTTCGCTGCATGTGGTGCATTGGTGTATTTCAGAAATCAACAGAAGCGATACCAACAGAGCATCAAATGGACCTTGTTTATACTTTTGCCAACCTGTGAGATTTCTTTGCAATTATGGTTAATACTTACCCATCAATGGGCTGTGAGTGATCTTCCATTACAACTGTGTTCTATTAGTTCATTTTTGGCGATGTTTTTATTCTTCAAAAGGAACAAAAAAGTGTTTTATTTGTTGTATTTTTTTGGTACATTAACCCCCATTTTAGCAATGGTTACACCTGAAATGACCTACAATTTCCCACATTTTCGCTATATTGAATACTTCCTTCATCATTCCGTTATTCCGTTAGCCGCCTTTTACTTTATTCTTTTTGAAGATTATAGGGTACCGATGAAAGCGATGATTTCTAGTTTCTTAACCGTGAACCTGATCGCTGTCCCCATCTTTTTCTTAAATGTGCTGCTTGGCACTAACTTTTTCTACTTAGCTAGTCCAACAGAAGCCAAAACGATCCTCACTTTTTTCGGCAGTGGAATTATGTATTATATAAATCTAGAGATTGCCGCCCTGATTGTATTTTTCATTACGTATCTTCCAATTGGTATTTTACAAAGGATTGAAAATAAAAAAAGCGCTTCGGTAAAACAAAATTAATCAAAAGGCAATAAAAGATGGAGGCACCGTTCTTCATCTTTTTTATTTTCTTCCAATCTAAGACTATAGTTGTATTTAAAAATTTTGTGGAAGCAGTTATTATATGAAAATGTAATTCTGCAAAAAATATATCGTAAAAAGAGAGAAGGTATTTTAGAATGTCTTTTGGTTCATTTGTCATGGCTTTTTCAATGGCGGGATTAGACTATGACATGTTAAAGAATTTAGGAATTTCTATTGGTATTTTGGTATTATTTATCCTTTTTAGAAACCTATTTACAAAGTATGTATTTCAGTTGATTTTAAAATTATCTCGGAAAACACCAACTGATGTTTTTACTAAAATTTGTTTAGGATTTGAACGTCCTTTGGGATGGTTCTTTATCATTGTAGGTTTGTATTTAGCGATGGATTATTTCCCGTTTATCGAACAGCATAATACGTTATTTTTAAAATTCCTCCGTTCTATGGTTATCGTATTAATTACTTGGGGCTTGTTTAACTTGTCATCTCCAACTGAGGGGATTTTAATAAGTGTTAATCAAAAGATCAACAATAAGATTGATTTAATTCTATTACCGTTCATTTCAAGGACGATCCGCGTCATCATCATTGCCATCAGCATTAGTATTATTGGCCAAGAGTTTGATTATGACGTCAACGGATTGGTTGCTGGTCTAGGGCTAGGGGGTCTAGCCTTTGCTTTAGCTGCTAAAGAAGCGGTAGGAAATCTAATTGGTGGAATCGTCATTGTCACTGAAAAACCTTTTTCGATTGGAGATTGGATCTTAACACCTAGTGTCGAAGGGATTGTCGAAGATATTAATTTCAGAAGCACGAAAATTCGTACGTTTAGTCAGGCGCTAGTTACCGTTCCCAATGCAACACTTGCCAATGAAGCCATTACCAACTGGAGTCGAATGGGGAAGAGGAAAATTTCTTTTCACTTAGGACTTAACTATCAAACGACCAAAGAACAAATTCAACGAGTGGTTAAACGGATTGAACATTTATTAACCACACATGAAGAAATCCATCCTGATACGATCATGGTTGCATTTGATCATTATAATGAGAGTAGTCTCGATATTCTTATCTATTTCTTTACGAATTCTACTGTCTGGGCAGAGCACGTTAAAATTAAACATGAAATTAATTTAGCCATTATGGCGATATTAGAGGAAGAGGGAGTAGACATAGCGTTTCCAAGTCGAACCATTTATGTAACTCCAAAATCAAATGAAGAATTATTCCAAACAATGGGTTCATTTGATTGAAAATCGATGGATAGTAACATAGAGAAGAAAGACCAAATGATGGTCTTTCTTTTTTGTTATGTGTAATAGTGATAAATTCCAAAAATTTCAAAACATAAGGAATAAAGGTTTAATTTTGGTTAATGTTTGAATATTTTCTTATAAACTTTTTCATTACGGTAATTAGAGCTGCTAGATCAATTAGAATATCTTCACCAGTTGTTACTTTTGTAGTTTCCATTGTGTATAGAGGAGTTTCTAGATCACTTTCATCCTCTTCAACAGGTGTTTCTTGCGAAGTTTCCCATGTGGATAGTGGAATGGATAAATCACTTTCATCCTCAAATACAGGTATTACTTGCGAAGCTTCCAGTGCCGAGAGTGGAATGGCTAGATTACTTTCATCCTCTACAATAGATATTACTTTAGAAGTTTCTATTGTGGCCAATGGAATGGAAAGACTATCGTCATCCTCATCAATAGGTGCTCCTTCTGAAGTTTCCATTGTGGATAATGGAATGGAAAGACTATCGTCATCCTCATCAATAGGTTCTCCTTCTGAAGTTTCCATTGTGTCCAATGGAATGGAAAGACTACCGTCATCCTCTCCAACAGGCGTTCCTTGCGAATTTTCATTTGTGAATTTAGGCAATGATTGATTCCTTTCAGCCTCTTCAATATCTGTTTCAAACGAAATTCCCGTTATGGATAATGGATATGTTATATTCATGTCCGCATCATTATCCGTTGTTTTTTGCGAAGATCTCTTATTGCGGTTTTTCTTATTTTTATTTTTATTTTTATTTTTATTTTTGTTTTTTTGAGTGTTATTTTTTTTATTTTGACTGCTATTACTTGATTTTCCTTCTCTTTGTTGTGATTGTTGTGTATAAGTGTTTTCACTATTTGTCTTTTGAATTTTTAAACCATAGCTAATACTTTTAATATGGTACATGGAAAGACGAACGAGTTCCTGACCATTGATTAAAAAAATCGAATCATTATCTGCATTTGCGAGTACTCCCTCTATGGTCTCAGGGCCGCCACGATTAATTTTAATCCATTTGTATTTCATTGAGCCAAGCAGTTCTTGGAGATTAGCCCCTTTTATAAATGTTAAATTTTCAGGTAGATCTATATCGAAAGACATACTCTCTTTTATGTTATCTGTAAAACTTTTAATATGGTTCGTATTGTAGTAAACAATCCCATCATCTTCGGTGAGAATGGTGATATGATCGTCGCCGGTATCCATTAACATCCCAATTTTGGATTCAGGTCCTCCTCTATCAATCTTGATTACTTTGCCAATGAAATTTTTCATGATGTCTCTATCCATAAAAATTCTCCCCTTACATTCCACAATTAAATTTATACTGCATGTATATGTATCACGGGAAGACGTTGTCCTAATAAAAAAGCCTGTTTATATTATTAAAGAGAAAAATAGGCAAGCTGTTAAGAATGGATAGAACGGGGTGATTTCATTACATTCCATTTTTTCCTTTTCGAAACCAGCTAGTAGTATAATATTGAAGTTATGGATGAGGTTTTTAGAAAACATACAGAAGAAGGGAACGTTAAATGAACACATCATTAGAAATGCTTATTGATTTATTTGAACGGGCAGCTTTACTCTTGATTTGCCTATTCTTTATGATACGAATCCCACGATTTAAGGAATCGCTTCAAAAAGACCAGCATTCTGCCACTGAGCGTGTTGTCATTACACTTGTGTTTTGCTTATTTGCCATATTTGGTACGTATTCAGGGATCAATGTGGAAGGTTCACTGGTGAATGTCAGGATTATTGCGGTGGTTTCGGGTGGAATATTATTTGGACCATGGGTAGGAATTATTACCGGTATTGTGTCAGGAGTCCATCGATATGTCATTGATATTGGTGGGATCACTTCTATCCCGTGTCTGATTACGAGCATTTTTGCAGGGATTGTTTCGGGATATATTAATCGAAGAGTGAAACGGTCTTTACGCTGGATTTATGGAATAGGAGCCGGAATGTTGTCGGAAATTTTAACAATGGTGTTAATCCTAGTGATGGCAAATCCGTACGAACTAGGTTTGGACATTGTTTCAAAAATCGCCTTCCCGATGATTATTGGAGAGGTCAACATTGGTTTAATTGTTTTGCTTGTGATGAGCGTTGAAGGTGAAAAGGAAATGATTGCGGCGAGACAGGCGAAGTTAGCATTGGATATCGCGAACAAGACACTTC
Organism: Neobacillus sp. KR4-4; assembly: GCF_042136325.1. NCBI lineage: Bacteria > Bacillati > Bacillota > Bacilli > Caryophanales > Bacillaceae > Neobacillus > Neobacillus sp. KR4-4. Next base: position 56,457 of record NZ_JBHHJU010000012.1, read on the forward strand.
CCTACTTTCGGTCGATTAATTCGGATTCCCTGACAGAGATTTGTCGTATTATTAAAGATGATATCAAGGCCGACGCAGTAGCAATAACAGATACCCATAACGTTCTCACCTATGTGGGCTTTGGAGAAGAACGTTATGTTATTGGGCAGGAGATCATTAGTGATTTGACCAAAGAGGCCATTCACAGTGGGAAATTTATCATTCGGAATCAAGTTCAGGATCACCATACACCGCAAATTCACTCGCTACTCATTGTTCCTTTTGAGGAGCATGGTGAGGTCACAGGCACCCTTAAAATCTATTACCGGAAAGCTTATAAAATGACCTATTCACTGCAGACGATGGCGATCGGATTATCGCAAATCATCTCCACACTAATGGAGGTTTCCCGGATTGAACAAATTAGGGAAGCTGCGAACAAGGCAGAATTAAAGGCACTGCAAACAAAAATTAATCCGCATTTTTTGTTTAATGCCCTCAATGCCATTGCTTCCACTACACGCAAAAATCCGGACAAGGCGCGTGAGCTGATTATTAATCTTTCTGGCTATATGCGTTACAATTTAGAAGTTAGTGATGAATTGATTGATATCCATAAAGAATTGGCGCAAGTCCGAGATTACGTGGAAATAGAAAAGGCGCGTTTTGGGAGCCGATTAACAGTGGAATATGAGGTAGATGATGTGAATGTGTACATACCAAGTCTCCTCATTCAGCCTCTAGTCGAAAATGCCATTATCCATGGAGTCTTAAAGATAAAAGGACCCGGAAAGGTAACTATTTCGGTCAAGAATTTGGAAAACAAAGTAAGAATTAGTGTGAAAGATACCGGGGCCGGAATTAGCGAGGATGTCATCCATCATTTGCTCCATGATAATGTACCGGCCAACAAAATTGGCTTGTATAATGTTCACCAGCGAGTGAAACTCATTTATGGACATGGACTGGTCATTCACCGACTGTCACCTGGAACAGAAGTCTTTTTTGATATAGTAAAGGAGAACTTATGAGAGCGATTATTGTCGAGGATGAAATCCCTGCACGTGAAGAACTGGAGTATTTAGTTGAAGCCTATAGTGAAATTGAAGTGACCCATTCCTTTGACGATGGCTTAGATGTATTAAAATTTTTGCAGGAGAATGAAACAGATGTCATTTTTCTAGATATTAATATTCCTTCCCTTAATGGGATGTTGTTAGCGAGTACTATCAGTAAATTTTCAAAAAGGCCATATATTGTCTTTACAACAGCTTATAAAGAGCATGCTGCCCAAGCTTTTGAACTTGAAGCTTTTGATTATATTTTAAAGCCCTATGATGAGAAGCGGATTGCCGCGATGTTAAGCAGATTGGAATCTGCTTTTAAACGAGATCACGCTGAAACATTGCTCCCGGAGGGAACACTCGTATCTCATCCGTATCCGCTGGGAAAGCAAAGGGAAAACCCTTCACAGGCGTCTAATCGAATCAATTTGAAAAAGAACGATAAAATTATCGTAACAGACGCCAATGATATCTATTACGCGATTGCTAGTGAAAAAGTGACATTGGTGTATACGAAAGAGGAGGAGTACATCATGCCGATGAGCATCACGGAATTTGACGCACTTTTACCAGAGAACCTATTCTTTCGATGTCATCGTTCTTATACGGTTAACTTGACCAAAATTCGCGAAATCGTTCCTTGGTTTAATCAAACCTATATGCTTCGTTTAAAAGATCTTTCTGAGGAAATTCCGGTCAGTAGAAGTAAGGTGAAAGCGTTTCGACAAATTATGCATCTATAACCGCCATTCATTCCGAATAATAGGCATCTCATTCTGAAACCGATTTCTTTCTCTTTTTCGATGCTATGATGATGATGTAAACAAAATCAATTAAAGATTATTAATTGTAACATTATCATTTTTACATGGAAGAAAAGAGGAGATCGCAATGAAATCAAGAACAGATCGTCGATGGCTGATCGTGTTAGGAACGATTATTGTACAGATGGGTTTAGGTACCATTTATACGTGGAGTCTTTTTAACCAGCCGTTAGTAGAACTCTTTCATTGGAAGTTAAATTCAGTTGCTATTACGTTTTCTATTACCAGCTTCGCCTTGGCATTCTCTACGTTGTTTGCTGGAAAGCTGCAGGATAAATGGGGGCTTCGCCGTTTAATTGGTGTTGCAGGCTTTGTACTAGGAGCAGGATTAATTCTTAGTTCCCAAGTATCATCTTTATGGATGCTTTATATTTTAGTTGGTGTTGTCGTTGGGGCAGCAGACGGTACAGCTTATATTACGTCATTATCAAATTTAATTAAGTGGTTTCCAGAGAGAAAAGGACTTATTTCAGGAATTTCTGTTGGTGCGTACGGTACGGGAAGTTTGTTATTCAAATTTATAAACGGTTCACTGATTCAATCCGTTGGTGTGTCTCAAGCCTTTTTTTACTGGGGATTAATCGTCATGATATTAGTTGTGGGTGGCTCATTCCTAGTACGAGAAGCAAAAATGGGTCAAGCAGTGCAAACCCTTAGTGACAGCGTTCAAAAAGATTTCACTGTGAAAGAAATGCTTAAAACCAAGCAAGCTTATCTATTATTTGTCATTTTCTTCACTGCGTGTATGAGTGGATTATTCTTAATTGGAATCGTGAAGGATATTGGCGTGAGAATGGCTGGACTTGATGTGGAAGCGGCTAGTAATGCTGTGGCATTAGTTGCTATCTTTAATACAAGCGGTCGTATCATTCTCGGGGCTTTATCGGATAAAGTCGGTCGTTTACGAGTGGTCTCATTTGCTCTTCTTGTAACTGCAGCAGCTGTGACCGTATTAAGCTTTGTCCAACTTAATTATGCCTTGTTCTTTGCCTGTGTTGCCGGGATTGCCTTCTGTTTTGGCGGGAATATTACGATCTTCCCGGCCATTGTCGCTGATTTCTTTGGCTTAAAAAATCAAAGCAAAAATTACGGCATCATTTATCAAGGTTTCGGAATCGGAGCCATTTCTGGATCATTTATTGCTTCTGCCTTAGGTGGTTTTATTCCTACATTTAAGCTTATAGCGGTACTGAGCGTTGTATCCTTACTCATCGCCATGACCATTAAGGCACCGAATGTTGGGAATCCAAAAACGAAGAAAAAAACCAATCATGGGAAGGTTCACAATCTTTCACCAGAGACACGAGCAAGTTAATAGTGAACGTTATTAAAAGGCGGCAGCGAACCCAAAGGGGTCGTTGCCTTTCGTGTTTTCTTGGAAAAATGTCTCCATTTCATTAGAGTAAAAAATAATCCAGTGAATGAAAAAATTGTTTTTACAAAATATAAAAAAGCAACAGTTCATTAACTAGGAGGTTTGACAATGCCTAAAGTTGAAGTATCTTGTTCAATCGCCAACTGTTCGTTTTATGGAGAAGGTAATGTATGTACAGCAGATAAAATTATGGTTGAAATTGATAACCACGCCCGCTATGATACAGAATTTTCTTCCGAATTAGGTGAAAAGAATCATGTGGATACGGCAGGTACCTCAGCCGAAACCTGTTGTAAAACCTTCAAACCAAAAAGCAAAAATAGTTAACTTCTTCTGTTGTAAAAAAGACGGACTTGGGCTTCCCAAAAGGAAGAACCAGCTCCGTCTATTTTTTATTGGTTTGTTTATTTTTAATTATTTTCCAGCACACAGGATTATTCAAAAAATAATAAAATATAATAAATGAAAAGAAAAAATAGGCGGGATAACATGATGAAAAAGATGGCTTATTTGATCGCTGTATTGTTGGTTTCAATGGGATTAGCTGCTTGTACTTCACAACAGGATGTGGAAAGTGAAAAACCACCGGTAATAGAACCAGATGGAGAAAATCCGTCAAATCCCAATGGACCTGTTTCAGAGGAACCGGAGGAAGAAGTATATCACAATGAAGTCTTTAAAGATGTCGTCGTTACAGAAAAGGCTGATACAATCCTTGTAACAGGGAAAGCCCAAGTCTTTGAAGGGGTCTTTCAATATGCTCTATATGATGGAGAAAAAGTCATTAAAGAAGGGAACTATCAGACAGAGGGCGCACCAGCTTGGGGTGAATTTGAAATCACATTTGCCAAGGAGTCACTATCTACAACTGCAGGTAAATTAGAATTATTTGTATATTCCGCAAAAGATGGTTCAAAAATAAATACGTTAGAAATTCCAATAGCCTTAGATAATTAAGGCTATTGGAATTTCTAAGATTAACGTTTTTTTGCACTAAGGGTCATTTTATCTATTACAGCAGCCACCATAATCCCAATTGCATACCGAATCAAATCCACTGTAAGGAAACCTTGACCAAGTATTAACGCTCCAATCAATGTACCGCGCAGATGATTAATCCATTCTGCTTGATAGAGTTGACTGAATTCGATGCCATAACTGAATAATAAACTAAGGATGATGGCTGTTAGGAGGCTCTTTCGCACCAGCAAGAAACGAAATCCGAAATAAACCATCATCGCCCACAGTGCATCCCCGGCATTCTCCGCAACAAGGATCGGAAGCAGTTGAGAGAATTTTCTTGAGGCCAGGCCAAGTATGATGGTGAGAATAACAGCGAACACATAACCCAACCTCATGTAAGATGATTTATTAGATTTTTGATGGTGGTCACTAGTCATACGAATCACTCTTTTCTTCTCATACCTTTTAGGTTGAATATACTTGTATTTTTGGATTGTAGCAATGAAAAAAAGAGTTTAATAAATGAGAGCCATTCATAAGAATTAAGCTGCCATCTCGGTGGCTTTTTTTAAGTAAGAATATATTAAAAGAAGGAATGACAACCCACAATCAAGAATAGAAATAGGTGAAGATGAACAGGGGTGAAATGAATGCTTACACGTGAAGATCTATTGGAAATTAAAGAGCTTCAGGGGGGGTGTGAAGAAGAGGGTGGATTCAACCTGAAGCTAAATTTTGATATGCTTGAAAATCGGATTGGAAAACAAAAAAAAGACTTATTTCATTATGAAGACGGGAAGCTTGTCGGCTTTCTTGGCATCTATGGTTTTGGAGATAAAGTAGAAATATGTGGAATGGTGCACCCCGATTACCGAAGAAGAGGAATTTTTTCTGAGTTGATGGAAAGGGGCCTGCTAGAGTCGGAAAAACGATATCCTACGATTTTGTTAAATGCTCCAACAAAATCTCAATCAGCCAAGCAGTTTTTGAAAAGAGTTCCATGTGCTTTTTCAATTGCTGAGTATCAAATGAAATGGCAGGAAACGCAATTGTCTGAGGACCCGACTGTTACCTTGCGTCCGTCAATTTCTCCAGAGGATTGGGAAGCCGAAATCCAACTCGATTTTTTAGGGTTCGGAATCAACGAAGAGGCGGCACGAGCGTTTAATCAAACGATTAGGGAAACCAGCGGTGACGAACGTTTCATTATTGAAGCGGAAGGAAAAACTGCCGGAAAAATACGCGTTTCCGAATCGAATGGTGAAGCCTGGATCTATGGTTTTGCCATTTTTCCTGAACTCCAGGGAAAGGGGATTGGAAGAAAAGCCTTATCGAATGTAGTCATTAGGGAGCATCAAAAAGGATTACCTATTTTTCTCGAGGTAGAGGCTAAAAATGCCAATGCGCTTAGGCTCTATGAATCATGTGGATTTAGAAGCTACCATTCTCAAGATTACTATTTATATGAAAAGTAATTTCAAGTAAAACATAGTGGAATTTTAAAGAAAGATGCTTTGTATTGCATCTTTTTTTATGGACTTATTAGATTGTTGATTTTCAAATTCGCTCATTGGAGTCCGAAATTCGCCCATTGAAGCACCAAATTCGCCCAAAAGCTCTACAATGATGATTATTTAACAATAAATTTACATAGAATTTTTAAAGGGTTTCATTCATTTTTGCCTAATTCTATACGTAAGAAATAATAAAGGGAGGAATTGGAGAGAATGAAACGACAAAAAACCTTTTTTATTTTTAAAGATTTAATATTTGAGGTCAAAAAGCCCGAAATTTCACTCAAACAAATCAGAGTTTCAGAGATTAAATTTGAAAATGAGGAATATAAAGCACTTCGCAAAAAATTCGATGAAGATCTGTTTACGATAGAAAAAAAACCTGAGGGTTGGTTTATTAGGGAGAAAGAGTAAGACCTTCTCGTTTGAGGAGGTTTTTTCATGTAAGGATATCACAATTACGCTAAAAAAGGGTTAGTCTCTCATTCCTTCGAGGGACTAACCCCTTTTTTGGTATTTTCGAAAATGGGTAAGAGGTACACCTTTTCCGGAAGAACGGAAAATTCCTGTTTTTCGGAAAAGGGACATAGATTTAATTCCGAAAAAGCGGAAAATATTTATTTTATTTAACCAAGAATGTGAAAGTACTTAAGGACTTCTTCCCTTATTCCTTCATTCTGAATAATAAAATAGATTTGGCATAAAACTTGCTTCTTAAATGAGTATCATCGATTTTATAGAATAGGAGGTTAGAAAATTGTAAACGTTTTCTGTGAATGGGTTGTTCCAATCATATATGTCGATAAAGGAATGCCTTATTGGAATGTTCAGCAGGCATGATTCTATAAAAAAGGAGAAACGAGAATGAAGAATGGAAAAATAATGGATTCGTTTGATCAAGCCATCGAGGATATCCATGACGGAGCCACGATTATTGTCGGAGGGTTCGGTCTATGCGGGATCCCTGAAAAGGCGATTCTGGCTTTAAGAGATAAAGGAGTTAAAGACTTAACAATTGTCAGTAATAATTGTGGTGTCGATGACTGGGGTCTCGGATTATTACTGGCGAATAAACAAATTAAAAAAATGATTTCTTCCTATGTGGGCGAGAACAAGATTTTTGAACGGCAATTTTTAAGCGGGGAATTAGAAGTGGAACTCGTGCCACAAGGTACCCTGGCAGAACGAATCCGTGCAGGCGGGGCCGGTATTCCTGGATTTTATACTGCGACAGGGGTGGGAACTCCGATCGCCGAAGGAAAGGAACACAAAAATTTTGACGGAAAAACCTATATCCTTGAAAAAGCAATTGTTGGCGACTTTTCCTTAGTAAAGGCATGGAAAGCGGATTCGCTAGGGAATTTAGTTTACCACAAAACAGCTAGAAATTTTAACCCGTTGGCAGCAATGGCTGGAAAAATCACGATTGCAGAAGTAGAAGAAATTGTCGGTGCTGGTCAGTTAAATCCCGACCACATTCATACACCAAGCGTGTATGTTCAGCGACTTTTAGCAGGGGAAGGTTATGAAAAGAGAATTGAGAGACGGACGGTTATTCAAGCATAAGGAGGAGAATTTTCAATGGATGTACGTCAAAGGATTATCAAGCGGGCGGTGCAGGAAATAAAAGATGGGATGAATGTCAATTTGGGTATTGGAATACCTACGCTTTTAGCAAATGAAATACCTGCTGATTATAGCGTTTTACTTCAATCAGAAAATGGTCTTTTGGGGATCGGGCCCTATCCGGATGAGGAACAAGTGGATCCTGATTTAATCAACGCTGGGAAAGAAACAGTGACAGCAGTGAATGGCGCCTCTTATTTTGATAGTGCCGAGTCCTTTGCTATGATCCGCGGCGGCCATATTGATTTAGCCATTCTTGGCGGTATGGAGGTTTCAGAAAACGGTGATCTTGCCAACTGGATGATCCCAGGGAAAATGGTAAAGGGTATGGGCGGAGCGATGGACCTTGTCAATGGGGCAAAGCGCATTGTTGTGATTATGGAACATGTCAATAAATATGGCGAGTCTAAAATTAAGGAAGAATGCACCCTGCCTTTAACAGGGAAAGAGGTTCTCCATCGCTTAATCACTGAGTTAGCTGTCTTTGATTTTACGCCTGAAGGAATGGTCTTAGTGGAAACTCAAGAAGGAGTTAGCCTGGAGGAAGTTAAGGGAAAAACAGAAGCTTCATTTACAATTTGTCCGGAATTGCTCGTTAACTCTGTATCTGTGTAAATCAAAAATCAGAATTAAGAATCGGAGGGGATTTTTTGGTGAAACGTAAACTCTTAGCGATAGCTGCTGCCTCTGCTTTAATGTTTCCGCTTGTTCCTCAAACATATTTGCAAAAAAATGTTTCCGCATCGAATTCTCCTGTGGTACCGGGGGCACAAGAAGTTACGGTGAGCAAATATGATGGGACAAACGGAAACTGGTTAACAACAAAAAATCCGTCTCAATATGCTGCTGCCACTGTCTTTGGGAATATAGGGCTCGCTCCTTATAATTGGGGGAATAAGGAAGAGGGAACAGGTTGGCATCGCATGTACAACCCTGCGTCAGTAAGCGGCGTTCAAGTCAACGGTATGTTTGACGATGCCAAATTTGTCATTCGTGTACCAGACAACTGGAATGGGAAATTAGTTGTAGGGGGAATCCCTGCAACTCGAAATGAAACGGCGACTGATTTACTGTTTAGTGATTATGTTTTAGCAAAAGGTTATGCGTTTGCGGCAACAGATAAAGGGACACAAGGGGAAATGGACACTAACGATCCATTCGCCAAAGCAAAGAACGCCTTAGCTGCAGAGGATGACAGCGTTTCTGAATGGAATCAGCGCTTTCGCCAATTGACCATTGCAGCGCAAAAATACTTAATTGAAAATTATCGGGATCAACTGATTAAAGAGAAAGATCGGAAGAATCCAGCCAGCAAATTGATAACAAAAAAACACAAAGTGCCTACCTATGCGATGGGAATTTCAAATGGCGGTTATGTCGTCCGTTATGCACTGGAACACGACGGTCCAGATAAGACCGGGGAACCTGCACTATATGATGGCGGAGTGGATTGGGAAGGCGTGTTATGGCGTGCGAAGGATCCGAATTTAATTAGTTCGTTAACCCCAGTCGTTAATCATGCGGAGAAAGCCCTTTACGGTACGGGTAAAGAAAAGCAAACGGCAATGGAAGAAATGTATAAAGCTGGTTTACCTAGAGGCTCTGAAAAACTGTGGAGTTATCATGATCAAGTCTACTGGTTCCTCACCTTAAATATTTATCGGGATGAACTTGACCCAACCGCACCTAACCAAATTGACTGGAGAAACTATTTGAATTATAAGCTGGATGGTACTCGTGATCGAACTTACGATAACATTTTTAAGGATTACAATTATATGTTACGCCCAAGCGCAGTCAAACAAAATGTAAAAGCAATTGAAAATACGGGCGATATTGATGTGCCGTTGATTAGTATAACTGGTTCCTGGGACTCGTTAATTTTTCCGTCCATCCATGCGGATGCTTACGACAAGCTAGTAAACAAAGTCGGAAAGGGCAAATTACACAGACTCTATACCGTTGAAAAAGGAAACCATGTCGACAGCTTGGTCTGGAACAATCCAACGGATCCGAATAAAGAGCTGCAGCCATTGCTTCCGTATGCCCACCAAGCTTTTGACTTACTCGTGGACTGGGTGGAACATCATAAAAAGGCACCTAAAAGTAAAGTCATTCCATCCCCACAAGATCCTACAAAAGTATTAGATATTAAGACTGGTAAAGAAGTGAATCCGAAGTAAAAAGAACTACTTTCTAATCAGCGAAGAATAATCTCCACGCTATTCTGCAAACTATGAATGCAAAAATAGCGTGAAGGGATATCAAACATGAGAAAACATTTGGTGATTGTATACAGTTTGTTGTTTATCATCCTATTTACTAGTCTTCCTGCTCATGCCACTGAGTATAAGCCAAGAAATATATATGTTGTAAAGCAAGGCGATTCGTTACCGCGAATCGCTGTTCAATTTGGAACCTCCGTCAATGACTTAAAAGGGGCCAATGGATTGCAGTCGAATTCAGTATTGGTTGGCCAAAAATTGTGGGTTCCAATCACTTACGAAGTGGTGGCTGGGGATACACTGAGAGGAATAGCGTCGGCATTCCATTCTTCCGTCCATCTTATTAAAGCCAAAAATCGACTTTCTACTGAACGACTGTTTATTGGGCAAATATTAAAGATCCCTCCTAAAAAAATGACGATGCAAGGGCAGCATATTTTGTTGACACGGGAGGAATTTAGGGATTGGTTATTTCATGCACAGATTAATAGGAAAGTGACGCTCATCCAACAGCATCACACCTGGCAGCCGTCTTACAAGCAATTTAATGGGTCCAATCATTTTCAGATGTTGATGGGAATGGAAAATTTCCACAAGCGAAAAATGGGCTGGAGTAATATCGCTCAAAATATTACCACCTTTCCGGATGGAAAAATAGCCGTTTCTAGACCCTTTAACATAGCCCCCGAAGGTACCATAGGGCCAAGGGCGAATGCCACAGGAATCGCAATTGAAAATGTTGGCAACTTTGATAAAGGTCATGATGTGATGACAGAGGCACAGAAGGAAACGATTGTGTATATTTCAGCGGCCCTGTCGATTAAATTCGGTCTGACGCCGTCCATTGACAGTATTACTTATCATCATTGGTGGAATCTACGAACGAAGGAACGAGTGCTGGACAGGGGTCCAAATTATAATGTAAAAACGTGCCCGGGAACTGGATTTTTCGGCGGGAATTCCACTGCCAGTGCTATTCATAACTTTTATCCGCTCGTTTCACGGAAAATGCAAGAAATATTAGCCTCAAGGCATTAGAGAGAGTATTCATGAGGGCAAAATTGGTATATAGGATTTTGTCTTCGTGAACACGACTTGTGATTTTTCGATGAGTATTTATATGTTTAGCCTATTTTTTTGTTAAAAATCCAGAAAACACGAACATTAACATATTTTTATTTGAAAATATTCACCTTTTTGTTGTCAATCCATATTAAGTTTGTTATATTAAAAAAGTAATAACTGACATATCCTTACTCGTATAAACTCGGAAATATGGTCTGAGTGTCTCTACCTGGTTCCCATTGAAAGAACTAGACTACGAGTTAAAGTATTCGGCTTCGCTTAGGCGTTTTTTGTGACTTGGCCATTCATTAATTTAGCAAAGATTTATTCTTATTGCTAGATTATCAATACTTTGACTTTCGTAGGTCTAGAAGGTAGATATCAATCTACATTTCTAGACCTTTTTCTTTGGACAAGGCTACCCGAGTGGATCAAACATCAAAAGAAATGGGAGAGGTTTTTATGAAAAACAAAAGCTTAAAGAGGTTCGTTCCATTAGCTGTTATTGCTGTACTATTCTTATCGCTCTTTGCATTCCGTAATTCTACTTTACTAGTAGAAGAAAAAGTAGAAGGGGCAGCAAGGCCTATCCTCATTCAAGGCCCGATGCCTATTGAAGCCGAAAAGTTTGCACAAAAATTAGAAAAAGTGAAAGTAGAAAAGTCAGGAACGTTTGTCTTTTACAAAGGAAAGGTGAACAATTATCCTGTCATCGTTGCTAAAACAGGTAAAGGAATGGAAAATACAGCGGCTGCAACAGCATTAGCCATTGAAAAATACAACCCGATTGCGATTATTAATCAAGGGACATCAGGTGGGCATGACCCAAGTTTGAACGTATTTGATATTGTTTTAGGAAAGAGAACAACAAATATTGGTTCCTTAAAAACAGGTAATATGGCAGAAAATGAAGGTATGGATCCATCGATTTGGAAGCCTATGGACTTGATGGCTTCTGAAGGCAGCGGGTCAGATCCGAATGCAGAAAAAGTTCGTTACTACTATGGCGACGAGAAGCTTCTTGCAGCAGCTAATGCCGTAAAAGATAAATACACCAAAGGTAAAGTGGTTGAAGGGACCATCGGTTCAGCAGATGTCTGGAACAATGAAGTCGATCGGATTAAATGGTTCCATACAAATTATGGTACATCTGTTGAGGAAATGGAAGGTGCGGCCGCAGCACAAATTGCTGATGCGTATGATGTCGCATTCTTGGGTATTCGCGTTCTTTCTAATAATAAAACAAATGGCGGAGCATACAACCCCAATACAGCTGAGGCTAATCAAGACTATGTTTACGAAGTGGTTAAAAAGTATATTGCAACAGTGCAAAAAAAATAATACGGTTTTAAATAAAGAACGCACATTTGGCTGGTCCAAAATGTGCGTTTTCTTTTACTTGATTTTTAAAAGCTAATGATTCTCAATCATTAAAGATATTCAAGACTAGTGGTGATTTCATTCATTAATTTTCCAAAATGTTAACCTACGAAGTTGTATGTATTTCTATTTTTGTGTCTGCACAGTATAATCAGGGATGGGAGTTGAGATAGATGAATAAAAACGACGTCGCTGCTATTCGCAAGCAATTTAAATTAAATAATGATCTCTTGGCCATTCATGAAATCTACAATGTCTATGTTCAGAAAGAATCAGGGGAGATTTATCATCACGTTTGTCAACCGTTTCAAATGTTAGAACTAGAAACACAAGAATTGTTTTTAGGAAATTTTAAAAAGGTTTTGACCGGTCAACTTGATTCCAAACTGTTCGAGCTAAAATTCCAGCGTGATGCTGAAGACAGCACTCAGTCGATTCTCTATGATGGGTTACAGGCTGACACAACCGAAGATTGGCTGGAATACATGTTCGCTATGGTTGGAAAAATGTTTGCTCATACGGTGTATGAATTTGATACGGTCGTGACGTTTATCCGCGGAGAATATCGTAAACCGACGAGGAAGCGGGATTCAGAATCAGAAGAAGGCGGGGATGACGAAGTCTATTCCAACCATTTCATTCTTTGCAGTCTTAATAGAACGGATCAGCCGAAAAAGGCCTTGCTATTTGATTATGTCGAGAAAGAATTTAAATCGAATACGGTCTTTGATCCAATCATTAATTTGCAATCTCCAATGTCTGGCTTTCTTTTCCCTGCATTTAATGACAATTCTTCAGACGTAAACCATATTCTTTATTGTGCGGGGAAAGCCAATGAACCGGATTTTACGTTTATTGAACAGGTCCTTAATTGTGAGGAAATCATCACGGCAGACGAAGATAAAGATGGTTTTGAACTGATTTTAAAAAAAGTAATTGGGGATCAAGTGGATTCCAAAGTCATTTCCAATGTTTATGAGGAAATTGATAAAGTGATCCAAGAGAATGAAGAAAACGAAGAAAGTGCAGCCCCTATGTTGGATTATAAAGACATTGGACGCATCTTAGAAGTAAGCGGGGTCGAAAACGTAGATACTGCCCAAGTGGAACATGCCTTTAAAGATGTGCTGGCAGACGAAACCCATGAGTTCAAAGCAAGCAATTTAATTCCTAAAAAGATAAAGATCGATACAAATGTGGCAAATTTATCTATCGACCCAAAAGACCTTAAAAACATAAAATATATTATGTATCAAGGAAAACGATGCCTACTGTTGGAGATCGATGAAGATGTCATCGTGGAAGGTTTTCGACTAGAAACAGAAACATTGTAGCTTTATAGGGACAGGCTCCTTAAACTTTAAAAAAGAGAGTCAAAAACAACGGATTTTCAATTGTTTTTGGCCTCTCTTTTTATGTTTACGATAATTGATATATTCTTATATGAAAAGTTTTAATACCATCATTACCAACCCGGCTATCAATGCTGATATAGGCAATGTAATCACCCACGTTGTAACTATTCGTATCGCGACTCCCCAGTTCACACCCTTAAACCGCTTGGACGATCCCACGCCTAATATCGCAGATGAAGACACATGTGTCGTTGATACGGGGAGTCCAAACATGGTTGCCCCTTGTAAAACGGCAAATGAGGTTAAATCTGCGGCAAATCCATTGATTGGTTTTACTTTGAAGATTTTTTTAGCAACGGTTTTAATAATCCGCATTCCACCAATCATGGTACCAAGACCGATAGTACCAGCACAGAGGACTTGTACCCAAAACGGGACATCCAATGTCGATTGGAATCCGCCTGCCACCAAAGCGAAGACAATGATCCCCATCGTTTTTTGGCCATCGTTTCCTCCGTGAGAAAATGCCGCTAGCCCAGAGGCGATGATTTGGAATCCCCGAAAGCCTCTCGTTGCTCGATATGGATTGGCATTCTTAAAGATAATCGCTAATATTTTCATGATGATAAATCCAACACCAAATGCTAAAAAGGGCGAAATGATTAGGGCTTTAATAATATCGGTGAATCCTTCCCAGTTTATTGCATCAAAACCGGATCCAAATATAACTGCACCTGCCACTGAACCGATTAACGTATGGGAAGATGAAGAAGGAATCCCATAGTACCAGGTTAAAAGGTTCCAAAAAATCGCGGCAATCAGTGCAGCAATGACGATTAACAATCCATTTTCTATTTGGAAAGGATCGGCAATCTTTCCGCCTATTGATTTCGCAACCGCTTGTGAAGTTAAAGCACCGACAAAGTTTAAGGCGCCTGCATAGAAAACGGCAAATCGCGGTGATAAGGCCTTTGTAGAAACTGACATCGCAATGGCGTTTGCGGTATCATGGAAACCATTAATGAATTCGAAGATTAACGCAAGTATAAGGATGATAACGATAATCGTCATTTATTCCTCCAAAATGGACTGACTTGAATTTACCTAAGTTTTATCAGGAAGGTGATTATGCATTTTTCATGATAATACTTTCCAATGTATTGGCGACGACTTGACAGAAGTCTGCAATGTTTTCAAGTTCTTCATAGATTTCTTTATATTGAATAATACGAATCGGATCTTTTTCATTTGCAAACAAATGTGTAATGGATTCACGTAATATCGCATCGCATTTCGATTCCAAATCTTTTATGGTAATTGCATGCTCCCTCATATTTTGTAATTTCTTTGATGCCAGCATTTCAACAGCTGTTTCAATTTCAATCGCACAGCTTCGGATGGCTTCAACAAACCGAAGCATATAATCATCAGCATTAATAATTGAATACATTTCAAACAAGGCAGCAGTATGTTCTAAGCCATCTAAAACATCATCCATACTCATTGTCAGTGTTAAAATATCCTCACGTTCGATAACGGTGATAAACGCATTATGTAAATCTTTGATCACTTCATGGACTAAAGAATCCCCCTTGTTTTCATATTCCTTCATTTTTTCGGAAAAAATCTTCAGGTCACTTACATTTTTCAGTTTATAATCAGCAAAATAGTTTGCACTTTCTTTTAAATTCGTCGCAATATTTCCCAAATAAACGGCAAACTTGTCTTTTTTTCGTGCCATAGTATGACCTCCACATTTTTGTTAATTATACAAACTTAATATTTCCTAATTGGACTGTACGATTCAAGCTTATGAGGGAATTCAATTTTATCTCAGCAATTAATGAGGATGGAATTGCATTAAAGTATTCCATTACTGTAGATACTATCTTTGTGTTTTATCAGATTTTTGCAGTCATATTTTAAGGAAAGGAGGGTATAAAATGAAGTTTCCACATGATTTTTTATTCGGAGCAGCTTCTGCTTCGTATCAAATAGAAGGTGCATGGAATGAAGATGGGAAAGGTGTTACCAATTGGGATGTCTTTTCAAAGCTTCCAGGGAAAACATATGAAGGGACGAACGGAGATGTAGCGATTGATCATTATCATCGTTATAAAGAAGATATTAAATTAATGGCAGAGATGGAGCTTGAATCGTATCGGTTTTCGATTTCTTGGGCGAGGATATTACCAACAGGGGACGGGGACGTTAATGAAAAAGGCTTGGAATTTTATAATAATATCATTAATGAATGTTTAAAGTATGGAATCGTTCCTTTTGTTACCCTGTATCATTGGGATTTGCCATTGACGCTCGAAGAAGACGGAGGATGGACGAATAAACGAACAGCAGAAGCTTTTGTGAAGTATGCAGAAGTGTGTTATCAGGCATTCGGGGATCGTGTCAAACATTGGATTACCTTTAATGAAACAGTGATGTTTACAGGATTAGGCTATTTAAAAGGAGCACATCCACCTGGAATTCAAAACGATGAGAAAAAATACTTCCAAGCAACGCATTATGTGTTTTATGCCCATGCAAAAGCGGTAGAAGTTTATAAGGAACTGAATCAGTACGGAGAGATCGGGATTACCCATGTGTTCTTACCTGCCTTCAGTGTCGATAATCAATCTGAGAATGTATTGGCAGCAAGACATGCCAATGAATATGAAACTTTTTGGTTCTATGACCCTATTTTAAAAGGAGAATATCCGTCCTATGTGGTTGAGCAGTTAGAGGAGAAGGGCTGGACACCAATCTGGACAGAAGAAGAGCTTAATGCGTTAAAAAGAAATGCAAGTAAAAATGATTTTATTGGACTTAATTACTATCAGCCAATCCGAGTGGAAAAAAATCATGAAACTGCATCATCGTTGGAACACTCACGAGAAACCTCTACTTTAGCACCAGGAAACCCGTCTTTTGATTATTTCTATCGAACTGTGAAGATGGAGGATAAAACCTATACAAAATGGGGCTGGGAAATCTCGCCGGAAGGATTCTTAGACGGCCTGCATATGCTAAAAGATCGTTATGGTGATATTAAAATGTATGTCACTGAAAATGGCCTGGGTGATGAAGATCCGATCATCGAGGGTGAAATTGTTGATGTGCCACGGATAAAATATATTGAGGAACATTTGAAAGTCGTTAAGCGTGCGATTAAAGAAGGCATCCATCTGAAAGGGTATTATGCCTGGTCTGTGATTGATCTTTTGAGCTGGTTAAATGGGTATAAAAAACAATACGGATTTATCTATGTGGATCATAAGGATCACTTAAACCGAAAGAAAAAGCTTTCATTCCATTGGTATAAGCATATTATTGAGACTCGGGGAGAAGAGTTGTAGAGAAAAGAATCCCTTGATTCTTTAATAGTTAACCAGCAAAAGAAATAAGCGGAGAATTTCCGGTTAAATGAAGAATGGAGCTCGTTTCGGGGTAAATAAGCGGAGTTTTTCCTGTTATGCAAAGAAAAATCTCACTTTTTCAAATTTTTTGAGTAAATAGGCGGAATCTCTCCGCCTATTTATGCCTTTTTTAATGATAATTACGAATTAAGCGGAAATTTTCCGTCTATTTACCAGATTGGGGCCTAACACATGACTTATAATAACCGGAAACCTCTTGAATTGTTTTTACATACTTCGTATGTGACATGCGCCCTTCATCATACATTTTTAAATAGGGATCTTAAAAACGGATTTCAATAGTATAACGCACCTGCTATAAGAAACTGAGGGAAGGAAAATGAAAACATAGGAGGGGCTGAGTATGAAATTCACGATCCAGTATATTCCTCTAACCAAGATTAAGCCAGATTTATCGATGAAAATTACAGAGCACCTTAAGAGACTGCAGAGAGTCATGTGGGATTGCATGTTTGTGTTGGTTGTCAAAAAAAATCGCAAAGATGGCAATTATATTATTGTTAGCGGGCAAGATCGATTCGAATCCCTTAAAAAACATACGAAAAATATTTACGCTCCCTGTATAGTCGATAAAAGCAGTAGTTCCACTGGAATGTTCTCGTGGTTTCATCGATTCCGTAACAAACAACCCCTGGATGACTTTCCTTTAATGCCGGCCAGCTGGTCAATCGTCCGCTCATTTTTAAAGCAAGAACCTCGTTTTAAACAACTATCGCGGTCCGAACAAATCCGAGTTCTTTTTATTGCTGCGCATTACAAGAAAACCGTTATTTATTCCATGAGAACCACCGTGAATGAGATTCTAAGAAGTAAAAATTGATTCCCACAACAAAAAACAAGCCCGATTTTGCTTCGTGATTGAAGCGGAAATCGGGCTTTTCATTTCAAAAGCTTTCTTCTAAAAAAAAGGTGCACTGTCATGGACTCTTGGAGGGATTTATGGATGAACTATTACTGTTGACAGGTATGTTATTATAAACTTATTCTGAAAATTCCCAACAACCGGAGGATAAAAAGACTTGAAACGGATACATTATAGTTGGTTTATTTTATTGATCACATTTTTTTCTATTATCGTAGCAGGAATTGTTCGATCCTCCTCAGGGGTCTTGATTGTCCCTTTGGAAAATGCCTTCGGATGGGATCGTTCACTAATCTCGATGGCGTTTGCCCTTAACCTGCTGCTATACGGGTTTTCTGGCCCTTTTATGGCGGCGCTGTTAGAGGAAATTGGTTTAAAGAAAATGATGGTTTTGGCGATGTCTACACTAATGGTTGGAGTTTTGCTGACTCTTTTTATGACGGAACCTTGGCAATTAATGATCATTTGGGGAGTAATCATTGGCCTTGGATCGGGGCTGTTCTTAACGATATTAAGCCCTTATGTTGCCAATCATTGGTTTGAAAAAAGAAGGGGACTTGCAGTTGGCATTTTGACTGCGAGTACAGCGACAGGACAACTAATCCTTCTACCGCTGTTAGCGATTATTATCGAAGAATCTTCCTGGAAATGGGCAATTGGTTTTATTCTTATCCTGAGCTTCATTATGTTGATTATCATCCTACTCTTTATGAAGAATTCACCAAAAGAAATAGGGCTGCTTCGTTATGGATTAGAAAAAGAACCGCCTGGACAGCAAGTCGTTGTAAAGAATAATCCAATCATTATCGCCTTTCGTACATTGTTTGAAGCAGTAAAAGTGAAGGAATTTTGGTTACTTGCAGGCAGTTTCTTTATTTGCGGGCTTTCAACAAGTGGATTAATTGGTACTCATTTTATTTCTTATTGTATTGGCTTTGGATTTACGGCCGTCACGGCGGCTTCGATGCTTTCGTTTATGGGGATTTTTGATTTAATTGGAACCACTCTTTCTGGATGGCTTTCGGATCGGTTTGATAACCGGTGGCTGCTGTTTTGGTATTACGGTTTAAGAGGGGCTTCACTCGTCTTACTTCCCTTAGCACTAGCCAAAGGTTCAATTACGCTACTTATTATTTTTTCCGTTTTTTATGGATTAGATTGGATCGCAACTGTACCACCAACGATTAACATTTCACGGCAAATTTTTGGGATTGAAAAAAGTGTCGTGGTTTATGGCTGGATCTTTGCTGCCCACCAATTAGGTTCTGCTGTGGCAGCCGGTGGAGCAGGGATTATCTATAATATCTTCACATCCTATACATGGGCCTTTGTTCTAGCAGGAATGTTTTGCTTGTTAGCCAGCCTATTTGTGATTGTAATAAAAAAACAAAATGTAAAAGTTGAAGTGAGTCAAACTTATAAAGCCTAAGACAAAGGGCCGTAATCGCAAAACAACTACAAACATTAAATAATAAAATTAACTCGATACAAGTAAAAAAGCATTTCTTTGCAAAGAAGGAATGCTTTTTACTATTTAAAAATAAAAGAATATACTTATAACAACAAGTATATAATTAAAACCAATAAGTTTTTATTGATAAACGATAAATAATGATATAAAATCAGATTATAATTAATTATGTGAGGTGCTTTTATGAAACAAGTTACGACACTCTTCTTAAAGGTAGCTGTTATTTTTATAGGAATTCCAGTTCTTGCGTTGTGCATCTTTTTGGTACCTGAGCTTGGAAATCTTGCAGCAAAATTGCTACCTGATTTTTCTTCTATAAAATATTTCGTTTCCATTATTTTTTATGCATCAGCGATTCCTTTTTACTTTGCTTTGTACCAAGCATTCAAACTGTTACGCCATATTGACAAAAATGAAGCTTTCTCCGAATTGTCTGTAAATGCATTAAAGAAAATCAAACAATGTGCCATCACAATCAGTATCTTGCATGTACTCGTCTTACCGCTATTCTATCTCTTTGCGGATAAAGACGACGCCCCAGGTGTCATCTTTGTCGGATTGATTGTTCCCTTTGCTTCACTTGTGATTGCAGTTTTTGCAGCTGTTCTCCAGAAGCTTTTGAAAGAAGCGATTGATATAAAATCAGAAAATGATTTAACGGTCTGAGGTGAGAACAATGGCGATAATAATCAATATTGATGTGATGCTGGCGAAAAGGAAAATGAGCGTAACTGAACTTTCGGAGAGGGTTGGGATTACAATGGCGAACCTTTCCATTCTAAAAAATGGGAAAGCAAAAGCGGTTCGTTTTTCCACGCTAGAAGCAATATGTAAAGCGTTGGATTGTCAACCTGGAGATATTTTAGAGTACAAAAGCGATGAAACCCCTTAAAATAATACGTTAAAAAAGGAGAAACATGATGGAATGTTTCTCCTTTTTATATAGGATTTTAAGCAAAGACGTAAAAGAGCCATACATCATTCTAGGGCTGCTCCTTCAGTCTTTACAAATGCCTCAATAAACGACAACCGGATCATAAGTGCTGAGATTGTCATATACCGTTTTCATAACGCTAGGCGGGGTGTTGACACAGCCATGGGATCCATTGCTTTTATAGATATTACCACCAAAGTTTGACCTCCAGTTGGCATCGTGGAATCCCTGCCCGTCATTCGTAAAAGGGACCCAATATTGAACCGGTGTCTGATAGGTAATTTTTCCGTTTTCTCTGCCCGTTAGGACAGCAGGTGTTTGCTTATAAAGGATATACCACACTCCTGGTGATGTATCATGTTGGGTACTATGATTGCCTGTAACCACATTCGTTGTGACGACTAACTTCCCATTTTTGTAAATCCAAATTCGCTGCGCTGCTATGGAGACCTCAGCATACGTATTGCCAATCCCATTGTTCTTGACAGTGTCATATCCGTAGCCTTCACCTTTCCATCCATTTCCGTAAATATTCGAGGCGGAAACTGATTTCTTCCCACTTTCAAAAGCTTTCACAATACGGGGGATTTCTTTATCAACATTTATGGCCCAGCCATAGCCTTTTCCTTTAACCGATATGACCGAACCTGAATGGTTCTTGAATGTGAAATCCTTGTTTAGTGTGGACTGAGAATGGTTAATTTCAGCAATCTTTTTCTTAACCTCACCCTCATCATTAATCTTAATCTGCAAATCTTTTGTAATAGATGCATTTTTAATTAATTCTTTTGCGGATAACTTAAAAACTTTGTTCTGTACTTTATAATCAACGGTCTGCACAAGGAATTCTTCTAGCATTTTCTGTTGATTTTTTATAAACTCGCTGTATTCTTTAATGGGCTGTATGTAGACTGGATTGAGATAGATTTCACTAACATAATTGTGTTTTTCAAAGTCCTTCAAAAGACTAGGGACATCATACTGATCTCCGCTAACGCTGTTAGTGACAACTATTTGACCTTTTACTAAACGAACCTCCGCATCTTTTGGCTTTTTTAACGTTTGATTCATGGCTAACAGCTTTTCTTCCACTTGCTTTTTCAACGTTTCGTTTCGATATTGATCTTGTTTACTAGGCCATAAGGAATATTTATTCGCTTTTGATGAAGGAAAAAACGTCCACTGGCCCTTTAGTATTTTTTTGACTTGGGGCAGGTCACTTTTCATAAATCTCATTTTTGTATCTTTTCCATCGAAAACTTGTTGATCACCGACATAGACGGTATTTTTCAATA
Organism: Neobacillus sp. KR4-4; assembly: GCF_042136325.1. Lineage (NCBI taxonomy): Bacteria > Bacillati > Bacillota > Bacilli > Caryophanales > Bacillaceae > Neobacillus > Neobacillus sp. KR4-4. The sequence goes on from NZ_JBHHJU010000012.1 coordinate 77,823, forward strand.
TAGTAGTTTTTAATTTCTTTAATGCCTGATCAGCGGTCATTCCACCCACGTTTATCCCATTAATCTTGATATTTGAATTAAAATGGTTTGCTTGATAGTACCAGATTGCTGCAATCAAGAGTATGATCATGAAGAGAAGACTTCCGGTAATAAACCTCCAGTTTGCGAACCACTTTACTGAATTTTCGAGTTTTAAGTCCATTTCTTTAGTTACTGCTGTGCTTTCCATAAAGTTCCCTCCTAAATCTGATGATATCCAAGCTTTAAATATTTCATTCTCTTAAACTATGTATTTATGTCATAGATTACAGTTTGATTACATTTATACAACTATTCTAACAAATGTAACCGTCGAACATTGTCAGATTTTGTATTTGATTAAATTTATTTAATTGTTGTAAATGCAATAAAATTAGGTTACATTTTATTCATATTACTTTTTGTAGTAAATGCAACAAAAAAACGAAGAAAGGAGAAAAATCATGAAAGAAATTCTACGCGAAATTGGAATGATCGCAAGGGCCTTGGATTCGATAAGTAATATAGAATTTAAAGAATATGACCTGACAAAAGGGCAGTATTTGTACCTTGTTCGAATATGTGAAAATCCAGGAATCATTCAAGAGAAGTTAGCTGAAATGATAAAGGTAGACAGAACAACTGCAGCTCGTGCGATAAAAAAACTTGAAATGAGTGGTTTTATAGAAAAAAAAGAGGACCAACAAAACAAGAAAATAAAAAAACTCTTTCCAACGGAAAAAGGGAATTATGTTTATCCTTTCATAAGAAGAGAAAATGATTATTCCAACATGGTAGCATTAGAGGGATTTTCCGAAAGGGAAGTAGAAACCATGTTTACTCTTCTTCAAAGAGTTCGTAAAAATATTGAAGTAGACTGGGAATTTGTAAAAAAGGGGAACAAGAGAAATTATTAGTTAATAAAGGAGTGACAAAATTAAAATGACTATAATCATAAAGAAGTGTACCCTTGAAGATTTACATACACTACAAGAAATTAGTTACGAAACATTTAATGAAACATTTAAAGACCAGAACTCACCCGAAAATATGAAAGCCTATTTAGAAAGGGCATTCAACTTAAATCAAATAGAAAAAGAATTATCCAATATTTCTTCTGAATTCTTTTTTGTATATTTTAATAAAGAGGTCGCTGGATATTTAAAAATCAATACCAAAGAGGCTCAGTCTGAGGAAATGGGGGATGAATCACTTGAAATCGAGAGGATTTATATAGGGATCAAATTTCAAAAACACGGGCTTGGAAAATATTTGATAAATAAAGCTATGGAAATAGCAATCGAACGTAATAAAAAGAAAATCTGGCTGGGCGTATGGGAAAAAAATGAAAATGCTATTGCTTTTTATAAGAAAATGGGGTTTGTTCAAACTGGCGCACACTCTTTTTATATGGGTGATGAGGAACAAATAGATTTTATTATGACAAAAACGCTAAAATAAAACTTATCATTTATAGGAAAAGAAGAGGCTGCCTCGCAGCCTTTTATATTAAATTACTTAGGTATGTCATTCACTTCATTTGCCACACGGATCCCGGATTCAATTGCCCCTTGAATCCAGCCGTGGGTAAGGCCGGTATGTTCACCAGCAAAGTGTACTCTTCCCTCGGGTTTAGAAATATACGGATATAGCTCAACGTCCTGACCCGGTTCAAAAGAGGTAAAACCTCCGCAAGAATATGGGTTTTTACTCCAGCTAAAAGCTGCACCTGTAACGAATTCTGAATAAACCTGATTCCCAAATATTTCAGCCAAGTTCTTTAGTGCAATTTGGATCATCTCTCTTTCAGATAGACTCTCCAAGGTTAAAGCCTCATCTGCCCAAGTATAACTCGCAATAACAACCGCAGGTCCTTTTGAACCAATACCATAGCTTGGATAATAGGAAAATCGAATGGGCAGATCGGTGATTGATTTACCACCTAATTGCCCTGCTTTCTCCCAAAATCTACTTTTAAACTCGATGGCAATCTTAGAGGAGGCCATATAATTGAGTTCACGAATCGCTGTCCTTTTAAAATAGGAGAAGGATTCATAGGGCTCGACTTGCACAAACCGGAGCGTTGAAAATGGAATAGTCACGATGGCAAGGTCACCAGTCATGCTTAAGCTCTGATCGGTCTTCTGGTGCTTACAATGAATGGTTACATTGTTTTGATGTTGAGATATTTTCATTAATTTTTGGTTAAACAAAATATTTTCGTATAATTGTGGTTGAAAGGCTTTAGGCAATAGATCCATTCCACCCGTTATTTCATAAAAATTCTTCGTTCCGCTTAAGATGATGAGTTCTCGTAATATCTCTACAAAGGTCATCCCCATATACGCTTCCAAGTCAATAAGCACACCAATCATATCATTTGCACCGACAGAAAAATAGTAGTCTAAGAAAGAGCCTAACGATAGATTTCTATATTGTTTTTCTATAAGAGGCCAATTCTTTTTTGGATCTTTGTTTATAAAATCGATGATCGGTTGGACGACAGATAACAAAAGTTCTTCCGCTGATTTTCCTTTTTCATTTGGAGTAACGGGGTATTTTAAAATGCTGGGATCCTTCTCATACAATTGAAGCCTTGTTTTAATGCCATTGGCGTAGAGGATGTCATTTGGAGTTCGGTTTATAAATAGATTGGTAGGCAACTTAAATTTTTTAATATATTCAATGGTTAATTGATGTTTTTCGGGAATTCGCATCGGTCCGGCATTAAAATATAAGTTCTCGCTAAAAGGCGTTCTTATTGTATAAACACGTCCGCCCACTCTATCATTTGCTTCCAAAATGGTGACACTATGATCAGCTTCCTTTAATAAAGAGGCCGCGACGAGTCCAGCCATCCCTGCACCAATAATCATAATCTGTTTAGGATTTTGAGATTTCTTCAGACCTTTTTTAATGATGGTCAGCATTTGCTGCTCAGTTAATGGGGAATTCATCTATTGGGGCAACCTCCTTTGCGTTTCCCAATAATTGCCTTATTGCATTATATACAGGGAAAAGGCTGCATATGTGCAATTTATGACTCTCAAGTCTTGTCTTTACGGATAAAGAAAATCAACCATTTCTTTTACTAAACGTATGTGCTATAACATAGGAGAGAAGGACCCTCCAATTATGAGAATATGGTCCTATTAAAAGGAGGGGATCGTTATGAGAGTAGAACCGACGGAATATTTTTTGAATAATTTACGCTATATCATTAGGTCTGCAAATGAGACGGATGCAATGAGCTTGTCAGAAGTTAGATTGCAGATCGATGGGGAAACAGAGAATTTGGATAGAGAAAAAGGCGAAGCGTTTATTGATGAATCAGGTTTCAAACAGATAATTAAAGAAGATACAGAAAGTAAGAGTAATATATTTTTAGTTGTTGAGGTCAATGAGAGAATTGTAGGTTTTTCCAGATGCGAAGGAAGCAAATTGAAAAGATTTGCACATAAAGTGGAATTTGGTGTCTGTGTTTTAAGAGAATTCTGGGGATATGCAATCGGGAAAAACTTATTACAAGAATCTGTCCAATGGGCGGACTTAAACGGAGTTAAGAAAATATCGTTGGCTGTTCTCGAAACCAATGATAAAGCCATTAAACTCTATGAAAAATTTGGTTTTGAAGTGGAAGGTATTTTAAAAAAGGACAAGATCCTATCTGATGGAAATGACTATCATACGATATTGATGGGAAGGTTTCATGACTTATAAGAATAAGGAGAATTAGATGAAAAATAATGTTTTGTTTGACACTAATAAAATCGACCGGGAAGCATTCCCTTATTATTACGACTACGGCAAAATCGTTTCTACCATTCAAGAAAAACTCGTTAATGAAGTGGGAATCGACTTTCAAATGTATTCTGATGAAGATACTTCCAATGAAATTTGGGATATTCTTGAGGAAGACTTGAAAGAGGAATCTCCGGAAGTACAATTGATTTGTCATATTTATAAAGAAGGGGAGACCAAGACCATCTCATCTAACCATACCGATAAGGTGATGGAGCTGATTATTAAACCACGGATTATCAACGGTCTCTTTTACTATCCAAACTATCAGTTGGCGCTAGCAAGATTAGTCATTTATCAAAGTGATGGGGAAATGACTCGTGATTTTATTTTTGCCAAAAATGATGCGTGCTTAGTAGCCTTTTTGAAGTATGTCCTGAAAAGAAAAAGAGAATATATTAAGAACTATGTTACTGTTTTTACGGATACGGAAGATGGTGTGGAAACAGAGATTGATAGTATTACTACATTGGTTAGAAGAGAAGATGTTTTTTTAGAGGATTCATTAAAGCGTGAAATTTACCGTTCGATTGACGAATTCTTCTCGGAAAGCGGCCAGTTTTTCAAAACCTATGACATTCCTTATAAGCGCGGAATTCTGCTCTATGGTAAGCCTGGTAATGGTAAGACCACCCTCGTGAAATCGATCGCCAGCAGCATTAACGCTCCAGTTGCTTATTGGCAGATCACAGAATTTACATCGAGTTATACCATAAAAGAGGTCTTTACATCGGTATTGAAGTTAACACCATTGGTATTAGTTATTGAGGATATTGATTCCATGCCTGCGAGTGTCCGTTCTGTCTTCTTGAACATCTTAGACGGTGCTACTTCGAAGGAAGGCATTTTCATTATTGGGACGACAAATTATCCTGAAAAAATTGACCCTGCACTCATGAATCGCTCTGGCCGGTTTGACCGTGCGTATGAGATTCATGTGCCGACGAAGGAGCTCCGTTACCAGTATTTATTAAATAAGAATATTGCTCGAATTCTTTCAGAGGACGAGATTCAACAGGTCATTGATTCGACTAAGGATTTCTCCTATGCGCAGCTTAATGAATTATATACATCGATTGCCCTTGAATGGCATTATGAACAAAAAGTGGATGTGAAACGTCTTTGTGCGGATTTAAAATCGCTGCAGCAAAAACAACAAAAACAAGAATGGGATCAAGATCTTTCTTCTGCCTCGATTGGATTTTCAGGGTTTAGTGATGAGTATTAATTTTTATAAAGTGGTTTGCTTATGAGAGTGATTGGTATTGATTTAGCGGGTCCAAGTAATCACAAAGATACTGTATTGACTGTATTTAACCAACAAAATGGTCAATTAAATTTCTTGAAATTAATTAGGAATATAGGGGATTTGGACATTTTAAAAGAAGTAGAGACTCAAAGTCAATTAGATGAAGTCGTTATCGGGATCGATGCCCCTTTATCGTATGAAGATGGGGGAGGGGATCGGCAAGGGGATAAACAGCTTCGTCAGTATATTGTCTCAATTGGGATGAGACCTGGATCCATCATGCCGCCAACTTTAAATCGAATGGTATATCTTACTCTTAGAGGAATTAAGCTTAGTAGAGAAATAGGGAATCTAGCTGCAAGATATGCGATTTCGATTGTGGAGGTGCATCCAGGTGCAGTGATTGGATCAAGACTTCTTGAAGGGGATCTGGAATATGTCTTGAGCTACAAACAAATTCTCACAGCAAGAACCTGGATTCGAGACTGGTTTGCGGAGCAAAAATTAACCAATCTTCCTGTTTTTATTGATGAGGAAAGCCATTTGATTGATGCCTGTGCTGCTGCATTAGGAGCATGGCATTGGAGGGATCCATCGTTGCAGCCAAAATGGTCATTCCCGCCAAATCCTCCTTTGCATCCTTTTGGATATTGTTGTTAGCCGTATTCCTACCACAGTATTTAATACTGTGGTATTTTTCTTTACGGTTTATTATTTCTAAATTATTTGAATTCATTAAATTTAATATAAATTCTGTATATTGTACTTGTTTTTTTCCTAAAAATTACCTATAATTAATTTTACCACTATTGCCCAATTGTTTACCTGCCATTACTTTTTCACTAGATAAAATAAAAGAAGTGCCCCTATAGGGACACTCATTTAAAATTGGTTTAGTTGGATCTTTCTTCTAACCAATCCGCTATCGTTGGGTACGTTATTTTTGTGGCTTGACTGCCAAAAGTAATCGAAGTATGTCCAACAGGTAACACTTTAAATTCTTTATCCTTACTTGAAATCACATTCATCAATGCCTCAACTTGATGTGGCGGGGCAATTAGGTCGTTTACCCCAGCTAAATTGAGCACATTAGCCTTGATATTTTCAAGTTTAACCTTTTTACCTCGAATAACCATTTCGCCTTTGATCAGTTTATTATTTTGGTAGAAGTCTCTAATCCACTGACGGTAGGCTTCACCAGGGAAAAGAATCCCGTCATTTAACCATTTTCGTAGAAGTTTAAAGCTTTTAATAAATTTCTCATTATCAGCACGCTCTACGAGACTAATTAATGGTCCAAAGTTGGTTCCCATTGGATTGATCATTTTATTTCCAAAGTCAATCATTTCTGGTGGAATCACACCAAGGGTTTCTACGACTTTATTAATATCGAAATAGCGCTCATCCAGCATCGGACCATATGAACCGCTATTTTCAAAATTAAACGGACTAGTCATAAAGATAAGGTTGCGAATTGGTAATTCAGGGTGTAGTGCCGCAAATGCAGACGTAATTGTTCCACCCATGCAATAACCAAGAATCGATACTTCCTCAGCTTTAGATTTTCTCAATACCTTACGAACTGCACGAGGGATATAGTCCATAATGTAATCATCTAGTTTCATATTTCTATCTTCGTAACCTGGTGTACCCCAGTCAAGGAGATAAACATCAAACCCACGCTCAACTAGATATTCTATTAAACTGCCACCTTTAGTTAAATCCAAGATATATGGTTTATTGATTAGAGCATAAACTAAAAGAAGGGGAGTTTTATATTTTTTTGGTTGGTCAGAAATATACCGGTAAAGCTTCGTTTTATTTCTAGTCCAAACAACTTCTTTCGGTGTAGGTGCTACTTCCGGTTCAGGCTCGGTCGTTAACACTTGAGTTGCCCTGTAGACACGTTGATACATCTCTTGATACTTTTCAGGCGCAAATTCGAGTACACCATTCCATTCTTTTGGCATCAAAACGTTAATGACTGTTCACTCCTTACAAAATTTATTTACTCTCTTAATATATAAAGAAAGTTGTACCTTCATGACAATTACATGTAAAGTCCACCGTTAATATTTAATTGTTGACCAGTGATATAGTCACCATCTTTACATAAGAAAACGACACCACGAGCAATTTCTTCTGGTTTACCTAAACGTTTTTGTGGAACTTTTTCAACGATTCCTGCAAGAACTTTTTCAGGAATGGCTTGAACCATCTCAGTACCAATAAATCCAGGGCAAATCGCATTAACAGTTACATTGCTTTTAGCTAGCTCAAGAGCAAGTGATTTAGTATATCCAATGAGTCCTGCTTTTGCTGCTGCATAGTTGGTTTGTCCAAAGCCGCCTGCTTGGCCAATAATGGACGAAATGTTGATAATACGGCCAGCGTCTGATTCAAGAAGGTAAGGTAGAGCAGCAGAAGTATTGTTGTAAACACTATTTAAATTTACATCGATTACTTTTCTCCAATCTTCTTCGCTCAATTTTTTGAACGTGCTGTCTCTTGTAATTCCTGCATTATTTACAAGGATATCTAATTTGCCGTAATGATTGATTGTTTCTTGTACAAGGTATGCTGCTTCATTACTTTCTGAAACATCTGCTTGAACAGCGTATGCCTCTCCACCAAACTCATTAATTTCTGCTACTACTTTATCTGCTAATTCTCTGCGGATATTATAGTTAATAACAACTTTCGCGCCATTCTTAGCTAGTTCTAATGCAATCGATGCACCGATACCTCTGCTGCCGCCTGTTACAATCGCTACTTTGCCTTTTAATTCTGTCATTTTTCTGCACCTCATCTATAGTAGTTGTTTAAATAATCCTGCTGGTTTAATCCATTATTTTGTATTACATGCTAATATGTAATCCGTTTTTATTTCTTTTCTTTTTGTGTATTTAACAGAGTAAGAATTTGATTCAATTTATTATCCAAATTCTTCACATCTTTTTTAACATTTGACAATTCTGATTTAAATGACAACTGACCTTCATTATTTTCTAATTTTTGTTCCAGTTTTTCTTCAAGGTCGTCAACTTTTGCATCCACATTAACAATTAACGATGAAATGTTAGCGATGTCATTTCGAGATGGAACATTCATAAACTCTAAATATTTTAATGTAGATTCATCGATCATTTTTTTAAATTGAAGATTCATCTCCAACAACTGTCCCATCCCTTGAGAAGGGTAATCATTGCCGAATTTTTCATCAAATAATTTGCTGGATTGGGAATAAATATCTTTCCACATATCATAAACATTAAAGTCTTCCGTACCCAATTTTCCATCAAATAATTTACTAGATTGGGAATAAAAATCTTTCCACATATCATAAAAATTAAAATCTTGGTTCATTCTTTCTACCTCCTTGATTACTTTTTTGTTGACGTATCCATCATACTAACTTGTTTGGAATATTAAAAGGAGAAAGTTTAAAAATTCACAAAATACATTTCTTCATTTTTTGACAAAATTCTCACTTTTTCGCGAAATGACCTAGGAATTTAACAAAAGTTATAAGTAGAAAGAATTCAGCATACTATGGTTAAAAATGGTAATAATGGGTTTCGTCCCCCTTATTATAATTGTTTTGTTGTTTTCTTTATCAATGTGCCTTGGGATGATGATGAGTGTAGTTGTTCTTTTGAGAATAGTAAAAATGAGGTGATAGTATTGGAATTTAATGAAAAGGTCGTGTTAATTACTGGTGGTGCACAAGGAATCGGCAAAGAAACGGCAAAACAATTTCTTCAAGAGGGTGCAAGTGTTGTAATTTGTGATTATGATGAGTCAGCTGGGAAAAATGCATTAGAAGAATTAAATAGTGAAAAGTTAGCGTTTTTTAAAGTGGATGTAACAGACAGTGCACAGATTGAAAAGATGGTCAGTGCCACAGTAGAAAAGCACGACCGAATCGACATTCTCATCAATAATGCTGGAATTACACTAGACGGCTTTCTTACAAAAATGGATGAATCCGCTTGGGAAAAAGTAATTTCTGTAAACCTCTCCGGGGTTTTTAAATGTACGAAAGCGGTTGCTCCTTATATGTTAAAGCAGGGGGCAGGGGTTATTCTCAACGCATCCTCAGTGGTCGGTTTATATGGGAATATTGGTCAAACAAATTATGCGGCAACCAAAGCTGGTGTAATTGGGTTGACCAAGAGCTGGGCAAAAGAATTTGGTCCAAAAGGGATTAGGGTCAATGCAGTCGCTCCAGGCTTCATTGAAACAGGCATGACGGCTGCCGTGCCAGATAAAGTCCTTGAGTTTATGAAGGAAAAGACACCGCTCAAGAAACTTGGAAAACCAGAAGACATTGCCGCAGCGTACTTATTTTTGGCTTCAGATAAAGCCAATTATATAAACGGAACGATCTTAAGTGTGGATGGGGGATTAGTAATTTAAATTGCATAGCCAAAGCTAAGAGGGAGAATTTGGTTTTCTCTCTCTTTTTTATTGTTAATATTTTGAATAAATAATATTGAAAAATAATTCAAATAAATATTTTTCTACAAAATTCGTCATTTTTTAATGTATTTCAACATAAGTGCCCTTACACTATTGTTTTTTTTGAATGTGACATTTTCCGTTGCCATTCATTGGTTTAATCCCTAATTTTTAAAAAAGTTTAATAGATTTTTGATTAATAAAGGGTGAAAGTAATAAATACATAACTCTGAATTTGTCGAATTGTTTGTCGCAAAAAGTAGGGCTAAATGGTGTAAAATTTGTGAGGAATTATTCAAATACATAAATCAGCTTTGGAGGAGATCAGAATGTCAGTAAATGAAGTTGTCATTGTAAGTGCCGTAAGAACAGCTATTGGTAGTTTCTTAGGGAGTTTAGAAAATGTATCAGCCACTCAGTTAGGTACAACTGTCATTAAAGCAGCTATTGAAAAAGCTGGAATTAATCCAAATGATGTGGATGAAGTTATTATGGGGAACGTATTACAAGCAGGATTAGGACAAAATCCGGCAAGACAAGCTTCTCTTGCAGCGGGTATTCCTCAAGAATCACCAGCTTTTACCATTAATAAGGTTTGTGGATCAGGCTTAAAGGCTGTTCACTTAGCAACACAAGCCATTCTTGCTGGGGAGTCTGAAATCGTTGTTGCAGGTGGAATGGAAAGTATGAGTCAAGCTCCATACCTGTTAAAAGGCGGACGCAACGGTTTCAAAATGGGCGATCAGAAAATGTTAGACAGCATGATTCAAGACGGTTTATGGTGTGCGGAAAATAACTACCATATGGGAATCACAGCTGAAAATCTTGCTGAAAAGTATGAAATCTCACGTGCAGAACAGGATGAATTTGCTGCATGGAGTCAGCAAAAGGCTCAAGCAGCGATTGAATCGAATCGCTTTGCTGATGAAATCGTTCCTGTTGAGGTACCTGGAAGAAAAGGACAAGTAACATTATTCAGCCAAGATGAGTTCCCTCGTTTTGGAGCAACTGCAGAAGGTTTAGGTAAACTTCGTCCTGCATTTAAAAAGGATGGATCTGTTACTGCTGCTAATGCTTCAGGCATTAATGACGGTGCGGCTGCATTTGTTGTGATGAGCCGTAAAAAGGCAGAGGAATTAGGAGTTACTCCTCTCGTAACTATCAAAGCGAATGCTTCTGCAGGTGTAGATCCGAGTATTATGGGAATCGGACCTGTCCCAGCTGTGAAAAAAGCTCTTAATTCAGCGTCTTTATCTTTAGAAGACATTGACTTAATTGAAGCAAATGAGGCATTTGCTGCTCAATCAATTGCAGTTGATCGCGAACTTCATTTTAGTAAAGAAAAACTAAATGTTAACGGCGGTGCGATTGCACTTGGCCACCCAATCGGTGCAAGTGGAGCAAGAATTTTGGTAACTTTAATTCATGAAATGAAGAAAAGAGAAAACCAATATGGTTTAGCTACATTATGTGTTGGCGGTGGACAAGGCGTAGCAACCATCATCGAAAATATTAAGTAATAAAGAATAGATTTTCACAAAAATGGCTTGGAGATTACTCCAAGCCATTTTACTATGTGCAGATTATCTTTCTACTTCGATGTGCTGGAAGCCGTTATGTGTGGCATAGACTTCATACCATTTGTAGGTGGGTGCTTTGAACCACTCATATTGCGGCAAATATACCAAATATCTTATATTGCCATCGGCATCATGAATTGTTTTGAAGATTTTTACAGGACCAATACCATGTAAATATCCTTCCATTCCATCGCGAACCCTATTTTTTTCTGCTTCCTTTTCTTCCTTATATAGCCTCATCAGCCCATCCATAAAGATACTTAGCAACACCAGGGTAATAGCAATTAACCCGAAAATCAATAAATTGAACAATAGATTGCCCTCCTTAAGTTTTTTTAAGAATCATATGTATGATTACTGCACTACTAATCTATTTAACTCTTGAGATCTCTCAACTCCTTAAATGGGATAGCTTCAGATTGATTGTATCTCCGCCAAAGAATAAAAGGTGTGACGAAAAATACATGAAGCGCATATAAAAAATGAAATATTCGTGAATTTTCACCTGAAAAAAGGATAATTTTAGGAGGGATTCTCGGTGTGAGATATTTTTAGGTCCAATTAACCTTAGAATTATATGATAGAATTAATTTAATTTTTACAATTATGAAAGGTGGGACTTACATGATATTGGAAGCGGTTATGCTTACGGTTAGGCCAGGGATGGAAGAGGAGTATGAGGAGGCATTTCGTCAGGCCTCAGAAATCATCGCATCCATGAAAGGATACATATCTCACGAATTACAGCGTTGTCTTGAAGTGAAGGGGAAATATTTATTATTGATTAAGTGGGAAACTCTAGAAGATCATACCGTTGGATTTAGACAATCCAATGAGTATCAAGATTGGAAAAACTTATTACATCATTTTTATGATCCTTTTCCAACTGTGGAACATTTTGAGAACATCCCGCTATTCTAGCTTAGAGGTCAAAGATTTTATTATGGTGATCAGATCAGTTTTAGCATATCAATTTGTCACTTCATTTATTCTTTTCTTAAAGTTGAGCTAGGAAAACATCAACAAGCAAAATTTATTTTTCTACCTTACATAATTGTGAAACATTATACCTAATATAGGGAGGCAAGTTACTGTATATTCGATAGTGGGCTAAATTTTTTGACAAAACAATTTCTATCCAAAACTACGAATTAGAAGAAGGTGCATGATGGGAAAATATTGTTATCGGTCATTCACGATCCTTTCTTTAAGCATGTTCTTATTACTTTTGTCTTCCTGCAGTCAGTCAGAAAGAAAAGAGGCAGAATACAGTACGAATAAAACTACTCGCGAGGTATTAGGTTTCTATACAGAACAGGAAGGCACGTTACCAGGGTCTCAACCTACCGTTACATCACATTTCAATCATTTAAGTATCATTGCACCCTTTTGGTATAAGCTTGATGATAAACGACCAGGCAAACTTATGGATTCGGTTACCGAAGATCATAAAAGAAAGGTTATTCAAAGTGCACATGAAAAACACCTGAAGGTATATATGGTTGTACATAATCTTTTTTATGGAACGGAGGAGAAGGGAAAGCGTGTAGCAGGAAATATCCTTAAAAGCGATAAAAACCGCAATGTTTTCATTCAAAACTTACGCAATGAAATGCATCAGTTTAACTATGACGGGATTAATATTGACATGGAAAATTTGTATTTGACTGATCGAGATTCCTTTAGTTTATTGATAAAGAATTTGTCTGAATCACTACATCGTGACGGAAAGTTAGTAACCGTTTCAGTTCCGGCAAACACAGGTGATTCCCGTGCTAATCCCTGGTCAGCGTGGTTTGATTACGAAAAGCTTGGTCAATATTCAGATAGATTAATGATTATGACATACGATGAACACAACCCAAGAACAACACCCGGATCAACAGCATCAGTCAATTGGATAGAAGCAGCGAGTGATTATGCTTTGAAACATAAAGTACCACCTTCCAAAATTTTACTCGGTATCGCTACTTATGGATGGGACTGGGATACAACAGCAAACAAAGCCTTGTATAGCTCCTATGCAATGTTAATGAGTCAGAAAACAAAATATAAAGCGAAAGTTAAATGGGACTCTCGTACGAAAACACCTCATTTCAGTTACGTAGATGATAAAAATCATAGCCACCAGGTTTGGTTTGAGAATAGCCACAGTCTGCGGTTTAAGCTAAATCTTGTAGAGAAATATGACTTACGGGGAATAGGGATTTGGAGACTTGGCTTAGAAGACCCGATGTACTGGACGACCATATCCGAGAAAATAAAAGTAAAAAAGTGATGGAATGGTCAAGAAACCAGAAGTGATTCCAATCAAATCCCGAAGTTTTATATAATAAAGACAAGTATATTTCAATGAAATGTAAGACAATCTATGAAAAAAACAATGAGGTGTCTTGTGTGTCTTCCATTCATAAAACCAAATTGACTTCCGCCGAGATTGCTGCCCTCTGGACACAATATTTAAACGAAACAGCAGGGATTTGCTTTCACCAACATATGATGGAACACCTAGAAGACAAGGAAATCAGAGATGTTTTTGAATATGCAATGTCTCTTGGTACCCAACATTTAGAGAAAATAAAAGAGTTCTTAATCCAAGAAGGTTTTCCAGTTCCAATCGGATTTACGAATCATGACCTGATACCAAACACTCCACGTCTTTTTTCTGATGTTTTGTGTTTGCATTATTTAAATATTATGACCATCCATGGCTGTCATGGGTACAGCGGCGCGATCACCACAAGTGCTCGACAGGACGTTCGTGAATATTTCACGCGTTGTAATGCATCTGCCGTTGAATTGTGTAATCGGACCAAGAATGTTTTGTTAGAAAAAGGCTTATACTATCGTCCCCCTGTGGTTTACCCACCTGAAAAACCTGATTATGTGAAAAACGAAAACTTTTTAGCGGGATGGTTTGGTGAAAAACGACCGTTAAGTTGTATTGAAATTACCGATATTTATTTTAATTTGAAGAAGAGCATAATGGCGAAAGCCGTCACAGTGGCCTTTTGGCAAGTCGCTCAGTCTAAGAACGTTCGAGACTTTCTATTAAAAGCATTGAAAACAAAAGACAGCCACATCCAAATGTTCAATGACCTTTTAAATAAGGAAAATCTGCCTGCACCACCCACTTTAGAAGCAGAAGTGACGAATTCCACCACTTCTCCGTTTTCTGAAAAGCTAATGATGTATCAAGTCGGATTTTTATTTACAACTGCGATGGTGTATTACGGAACGGGATGGGCATCGTCTCCCAGGAGGGATTTAACCCCGCATTATATGATGGCAATTTCTGGTGACGTAAAAATAGGAAACGATTGGCTCGACATGATGATTGATATCGGTTGGCTGGAACAACCTCCTTTAGCCGAAAATAGAGCGGAATTAGCGATGAGGAATAAATGAGGGTATAAAGAGATTCAATATGATAAACTCAAACCTTTGATGTCTATACAATAATGTATAAAAGATGGGAGCGCTAACGCGATCCCTTTTCTTAATATTAATATCTATTTTTTTATGTAAAAAATAGGATTTTAAATATACCTATAGAAATTGACACGTAGAGAAATGGCACCATTGAGTTTTAGAGGAAAATTAAATGATAGGTTGTACACATAATGGACATTATTAATTTATAAGGGGGGAATCAGGTGGAGGATATAGATATGCATCATATTTTCGAACTTGGACTTACATTAATCATGATCGCAGCTGGTATCACAGCCATCTCTAAAAAATTAAAGCAGCCTTATCCAATTGCCTTAGTTATAGTTGGGACTATTATTGGCCTGGTAAACATTCCAGCATTATCTCCTTTAAAGGATTTTATTACAGAAGGTGAGGTTTTTAACTTTGTTATCATTACACTCTTCTTGCCCGCTTTATTAGGCGAAGCGGCTTTAAAGCTTCCTTTTTCCCATTTAAAAGAGAATAAAGGTCCTATTCTTGCTTTAGCTTTTGGAGCTACTCTGTTATCCTTTCTTATTGTCGGTTTTTCTACGATATGGCTTTTAGATTTTTCGATTCCTACCGCATTTGTGTTTGCTGCTCTAATGAGTGCCACTGACCCTGTCAGTGTGATCTCCATTTTTAAAAGCGTTGGCGTAAATAAAAGGCTCGCAACTGTCATTGAGGGAGAAAGTTTATTTAATGATGGACTGGCGGTCGTCCTATTTAAAATTTCTGCTTTCTATTTACTTACATATATTGATCTTGGGGCAGTCGGGATTGGATATGGATTATGGGAATTTATTAAAGTGATTTCCCTTGGACTCATCATTGGCGGTGCACTTGGATATGGTTTTTCTAAACTAACTAGTTACTTTGACGATTATCCATTAGAAATTATCTTTAGTGTGCTCCTTTTTTACGGTTCATTCTTACTAGCTGAGGCCGTCCATGCCTCAGGAGTCATCGCGGTTGTTGTCGCTGCACTGATTTTTGGAAATTATGGAGCAAGTATTGGAATGAGCCCGACGACGAAGCTAAATATTAATAATTTTTGGGAGGTTGCAGCACTCTTAGCCAATTCAGTCGTCTTCCTAATGGTTGGATTGGAAATAACTAAAATTAACTTAGCGGACAAATGGGGTTTAGTTTTTCTTGCCATTTTGATTGTGCTCATTGCCAGAAGTATGGCAGTTTATCTAAGTCTATTATTCACCAGGAATTTTCCAACTCCCTGGAAACACGTGATCAACTGGGGAGGTTTAAAAGGCTCTTTATCCATAGCACTTGTTTTAAGTCTTTCTCATGAATTTACCGGTAGGGAAGATATATTAATTGTCGCGTTTAGTGTGGTATTGTTTTCTTTAATATTTCAAGGAATATCTATTAGACCGCTATTATCCGTCTTAGGGCTTAATAAAAAAGAAGAAGGGGATAAGGAATATGAAGAACTGATTGCAAGGGGACATAGATTTGAAACAGCCATAAATGAAATACACACCGTTAAAAAAAATTTGTTCATCACCGAAACAGCAGCTAAAGAGGTGATTACGGAATATGAACAAGAACTTTCTGTATTACAGAGCAAAATGGAGCAACTTTTTAAAAAGTATCCCAGTCTGAAAGAAAAACAACAATCGATCCTACAAAAACATGCCTTATATGCACAGCACGAAGCAATTGAGAAATTGGTCAAAGAAGATATTATCTCAAATGAAGTGGCAGAGCTTGAACATAACCTTATTACTGACAAGATCGTGGAATTAGAGGATTTACATTAATTAATATATGTAATCA
This sequence comes from Neobacillus sp. KR4-4, assembly GCF_042136325.1. Lineage (NCBI taxonomy): Bacteria > Bacillati > Bacillota > Bacilli > Caryophanales > Bacillaceae > Neobacillus > Neobacillus sp. KR4-4. The sequence continues at coordinate 94,182 of NZ_JBHHJU010000012.1, forward strand.
TAAACATAGACATTAGGGTAAAACATAAAAATAGTACTCCAATGTATTGGTATAGAGGGAGAGTCCATATTGTGAAATTAATAAGAAGAAAAGGGAATTTAGTTCGTTTGCATCCTGCCCAAATCCTTGTGATCGGTTTCGGATGTTTAATTCTATTGGGGACTTTACTGTTTATGTTACCGATTGCAACCTATGAAGAGGGACGGGGACTTAGTTTCATTGATGCTTTATTTGAGGCTACTTCAGCTGTTTGTGTGACAGGGCTGGCTGTGGTCGATACAGGAACAACCTTTACTTTATTTGGTGAAATTGTTCTTCTTTGTTTAGTCCAAATAGGCGGTTGGGGATTTATGACTACGGGTATCTTATTGTTTATTATCCTAGGGAAAAAAATTGGATTAAAAGAGCGATTATTACTTCAGGATTCATTAAATGTGTTTTCTCTTTCGGGGGTAGTCAACTTAGTAAAACGGATCATCATCATTACCTTTATTGTCGAACTAATTGGTGCTATCACGTTAGCCATTCGCTGGTCCTTTGACATGCCGCTCCGGAAAGCCATTTACTATGGTATTTTCCATTCTATTTCAGCTTTTAATAATGCAGGGTTTGGTCTTGAATCAGACAACTTAAGTAAATGGGTGGGTGATCCGACGGTTAATATCATGATAACCCTTCTTTTCATCACGGGTGGAATTGGTTTTACCGTTATTCTCGATCTCTTTCATAAAAGATCCTTTCGCAAATTGTCCCTTCATTCGAAAGTCGCCCTCCTTATGACACTATTACTGAACATCGTTGGGACATTCATCATTTTATTATCAGAATATAATAATTCTGGAACTATTGGGAAGCTGTCATTTGATGATAAGCTTTGGGCATCTTACTTTCAAGGCGTTGTAACACGGACTGCCGGTTTTAATACGATTGATATTGGAGCTATGAATCTTTCTTCCCTTGTTTTCATGATGGCGCTTATGTTTATTGGTGCGTCCCCCGGGTCTACTGGTGGGGGTATTAAAGTGACCACTTTTGCCATTATTATTTTAGCTTTTTGGGCGGTGGTTACCAATCGAGATGAAGTGAACATTTTTAAACGAAGGCTTTCGTGGGAACTTGTCAATAAATCATTATCGATTGTTGTGGCGGGAATGTTTTTTATCTTCCTTATTTTTTTCTTATTAACCTTTACCGAAAAAGCTGATATGAGCAAACTGCTGTTTGAAACCATTTCTGCCTTTGGAACAGTAGGTTTGTCCGCTAATTTTACACCCGACCTGTCACCCTTCGGTAGAGTCTTGATTTCCATCATGATGTTTATTGGAAGGCTTGGACCTTTAACGATGGCTTTTGCACTTTTAAATACTCGTAAAGATGCAAAAGTTAGATATGCAGAAGAAAAGATCTTAATCGGCTAGAGTTTCATTTTTTAATTAGGGGGTGTTTCGTACTTATGGTAAAGCAAAGTTTTGCTGTAATTGGGTTAGGGAGATTTGGTACGAGTATCGCATCCAAGCTAATTGAAGCAGATCAGGAAGTAATGGGAATTGATATAAATGAAGAAAGAGTCGAAGAAGGTAAATTATTAGTTACCCATGCTGTTGTCCTGGATTCAACGGAAGAAGAATCACTGAAGGCGGTTGGAATTCGTAATTTTGATTATGTTATTGTTGCCATCGGCAATGATATGCAGGCAAGTATTTTAACAGTTTTAATTTTAAAAGAAATGGGCGTGAAACAGGTGATTGCAAAAGCTCTGAATAAACGCCATGGACAAGTTTTAACAAAAGTAGGTGCCGATTGGGTTGTACATCCTGAAAGAGATATGGGAGAACGTGTAGCCCATCAACTTCTCTCACCCAATGTCCTGAACTATATAGAACTTTCAAAGGATTACAATATTGAAGAAATCATGCTGCCACCGTGTATGGCTAGAAAAACTTTACGTGAACTGGATTTACGTGCGAAATATAATGTGAATGTCATTGCCATTCTAAGTAATGAAAATTTAATCATTTCACCCTTTCCGGAACATCTTATTCAAAATGGGGATAAGGCAGTAGTCATTGGACACCGTGATGATCTAAATAAGTTGGCAAATCTTAAATAACCTTTCATTTTTACCGAAAAGACATCCATTGGTGGGATGTCTTTTTATGATCAGTTATTTATGTTGTCATTTAAATCAATGGACAAATTTCCTTTGGTCCCTATCACAGCATACGAAATATCATTAACTGCAAGGTTTCTCTTTTTTAGTTCTCCCATTAACCATTTTTCATCGTAATTGGATTTGGTTAAGTTCTCAAATAATATTTTCCCATTATAAATCAACTCGACCGGTACCGTCTCAGAGGAGGATAATTGCTTTAAATCTTCTTTAGTGGTGGATAGGTATTGGCTTTTTTTTAAGACAGACAGTGAGCCATTTATTTCTAAAATCGCACATTCTACTTCTTCAATGTTGAAAATATCCTTGCCGCGTAATGCTTGTTGCAGAGAATCTAGCGAATAATGCATTCGTTCCATTGATTCTCCAAGAATTTCTCCATTTTGAATTAAGATTGCAGGCTCACCAGCGATCCATTTCCTTAAGCGTGGATTTCGTAAGGCCACTTGATTTAGAATAAAAACAACCGTACCCAGTAGGATCATCGCTATAATAAAATAAAGAAATCTAATTTTAATATTAAAGGCTAGATTTCCTGCTATTGTTCCCATCGTAATGGAAGCTATATAAAGGTGATACGTCTTATGGGCAATCGTTTGTTTACCGAGTACCAGGACAAATACCCATAATAATATAAATGAAGTAAACGTTCGAATGATAATCTCAACAGTTTCTGACATCAATTTTTCTCCCAATATAATCCAACAATTCTCATTTGATAGTATGTTCTTTGAACAGAGCGATTATTCTAACGTGAACCATTTTAAAAAAATTAATAGGTTTCTATATTTATAGCTACTTGAAAATGTAAAATATATGGTAAAATATGTGAATATTATAACGATTAAGGAGGTTAAAAGGTAATGGTGATCAATTACAATGGTCGGATATTTGTATCTGTTGAAAATACAGCAAACGGAGATGTATCAACAAGTACCTTTTTTGAATACAAACAAGAAGGAAATATACTTTCAGCTACATATGGCGGCGGAGAGATCGTAAAGGGGACGCTGATTGGAATAGTTCAGGAAAATGGCCATTTACAATTTAGATATAACCATGTGAACACAAAAAACGAAATTAGAGGCGGGAAGTGCTGCTCGATTCCAGAAACTCTTCCCGATGGAAGAATTAGATTACATGAAAAGTGGAAATGGACAGACGGTGAGCATACCGAGGGGGAATCTGTTATTGAAGAAGTGTTTAGATAAGGAGGATGATCGCATGGAAAAGCATAGAAAGTTAATTGAATCAATACGTTTGTATGGGTCAATTACGCTTGGTATATTAATGGCAATTCAATGGTTAAATATAATCGTTGGGATAGTTATCGTCATTGTATTGGCAATCATTGACCAAATTTTTATCAAACCAAAATTGAAGCCTGATAATATGAGGTGATTATTCGTGTCCATAAAAGGTATCAATCATTTCTTATTTTCCGTTTCGGATCTGGAGAAATCTATTGAGTTTTACAAGAATGTCTTTGATGCTAAGCTGTTGGTCAAAGGAAGAAGCACGGCCTATTTTGATCTAAATGGGATGTGGCTAGCTCTCAATGTGGAGAAAGATATCCCCCGAAATGAAATTCAGCAATCCTACACACATATAGCCTTTTCTATTGAGGAAGCAGAGTTTGATCGTATGGTTCAAAAACTAATAGATTTGAATGTTACTATCTTACCAGGTCGTCCAAGGGATGAAAAAGACAAGAAGTCCATCTACTTTACGGACTTGGATGGGCATAAGTTTGAGTTTCACACAGGTACTTTACAGGATCGCTTGGATTATTATAAACAAGAAAAACCTCATATGGAAATTTACAGATAGCTTTTTCAGCCCCAGCATTTGGAGGCTTTTTCTTTTTTGCGGACCTCCCCCTATTTTTTGCGTGTTTTCACCGCATTACCTACATTATAATGAACATATAGAATTTATCTGGAAATTCTTTCTTATTGAAAGGAGTAGGCAATGAGCACGGACTTAAAATTTATACGAAGCGCGCAACAATTACTGCAGAAAATGCCAGATGCGATGTATATCATTGGACTTGATAATAAAGTTTTATGGGTAAACGAAGCTTTTCAAAAATTCTTTGGTTCGGACCAAAAACAATGGGATGATGGTTTAACCAACTTAATCTTTATAGAAAAGAAAGAGCATGAACCCTTTGTTGTTTATTGTCATGATGGTTCCGTCATCTCTGTAAGACTGCAATTAATCCCTATTAATGAAAACGAATCAACTCCAATTGCTTATACTGGCATTATACAAAAATCCACCATGGAACACCTCCTAGACGAAGATATAAGGTATAAAATTGTCGCAGATAACACATCTGATGTAATCGTACTCGTGGATCAACGGACGATTGTTCGTTATGTATCACCATCCATTTATTCGATGATTGGTTACACAGCGGAACAATACGAAGGAATGGACGCCTTTGACTTAATTCATCCTGAGGACAGGCAGCGAATTCGTGACTTGCATTTTCAAGCAGTCCAAACCAAAACAGAAATTAAAATGGAATATCGTGCCATTCACGCCCAAGGATCACTGCTCCATGTTGAGACCAAGGTGAAACCTGTGTTCGATAGTTTCGGAAATGTAAAATATGTAGTTGCGGTGATACGTGATATAACTGAACGAAAAAAGGCTGAACAATTATTAGAAAATATTTTAGAAAGTGTTAATGCAGCAGTATGGTCAACGGATAAGGATTTTAGCTATTATACCTTTTGTTCAGAGAGCATTGAAAAAATATCGGGAATTCCTAGACATGAAATTATGCATAACCCGATTCGCCTACATGACCACATCCACCCAGAGGATAATTTGATGCTAATGGGGGAAGTAAAGAAGAACTTGGATAGGGGTCTACCTGTAAACAAAGTCATTCGTTATACCCATATTGAAAATGAAACTAGATGGGGAAGGCTGATCGTCCACCCGTTTTTGGACAATACAGGCGCAGTCGAACGTCTTGATGGGTTGATGTTGGATATTACGGAGAAAAAACGGTCGGAGTTAGCATTAGAAGAAAGTGAGCAAAGGTATAAGTCGTTATTTGAGAACAATTTGGATGGAGTTTTTTCCATTGATTTAAAGGCTAATTTTGTCAATGCTAATCGATCGTTTGAAAAAATTACAGGTATCAAAATAGACGAATTGCCAGATCGTTGTTTAATAGGGTTGATTTATGATGAAGATCACTTGGCTATCTATCAAGTTCTCTCGGAAGTCATTCAAACCCATGAATCAAGAGACATTGAATGCAGGATTGTACGCTATAGGCAACCGGATCCTCGCGTTGTTAATATTTCCTTTGTTCCGATCTTCCTTTATGGTGAATTAATGGGTGTACATGGGATGGTTAAGGATATAACTGAGCGTAAAAAAGAGGAATTAGAGCTAATCCAAAGTGAAGAAAGATATAAGACGCTTCAGCAAAGTATTAATCGTTTCTCCCATGATCTTGCGAACGTTATGAAAGTTTCTGAATTAGAAAATCGTTTAATTGATGAGGTTAAGAAAGTATTGGCAGTTACAAGTGCATCCATTGAAAAAGTTCCAAGAAATAAGGAAGCATCTCTAGGTAACCAAAAGGAAAAATGGGTAAAAATTGCCGAAAAGGATCAGCTTATCTATTTAAGGATTAGCACTGATCAAGCTTTGAAAAAAATAGAGGAAGAGTGGCTTGAAACGGCCGTTCATTATGTCACGATTTTATATGATAATCTTGGATTTATTGAAGATTTGATGAAACGCATTGAGGACATGGTAAGTATCAATGAGACCCCTAAATGGATGCTCCGGCTCTTGTTTAGACTTTCGGAAAAGGAACGGGCTTCTCTTTCCAGCGATTTGCATGATTCTGTATTGCAGGACCTTATTATTTGGTACCGTAAACTGGAATCATTACGCTCCACATCAAAGTTTAACGATGAGATTCAGGAAGAGCTAATGCAAATTGAAGAAGGACTGCTTGACGCCATTCATCAAATTCGCATTACCTGTAATGAACTTCGCCCGCCGTTTCTCATAAAAATGGGGCTGGTGGAATCTTTAAAGAGTCTGTTTTCGTATGCCCGCATGTTTTCTAATTATGAGATTGACTTCACTGCCATGGATTTAATCCATTCATTAAATGAGGATCAAATCCTCGGCTTGTATCGTATAGTTCAGGAGCTATTAAATAATGCCACCAAACATTCGAAAGCATCGAAAGTAACAATGAATTTGATCAGCAAACAGGATTATATTCATTTTTCTTATGGTGATAACGGGGTCGGGATCGATTTAACCTCCTTTGGCGGCTCGTTTAAACATATGGGTTTAGCTGGGATTGAGAATCGTGTCCTTAGTTTAGAGGGGAAAGTGGAGTTTCATTCTGCTCCTCAAGAGGGCTTTCATATGGATATTACCATTCCAACTATAACAACGCAAAAAGGTGATCACTATGGAAATATTATTGGTGGATGATCATAGATCCGTCGTCGAAGGATCAAAGATGCTCATTGAGTCAGAACCAGATATGAATGTTACGATTGAAACGGACGTTTATCTTGTCCCGGATTTGGTCCGTCTAAAAAGTTTTGACGTCATCTTGTTTGATTTATATATGCCTAATATCAATGGGGCTGATTTAGCACGAAAAGTGCTCGAAGATGTTCCTGACGCCATAATTCTCATATATTCGGGATTTGATATTGCACCACATTTTAATTTGCTGATGGATTCAGGCGTGTCTGGCTTTATTTCGAAAACATCGACCAGAGAACAGCTAGTTCAGGCAATCCGCAGCGCCGCGAGGAAAGAGGCGATTATTCCGATGCAACTTCTTAAGCAGCTTAGACGTCAGGAGATCATTGTGCAAGGGGATAGTGCCAATGAGAAAACAACGATTGGAAAAAAGGAAGAAACACTTCTGCGCGAGTTAGCCAAGGGACATAGTAATAAGGAAATTTCCAAGACCTTGCTAATCAGTCAGCGCTCATTGGAGTACAGTCTGACCGAACTTTTTCAAAAATTAAATGTCAACTCACGGGTGGAAGCTATTAAAAAAGCTAAAGGACTGGGGATTCTGCCAACAGAAGATTTATATTAGAGAGGATGGGACCGGCGTATGCCGGTCCTTTTCTTGTGATTTTCGGTAAACCCGCAATTTTTTGCGTTAAGTCCATATAGGTTTGCGGTTGGCATTGTCGTCTGTTGAAATATGATGTTTTCATCCACTCCTATGCGCCATATTTGATTTTATTGTAGCTGTATTTATATTGAGGTTTTATTAAAAGGAGGTAATAGAAAATGAATGTTCAACTATTACAGTGGGGATTGTTCTCGTTTATGATTGGAATGGTATTATCGCTGCCGCTTGCAGCCGTATTTTATCAAAAAAGTTCACCAATGAATAAGGTTTTTACGAATTCTAGAAAACTAAAATCAGCCCATATAGATTTTTTTATGCAAGGCTTCGCATTGGGATTAGCTTTTCTATTGGAAATGTCGTTGAAGACAGAGTTTTCCTTGTACATTGTCATCCCATTGATTTATGGTTCGATTTTGAACCCTACGATTTTGTTGTTAGAAGCTACACCTTTTATCCGTTCAAGTTACCGATTTGCTCATCTCTTCCTTAGAACCACGAGCCCGTTAGCCCTTCTGTTTGCTTGGATTGCCATTGCTATTTGGTTCTTGCCATTATATTTAGATATATTACTATTGTTCGTGGTCGCAGCTGGTGGGCTTGTAATTATCTAACTAAGAGTAGTAAAAACCTTAACATATAGAGTTAAGGCTTTTTTTTGCTTACTTGGAGATTGGTTATCGCCAGTAAACTCGGGTTATGCGCCATTAACTCTATGTCATCCGCCAGTAACGAGTAACCATCCGCCAGTAAACTCGCGTCATCCGCCAGTAAAACCGTTATCGAGAGTATTTGCCCCTTATCCAAGAGTAAATTCAAATGATCCGAGAGTAACCCCTTTTTACAAAGAAAACTGCAAGCCACATGCGGTCTTACCCCAAAAGTCTGCGGTGCTTCTCTCAAAGTCTGCGGTTTTGATGGAATAGAAACGCCGTACAATGAAATCATCCAAAACAAAAGAAAAACCCCATACGAAGCAGGAACCAAACAAAAAACATTCGGGAGGAAAGAAAATGAAAAAGAAGAGTAAAAAGAAGTTTGTCATATGGACGGTGGTTGGGCTGATCGCAGCGGTTCTCCTAACTGGCTTTTTATTTATGCCAAAGGAATCGGGGGATCTTGAAGAAGAAAAAGCAATAACAGGTGATATTACCACATATTACACCTTTTCAGGCACCGTCGAAGCAAAAAACAGGAAGACGATGATGAGTGATACTGCCATGCAGATTAAAGAAATTGAAGTGAAAGTCGGGGAGCAAGTAGAAAAAGGCGATGTCTTATTGACCACAAAACAAGGAGACAAAATTAAAGCAGCCCTTGACGGGGAGATTTCCAAAATTCATGTCGAGAAAAACGCAGAAGTCATGTCAGGAGCACAGCTTATCGATATTGTCGACTACTCCACATTACAAACAAATGTAAAGGTCGATGAATATGACTTGAAATACCTAAAAGTGGAGCAAAAAGTCAATGTTGCCATTAATGCGCTTGAAAAAGAAATAAAGGGTACCGTTTCTGCCATTTCTAAAGAAGCCATTAATGAGAATGGGGTTTCATACTTCACCGCAACGATTGATCTACCTAAAGACAAAATGATTAAAGTGGGTATGAGTACCGAAGCTAAAATTTTGAAGGAATCTGCTAAGGGAGTCATTACCCTTTCCATGAAGGCCATTCAATTTGATAGTAAAAATAAACCTTATGTATTAATCCCAACCGAAAAAGGGATGGCAAAAAAGCAATTTATCCAAACCGGCATTAATGATGGTACGACGGTGGAAATTAAGGGCGGAGTGGACGCTGGCGAGGTTGTCCTCATTCCGAATCAAGAGAAAAACAATTCCGATGCAGCCATGATGCATGGAGGTAATGAATAATGAATGAGCAAATCCTCAAAATGGAGCATATAACCAAAACCTACTTTATGGGCGATGAAGATCAAGTGGTCTTAAATAACATCAATCTCACAGTTCATAGAGGTGATTTCGTTGCCATTTTAGGGCCCTCAGGTTCAGGGAAATCGACTCTGATGAACATGATTGGCTGTCTCGATTCACCCACCAGCGGTGACTATACATTATCGAATCAAAAAGTGGATGAACTTAATGAGTCACAACTGGCCGTAATTCGTAATCAGGAGGTTGGATTTGTGTTTCAGCAGTTCCAACTCCTTCCGAGACTTAGTGCAATCCAAAATGTTGAGCTTCCTCTGATCTATGCGACGGTATCTGAAAAAGTCCGCAAACAAAGAGCCCGCGACATGCTGGTAAGGGTTGGGCTGGGTGATAAACTGCATCATCGCCCCAATCAGCTTTCAGGAGGACAGCAGCAGCGCGTAGCCATCGCGAGAGCAATGGTGACCGAACCGACTATTTTACTCGCTGACGAACCAACTGGAGCGCTCGATCAAAAAACCGGTCAGCAAATTATGGAGCTTTTTCATGAACTACACGAAGAAGGAAAAACCATTATTATGATTACACATGATATAGAAATTGCGAAAAATGCAGGTAGGATTGTACACATATTAGACGGAAATCTGAAGGAGGAGAATGTTCATGTTTAAGGAAAATCTTAAGATGTCTTGGATGAATCTTATTCATAACAAAATGCGATCCTTCCTCACGATGCTAGGGATTGTGATTGGTGTGGCCTCAATCATTGCGCTAATTACCATCGTAAAAGGCGCCATGAATGGGATGACCAGTGAGTTTTCATCCTTTGGTGCAGATAAAATCTCAGTTCAGGCCATCGGGACACCGCTCAAAAAAGGTTTACTAGATACGGATATTCAAAAACTGGCAGAAATTGAAGATGTTGCGGGAGTTTCACCAACTCTTACAGGAACCACAAATGTGGTCTATAACGGCAGTGAAAAAACAGATGTTTTGGTTCAAGGCAAAAATGATGTGTATTTTTCCAAGACAAAAGACCTGGTTGAAACTGGCAGAGGATTAAATAGATTAGATATCAATAGTGAAAACAAAGTATGTCTGATAGGTTCCGATATTGCTAACGAATTATTTTGGGGAGAGAATCCGATTGGGAAAAAGTTAATGATCGCCGGGGTTACTTATACGGTAGTCGGAACTTTACAGAAATCTAGCAGCTTCTCAGAAGGATCAACTAATGATGCTGTCATTATCCCTTATACCACCTCCATGAGTCTGCTAGGTACGGGCTACATTACAAGTGTTGATGTGTATATGAAGGATTCTAATGACTCTGAAAAAATAACCACTGATATTGAATCCGTATTAAATCAGGCATTTAACTACAAAGCTGACAGTTTTACTGTGATGAATATGGAAGATATGATTTCTTCGATTAAACAAGTAACAACGATGTTATCTCTGATGCTTGGTGGGATTGCGTCGATTTCACTAGTGGTTGGCGGCATCGGGATTATGAACATGATGTTAGTTTCTGTTACGGAACGGACAACGGAAATTGGACTAAGAAAGGCACTCGGAGCTGAACCGAAACAAATCCAGCAGCAGTTTTTACTAGAAGCGGTCTTTATGTCACTTTTTGGGGGCACGATTGGATTCCTGCTTGGTGTGTTCATCGCGTTCGTCGTTTGCCTGATTATTGGAGCAAGTTTCGCCTTGTCAGCCTCAACCGTCATCTTGGCTCTGGGATTCTCGGCGGCGATCGGGATAATATTTGGTCTTGCTCCTGCAAGGAAAGCATCAAGACTGAATCCGATTGATGCATTGAGGAGTGTTTAATAAAGCAGCTTGTCAGAAAAATTTATATAAGAGAGGTAATGAATTATGAAAAAGGTAGAATTAAATGTGATTGGGATGTCATGCGGGCATTGCGCAAAGGTTATAGAAGGCAGTGTCGGAAGTCTAGCTGGTGTGGAAAAAGTGATAGTCGATTTGAAAAATGGGAATGTAGCAATTGAATTTCAGTCTAATCTGGTGACCATGGAGCAAATTAAGGAAACAATCGATGAACAGGGATATGATCTTGCATAAACGTGCAAAAACGTGCCATGATATTGGTACGTTTTTTTCATCACCTTGCAAAATAATTGCGGAAACACGAAAACATCTTGCGGTTTAAAAATGATGAAAAAAAGTAAAATGTAGATATAGAGAAAAAAATCTTTTGGTTTTTAAATACAGTACAGGGGTATTGTACTTGACGATAGAAAGGAGTGATTGTTGATGGATTATAACGAAAAGGTCGAATTCGATTTGGTCGGAATGACTTGTGCTGCCTGTGCAGCAAGGATCGAGCGAGGGCTGGAAAAATTGGATGGTGTCAAAACAGTACATGTTAATTTAGCGCTGGAAACAGCTGTAATCGAATATAGCTCTTCTCAGCTCACCATAGAGGACATCGAAAAGAAGGTTGAACAGATTGGATATCAGGCCATCCCTAAACTAGGGGAGGAAATAGCGGAACTACGCGAAAAAGATTTGGAAAAAATGAAGGGACAGGTGATTTTTTCAATCATCCTCGCGACCCCGCTGTTATGGGCGATGGCTTCTGATTTTAAGTTTACCTCTTTTATCAATCTTCTAGATTTTCTAATGAATACCTGGGTCCAATTGGCAATTGCCACACCGGTACAGTTTATCATCGGATGGCAATTTTACCAAGGCGCTTTTAAAGCCCTGCGCAATCGTAGTGCCAACATGGATGTATTAGTGGCACTAGGCACATCCACCGCTTATTTTTACAGTCTGTATCTTTCCATTCAGTCAATTGGACCGGAAACAAATATGTTTGACCGGTACTTTGAAACGAGTGCCATCTTGATCGCATTTATAGTGCTAGGAAAGCTTTTTGAAATAAAAGCAAAGGGAAAATCTTCTGAGGCGATAAAGAAACTAATGGGATTACAAGCAAAAACGGCAAAAATTATCCGTAATGGGATTGAACAGGAAATCGCCTTGGAAGAGGTAATGATTGGTGATATTGTCTTGGTCCGGCCAGGTGAAAAAGTGCCCGTAGACGGTGTCATAGTTGAAGGGCGATCAGCATTAGATGAATCGATGCTGACGGGAGAAAGTATTCCAGTTGATAAAACGGTCGGGGATCATGTCATTGGTGCAACCATTAACAAGAATGGCTTTTTAAAAATTCGCGCATTGAAGGTGGGAAGTGAAACAGCTCTTGCTCAAATTATCAAAATCGTAAAGGATGCACAGGGTTCGAAAGCACCCATCCAACGTCATGCAGATAAAATATCAGCGATCTTTGTACCTATAGTTGTTGCGATTGCTTTTCTCACTTTTGCCATTTGGTATTTCTGGATTAGTCCAGGGCAGCTAGCGGATTCCCTTGAAAAAATGATTGCTGTCCTGGTGATTGCGTGCCCTTGTGGTCTTGGTTTAGCCACCCCTACCTCGATTATGGCAGGTACTGGTCGTGCCGCTGAATTTGGGATTCTTTTTAAAGGCGGAGAACATTTAGAAATCACGCAAAAAATCAACACGGTATTGCTGGATAAGACCGGAACGGTTACGAAAGGGGAACCTGAGGTAACAGACATCCATGTTGAACCAGGCATAAACGAAGCGGAATTTCTTTTTCTGGTAGGTTCTACAGAATTTCAATCGGAACACCCTTTAGCGGAGGCGATTGTTCGTGCGATAAAAGAAAAAGGAATCGAGCTTGGCGAGGTAAGTCATTTCGAGGCGATTCCAGGATTTGGGATAATAGGAGCGGTGAATAAAAAAGAGGTATTGGTCGGAACGAGAAAATTAATGAGCATGAACGAAGTAGATTTAAACGGAAAAATCAACCAAATGACAGCATTCGAAAAGACCGGCAAAACAGCGATGCTTGTTGCGATTGATAGGGTATATGCAGGGATGATTGCAGTAGCCGATACCATCAAAGACACCTCAAAAGAAGCGATCCAGCGACTCAAGGATTTAGGACTTGATGTCATCATGATCACTGGTGATAACCAAAGAACGGCCGATGCCATTGCCAAGGAGGCTGGAATCGACAAGGTCATTGCAGAGGTATTGCCGGAAGGAAAGGCAGCGGAAGTGAAAAAGCTGCAGCAACAAGGAAAAAAGGTCGCGATGGTCGGAGACGGAATTAACGATGCTCCAGCCCTTGTAACCGCGGACATCGGCATGGCGATTGGAACAGGAACAGATATAGCGGTAGAGGCAGCAGATATTGCACTCATCCGCGGAGATCTAAGAACAATCGCTGATGCGATCTTTATGAGCAAAAAGACGATGGAGAATATTAAACAAAATTTATTTTGGGCATTCGCTTACAATGCCGTAGGCGTTCCGTTTGCCGCTGCAGGATTTCTAGAACCTTGGATTGCAGGAACAGCAATGGCATTTAGCTCGGTATCGGTAGTGTTAAATGCTCTGCGTTTACAGCGAGTGAAACTAAATGAAGAAAAAAAATTCATGAATAAAGGAGTGACAGGTATGAGGAAATGGACGATAGCAGGGATTCTTTATGTTACGATCGTCATTTTTGGATTCCAGGCTTATGATCATTGGATTGCCGAAGATCAAGGCACGTCTGCTCAGGCAGAAAGCAAAGGCAATAAAATGGAGATGGGTGAAAACAAAAGTAACCAAGAAAAGAGTGGAGGTCATCAGCAGGAAAAAGAAAGCACACATGGGCATGAAATGGCTTCAGGAAATCATGCAGCCAGCGAGGTTAATGTTTTTGTTCAAAATGATGGAAACAACCTCAAGATTTTCTTAAAAGACAAGGCTGGTAACCCGATTGACGAGTTAGAAGTGAATCATGAGAAGGAACTACATCTAATCATCGTTGATGAACAACTGCAGAAATATTATCATGTGCACCCGGAACGAACTGGGAAAGGGGAATTTACGATAAAAAATACCCTTCCGGATGGTTTTTATAAAGCTTTTATCGATATTAAACCGACAGAATTTGCATATAAGGTAGAACCAATTCCATTTGTCGTGGGGGATCCAAAGGATACTGCATATAGTCATGAGCTAATTCCTGACACGAAGTTTAGCAAAACGGTGGAAGGAGAAACGGTTTCCTTAAAGGTAAGTTCATTTAAGATAGGTGAACCCGTAACGTTATCCTTTGATTTAGATCAAACCAATTTGACTCCTTATCTAGGTGCAATGGGGCATGTGGTAATTCTTGATGAATATGGGAAAGAGTTCCTTCATGTTCACCCATCCAATAGCGAGGAACCCATTTTTGAAACATCTTTCGATAAGCCTGGCATCTATAAAATTTGGGCTGAATTTAAACAAAATGGAAAGGTAAGAGCATTTCCGTTTGTGATTGAGATAAAGGAATAAAACTCAGTGTCTGTTTACAAAAAAGGATGTTTTGAATTGTTTGTTGAGGTGAATGTTCAAATGGACCATGTATTCTGACTCCATTTCGTGAAAAAACAAATCAATCATAAGAAGCGAAGCGTTTCAGCGCAAGACGGAAACGCTTCGCTTCTTATTGACAGATTTAAAAAGAATTAACGAAGTACTAGCGACTTAACCTACTAAAAAATCAGGTTCATTTAGCCCCGAAACTAAGGCATCCCGTGCTTCTACTAAACCAAGTTTAATAAAAAAAAGCTGTCCATTGAGTTTTTCATCGTCAGCGCATAATAACAGCGCTTGATCCACGTAGTTAATGGAATCTTCCGTCTTGTCCAATGCTAAGGAAATCCGATTGTCCGAAAGATTGATCAGGTGTTGATTATCTTGAACTTGGGCAACAACAGGGGCGACTGTAATGATGGGATCACTTGGAAAATACGTATCAAAGGGTAACCCTTTCATGGCAAGATACACCTCTGTTAAATGGTCGATGACATCTTGATAGTATTGGATTTTAATAGGGTTAGCCGGTAAGGGGAAATCAGACATTTCGAGGAAAAGGATTAAGGCATTGTCAGCATAACGGATGGCTTGTACCGTATATGCCAATGCAGTTCTTACATTTGTAATTAGGTGTGTGGACATTTTTTTCACTCCAAACTGATGAATTGTTCTAGTGTATGTTTGTAAAACAAGCCTGTAAAGGACATATCGGTAAATTTATTGAAATATGTGTTGTGATGGCTCCTATACCTCTATGAGAAGAAACAATATTTTATTAGAATAGGTTTGTAAATAATTGGGAAATATATTTTCAAATCATGTAAAGGACGAGTGAAATGGAACCAACCCCTATTATTCGATTAACTGCTCCAGAAATTTCTAGCCTTTGGACACAATATATGTTTGATACAATGTCCATTTGCTTCCTAAAATACGCTTTAGAACATATAGAAGATCAAGACATTCGTGACATATATAAACAATCTCTTGAAATTGCCGAAGGACATGTGGAACATGTGAAAAAGTTTTTAAAAGATGAAAAATTTCCAATTCCCCAGGGCTTTACCGATGAGGATGTAAACATAAAAGCCCCACGTCTGTTTCAAGATCCGTTTTATCTTTATTATATTTACATAATGATATTACAAGGGTTAACAGGATATGCCCTTGCTGTCAGCACTTCGATTAGGGCTGACCTCCGTCAATATAACATGTCATGTAATACTGAAACGATGCTGCTTTTTGAAAAAACCATCGATACGATGTTGACTAAGGGTATTTATTCGCGGCCGCCAATTATTGCCCCAGCAGAAGCGGTGGATTTTGTGAAGCATCAAAGCTTTTTAACTGGATGGTTTGGGGACCGGCGTCCATTAACATCATTGGAAATTGGTGATATTACTTTTAATATGAACAAGATGCACCTGCATATCGCATTAAAGGTTGGTTTTAGCCAGGTAGCTGTTTCAGATAAGGTCCGAAAATATATTAATAGGGGAACGGAGATTTCTACTAAACATATTGCTGCCTTTGAGAAGATTTTTCGTGAAGAAAAGCTAAATTCTCCAGTCTCATGGCAATCATACGTAACCAGCTCGACCACATCCCCATTTTCTGATAAATGGATGATGTATCAAATTCAGCTCTCGACTCAAGCCGCTATAGCTTTTTATGGAGCAGCGTTAAGTGTTACAGCAAGAAGGGATCTCGGGGAAAAATATATTGCTCTAACGATTGAACTTTTGAGATATGCTGAAGATGGAGCGAATCTTATGATTGACAATGGCTGGTTAGAGGAACCGCCAAAAGCAAGTGACCGGCGAACCTTAGCTAAGGGGAAAAAGGAAGGTATGGACAGTTAAAATCTTAGAAGAAATGATTAAACCAGGGTAATCCTGGTTTTTTTGCATTAGATATCAAAATGATTCCCAATATTTCAAACTAAAGAAATGAATCTCTATAATCAATGCCTTCCTTTTTGCTATCTAATACATTATGAATATAATAAGGATAGGTGGAGGATTGATAGTATGATCAAGATACGAAACGTTAAAATGGAAGATTTGACTCAGTTGGAGATCATCGAAAATCTATGTTTCTCAAAAGAAGAGGCAGCAACGATAGAGGCATTCAAAGAGAGAATCAAACGGATCCCGGATAGTTTCTTCGTTGCAGAAATGGATGGTGAAATCGCTGGATTAGTAAATGGTCCTGTAATCGACTCAGTTTACATAACTGATAACTTATTTAGTATGATTAAGAATAATCCAGCAATAGGTGGTCATCAAAGTATTTTAGGATTAGCGGTCGCTCCTCAATTTCAAGGGCACGGCGTGGCAGCAGCCTTACTTGACCACCTTGAAAAAGAAGCTAGAAGAAAAAAACGAGAAACGATTACGCTGACGTGTAAGCTGGATCTATCAGCCTTCTATGAAAAGTATGGCTATCGTAACTGCGGAGTATCTGCTTCCCAACATGGGGGCGTCAGTTGGTACAATATGTGTAAAAAGATGGATTAATTCCATTAAATCGAAAATAGTGCCCAACCAACGATTCGGAGACACACTCTCGAATCGTTTTTTTATTCCCCAAGAATCTAACTGCTAATAGACCATCCAAAATTGATGACATATTACTACGTACACCTAAATAAAATTTATGGTGATTAATCCCTTTGTCTTCTTAGGCAGGCAGGGGATATTTTAGTAGCATTTCTTGGTAAAGGAGTGGTTCATAAGTGGGGGAATTCTGTTCGAATTGTGGTAAAAAAATAAATGGGTCAGAACTTTTTTGTACAGGTTGCGGAGAGAAACTTGGTACGGATTTGCAAACTCCCGCTATTAAGCTGGAGAAAGAAACATTTATAGAAAAGGCTGAGAAGCGTTCTGTACATAGAAAGAATAATAAAGGATTCCTACTTGTTTTAATCTCTTTGTTAGGGATTGTAATAACTGTCATTGCGGTCTATTTCATTATAAATAATCTAAAGGATTCCACCCAAACAGATGCAAATAACAAAGAAAATGAAACCAAAACCGTTTCTAACAATAAGGAAAATGAAGCAAGTAATCAAGAAGATACGGATCAATCAGCGAAAAAAGAAGTAGCTACGGAAATTAAACCGGAAAGGGCAACCGGTACTAGTGAACAATCGATCATAAACTATTACACTGCTAAGTTAAATAATTTGCGAATCTTCACTTCCGGCCGGGATATTTCGGTTGGAGAGTGGAGTGTAAACCGTCAAGATGAAGGTGTTGTCTTATCGGCTTCAGAGATTCCGTCGCGGGATTTAGCCCGTATTTTTGACCTTTTTGATAATGGAAACCTACTGCCTCTAAAAACATGGGCTAAAGAGGTATATGCCATTGCCCAAGCGTTATCCCAGGAACTAGATGAAGATTGGCTCATTGCTGTCGGCAATAATTGCGTGGGTGAATATCCTGTTACCCTGCCACAATCGGACTTAATCAATTACTCAGGGTCATGTGGGTATTCTATTCCGGTTCTAGAGGGAACAAATAAAGAAAATTTAAGGCTTGTCATGCATACGATTGTTTTTGGTGGATCATACAGTAATCCACCGCGTGATTTTTCCAATGAATATATCTTCCCAGAAAGTGATTATGTCAAATTAACCATGAGTGACCTAGAACTACTTACCCCAAGACAACTACGCTTAGCAAGAAATGAAATTTATGCCCGGCATGGTTATATTTTTGAGTCGGAGGATTTGCGGATTTACTTTTCAAAAAAATCATGGTACTTTCCTGATCCTTCTTATGATGGCAGTTCGTTAAATTCCGTTGAGAAATATAATGTGATGTTAATTAAAGAAAGAGAGAAGCAATTCCAATAATCATCTAAAATGAGCTGAGAAAAAGCCTGTTCGACTATATATTGGCTATTCTCAGCTTATTTTGTTTTAGGAGTTAAAGTATGGAATGATTTTGTTCATTTATTCTCCTACTTTACATACATTTAAATAAGGAGTTATTACATGACCAAGTTGAAGGACAAGCACTACGAGCCAAAAATAATTGACTTCGGTCAAGGATCATAAAATAGTGTGATGGAAAGGGAGAAATCATGGAGTTTCTACATGAATTAATCAGTAGTTATAGCACGTTTTTTTCACTAGAAGCCCTCAAGGACGTTCTTACGAACCCAACAAGTTGGGGAGTGATAGGAACCCTCATTATTCTTGAAGGGTTATTATCGGCTGATAACGCCCTCGTTTTAGCTGTATTAGTGAAGACTTTACCTAAGGATCAACGAAAAAAGGCATTGTTCTATGGGATTTTTGGTGCGTATTTTTTTCGTATATTAGCCATCGGCGTAGGGGTCACGTTAGTTAATATTGATTGGATAAAAATAGTTGGTGGACACTACCTGCTTTGGATTGTTGTTCAAAACTTCATCAAGAATAATGACGGTGAGGATGAAGTTCAAACTAAAAAATTCGGATTCTGGAGAACTGTCTTAACCGTGGAACTTATGGATATTGCTTTTAGTATGGATAGTGTGATTGCGGCTTTTGGGGTCTCTAACCAAGAGTGGGTCCTATTTATTGGCGGGGTGATTGGGATCTTAATGATGCGGGGGGTAGCTCAATTATTCTTAATATTAATTGAAAAAGTCCCTGAAGTTGAAATCACTGCTTTTGTCCTAATAGCCATTATTGCAATTAAAATGATTATTTCTGCATTTGGATACCAACTAGATGAATTTGTTTTCTTTTCTATCTTAATTGCTGTATTCTCGGGAACCTTCCTTGTCCATTACGTCAGAAAAAATTCTGGGAATGAAAAAACGCTGTAATAGGTACTGTGTAAAAAGCCATCCATTTATTTGGATGGTTTTTGTATTGCAAGCAGAATCTACAGGTCTTTTTAATTGAAATTTCTATATGCGAATATTTCGGAAATGAAAATAATTGACTAGTATGTTATTATAGACCATATTCACAACGGAGTAATTTACCAAATATAATGAAGGCTTGGGAGATGGAGTATCATGCTAAACTGGAAACGTAATTTGTGGGTGCTTTGGATCGGAGTCTTTTTTACAGCAGCAAGCTTTTCCATGGTCATTCCCTTTTTGCCCATTTTCCTTTTGCAAATTGGTGTACATGAACATACGGAATTGTGGGCAGGATTGTTATTCAGTGCAGCCTTCTTTTCTGGGGCGATCGCCTCACCGTTTTGGGGCAGGATGGCGGATAAATACGGGCGGAAACCGATGATTATTCGGGCAGGTTTTGCCCTCTTTGCTATCTATACGTTAATGGCTTTTGTCACCAATCCCTATCAAATACTAGTTCTACGAATCTTGCAGGGATTATTAAGTGGTTTCATTCCAGGAGCCATCGCGTTGATTGGTACCAATACACCTGGAAACAAGGTGGGTTACGCTCTTTCGCTTATTTCGTCAGCGTCGGCCTCAGGGAGTATTCTTGGTCCCTTGTTAGGAGGAGGGATTTCTCATTTAGTGGGGAATCGGTGGGCCTTTGCCAGTGCTGGTATCATTGTTTTCCTTGCCACTCTCCTCATTATTTTTTGGGTAGTCGAGGAAAATTTTACGCCAAGTAAGGTTCGTGGTTCTGTTAGAAATGATTTTAAATTGGCCGTGACAAATCGTCCATTCTTTCTTGTTCTCATCCTCACGGTGGTTACCAGTTGTTCCATCATGACTATCGAGCCTGTGCTCCCATTATATGTTGTAAATTTGGGAGGGTCGTCTGAAAACGCCTCGCTGCTAGCGGGAGTTGTGTTCTCACTTCCTGGGATTGCCAGTGCGCTATTTGCTCCTTTTTGGGGAAAATGGGCAGACAAAGTTGGATTTCAACGAGTCTTATTTATTGGTTTACTAGGCGGTGGAATTGGAACCATCACTCAAATATTATTCAGCCAAATTTGGGGATTTTCGTTGATGCGCTTTGTGTTTGGAATATTCTTCTGTGCCGTTTTTCCTGCTCTTAATGGTCTTGTTGTTAAATCTACACCTGAGGATTTCCGTGGGCGCGCATTTAGTTTAAACCAAACAGCCAACCAAATCGGCGGGATGATCGGTCCAATCGTTGGTGGATTTTTGGGTGGAATCTTCCCTGTTCACAGTGTCTTTATCGTAACAGGTATTTTATTATTCATTGCATGCGGAATGGCCTATTGGAATGAAAAAAATTTAAACAGCCGTGCGCTTAAAAGAAAAGCTTTAACTTAAATAGACTTCATGTGAAAAACCTCTTATCTAATTTTATAGATGAGAGGTTTTTGTGGTAAATTAGAAGAATAGTAGGAGGGGTTTGATTGTCTAGACAACTTATTAAAAATAATGATGGTTTACGTGCCGATTGTTTGAATTGTTTTGGATTGTGCTGTGTGGCATTGCCTTTTGCGAAGTCTGCTGACTTTGCCGTAGATAAAGAAGCAGGTACGCCATGTTCAAACTTGCAATCCGATTTTCGGTGTGGGATCCATAAGAATCTTAGAAACGAAGGATTTAGAGGCTGTGTGGGATATGAGTGTTTTGGTGCAGGCCAAAAGGTTTCGCAAGTTACCTATAACGGAATCGATTGGCGAGATGATCCATCTTTAGCCAAAGAAATGTTTGAGGTATTTCCGATTATGCAACAACTTCATGAAATGCTTTGTTACTTGAATGAAGCGCTTGGTTTAGAAGAGGCGCAGCCAATTTCAAAAGAATTGAAAACTGCTTTTCAAGAAACGGAACGGCTTACAACTCTAAATTCTTCTTCCATCATAGCGTTAAATGTTCCTGCACATAGAGCCATAGTAAATGAGTTGCTTCTCCGCACAAGTGAACTTGTGCGCGCAAAGATTTCGCCAAAGAAGAACATAAAAAAGAGGGACTTCATTGGCGCCAAGTTAACAGGAGCAGACCTTAGAGGAACTAATTTAAGGGGGGCCTTGCTCATTGCAGCAGATCTAAGGAAATCTGATTTGCGAGGGGCAGATTTGATTGGTGCAGACTTGAGAGATGCGGATTTACGTGGAGCTAATCTTACAGATAGTTTATTTCTGACGCAAGCGCAAGTCAATTCAGCAAAGGGGGATCTTACAACTATATTACCATCTGCCATAAAAAGACCTGATCATTGGATAGGAGATTGAGAGTAACTTGAAAGGGGAAGATCGACCGAATCTATTGAAAAATTGAAGAGACGGTCGTCAATTGACTGTTAAACTCAAGCTAACCCTACAAACAATGCATTTCATCTTCCACTTCATCCCACGGCACGGAATAACCTTGCCCTTTGGAGCAGAATATTGATGACGATGTGTATTCGGGATCTGCATCCTTATTGTATTTCATTCTTGCCATCACTTCATTTTGATTATGGCAAGGGTAATAACCACCGAAAACCAGATTTAGAGATCCTTTCCCTTGTGTAATCGAGGCGAACTCAGGGCCATAATTCATAAAGGTAGCAACGGGAACTTTGCCCGTTATGATGGTTTTATTTCCTTCGGTCAGCGGAGCGTTAAAGCTGCCTTGCGCATTTTGAATGTCTGTTAACACTTTTCCCATATGTTCTAAATTTACTCGGATTTTAAAATCATAAAATGGTTCCAGCAGAATATTGTTTGCTTTTTCAAGACCTTGCCGCAAAGCACGGAAAGTTGCCTCTCTAAAGTCCCCCCCAGAGGTATGTTTGACATGGGCCCGTCCCGTTACCAAGGTGATCTTTAGGTCTGTAATAGGAGACCCAGTTAGTAATCCATGATGCTCCCTTTCAAACAGGTGATTATGAATAACGTTTTGGGTCCCAACAGGTAAATCATCGGTATGACACACACTTTCGAAAGAAATCCCAGTGTTTCGCCCGCACGGCTCTAATTTAAGATGCACTTCGGCATAATGGCCAAGTGGCTCAAAATGACCATAACCAATCACCGTTGAATCAATGGTTTCTTTATATAAGATTTCGGGATCTGCAAATGAGACATCAAAAGAAAAGCGTTCCTTAATGAGATGTTTCAGAACTTCAAGTTGAATGACCCCCATGACGTGGATGTGAATCTCCTGGGTGCGTTCTTCCCAGCTGACATTTAAAGCAGGATCTTCGGCATTTAACATGTTAAAATACCTCAACACTTCTTTCACATTCATCGATGGTTCAAATAGAACCTTGGATTTTAGAGCAGAGACCATCTCGTATTCTGCTTTTTCTTCTAATGTCCCCAAACCATCTCCAGCTGCAGCGGCCGACAATCCAATTACAGCGAAAATATCTCCTGCTGTTACTTGGTCGGCTGTTTTAAATTTATTTCCATTATAAAGTCTAATTTGAGTGATTTTCTCGTGGAGCAGATTTTCATCCACACTGTAATATAATTCATCCCTTACTTTTAATGTCCCGCGCAGTGCCTTAATAAACGTCATTCGTGTTCCTTTTTCATCATAGCGAATCTTGTATACACGTCCGGCAAAGGGTTCTTCATTTGGATAATTTGTAATAGTTAATAGCTCCAATTTTTCAAGAAAGCTGTCAACACCGATATCTTGTAAAGCGGATCCAATCGCACATGGGAAAAGTTGTTGTTTTTTTACTAATTTCCTCATCGTTTCTAACCAAAGATGGGGTTGATATCCAGATTCCATGTATATTTCCAAAAGGAATTCATCCCGCTCAGCAATAAATTCAATCAGTTCGTCATTCATTTCACCATCTGTCAGAATGTCAGTAATATCAAAAACATCTGTGGTTAAGTAGCTGCGAATTTCGTTTAAAACTCGTACGGAATCGGCACCCACACGATCAATTTTGTTGATAAACGTTATCATAAAATCGTCATTATGACGGATGCGGATGTGGATGGCGCCCATAGAGTATCTATCAGATAAAAGGTGGATTCGTTATATGAAAACACCGCCTGATCGGCAAATACGGTAATTCCTCGTTGTTTTTCTATGTCATGTGTATCAAGAAAGGTATCTTGATGATCGACACGACCTCTTTGTCTAATCGTTTTCGTATGGTAGAGCAGCTGTTCTGCCAATGTTGTTTTTCCAGCATCGACGTGAGCAAACATTCCAATTGTCTTTTTCATGGTGCCACCTCAACTATTACTTATATGATAATTATTATACCAAATGGGTGTTCCATGTTACTTGAAAATTTAGAACAGAAAAAAACACGGCTAGAGATAACCGTGTTTTCTAACGAATTAACAATCATGGTGTTTATTAAGGTGTAATGGAGGAGGAATTAACCATCCTTTTTCTTTATTTAAACGAAGCACCTTTCCGCCAAGAGCGACCTTTTGAGCATGAAATTGTGCGTACATCAACGCTACATCTTCTCTGATTGATTTTCCGATTGCCTGACTGCATAAAACTAGTCCTGCAGCTATATCAGCAGAAAGTGTAGCTGCAATAGCAGGGTCGGGAATTCTTGCTCCAACAGGGATTTCTTCTAGGCATGCTTCAGGAGGTTCAGGTGCTGCTGGTGGTAAGCCAATTCCATTTTCTTTTAGCAGTTCTTCCACTTGTTTCTTTTCCTGTTGACAGAGTTCAATTGCTTCAACTAATAATTTCTTTAAATCATCGTCACCGGCATGATTTAACATTGTCTGATAGCCGGCAATCATACCATTTCCAACTAATTGTGATGACCAAATGTCAAAGACTTCACCGTAGTGTAATGGCTCTTCTTTCGGATTTCCACTTAATATACCCATCGTTGCCCTCCTCAGTGTATAAGTTAGTTTATTCATACAAAGTGCCACCTTCCCTTTAACACAGCACCTCTCTATATTGTCCGGATAATCAATAATTCATGTAGTTACTTTTTTGTTGGATGAAAATAACAAGACTTCTGAAACAAAATAGTTTATACACGTTCATTGATGAAAGACTAATTACCTTATTTCCCCTCTAACTTCTACTATACCTATACGATTTTCAAATATAAAAACAGGGTATTTTAATATCGATGTTGAAATACTGAATGAAAGGAACATAAAAAAATAAAAGGGGAATGTTTATGTTTGAAGAAGGATACATTGATGTAACCGGGGGAAGGGTTGCGTATCAACTTTTTAATAAAAATGCCGAAGGAACTCCGGTCATTATTCTGCACGGTGGACCAGGATCGTCCTGCTATTCGCTCCAAGGTTTAAAGGCTCTGTCAGAAGACCGGGCCGTAATCTTTTACGATCAATTAGGATGCGGGAAATCAGATCGGCCAACTGATCCAACATTATGGAGAATTGAAAGATTTGTTGAGGAGTTGGGCCAGGTGAGACAAGCCCTCAATCTTGAAAAAGTACATATTCTAGGCCATTCTTGGGGGACGACGCTCGCAGCAGCCTATTGTTTGACCAAACCTAATGGTGTGAAAAGTGTTATTTTTTCAAGCCCATGTTTAAGTGCTCCTTTATGGGAGCAGGATCAAAGACGTAACCTTGAAAAGTTGCCTCAAGAAATTCAGGAAACCATTAAAAGGTGCGAAGAAAATGGTACGACTGATTCAGAGGATTTTAAAAAGGCAACAGACAAATTTAACAAAACCTTTGTCTGCCGTTTAGATCCATATCCCGACTGGTTAAAGCAAGGCTCTCAAAATAGAAATCGTGAAGTATACAATATCATGTGGGGACCTTCTGAATTTACTGTTCGCGGGAATTTGAAGGAATTTGATTGTACACCACAATTAAAGGAAATCACCTGTCCCACATTATATACATGTGGTCGGTTTGATGAGGCTACTCCAGAAACAACACAGTACTACAGCACTTTAACACCTGGTTCATCGTTCCATGTCTATGAGCACAGTGCTCATATGCCGTATGTGGAGGAGCCCGATGTGTTTTTAAGAGTGTCAGGGGACTTCCTGAGAAAAATTGATTCTCTTTAAATTCAAAAACTTGCTTAGAATCATCGGGGAGGGCGCTCTTACTTTATATGAATCGCCCTCCCCGATGATTTCCAATAAAAACCACAAGACAATTGGAAACGCTTCCATTAAAATAGAAAGTAAGAAGAGAGAAAGGGGACATAAACATGGAACTTTTATTTGAACAATGTAAACATAACCAGGCGGAAGAACCTTGTGATGAGTGTAACCCTAAAAAAGAAGAGGAAGAAAACGTTGATATTTATGAATATGACTATCATTTAAGATTGTGGTTTTGATAAAAAGAGATCTTCCTTAAAAAATTGACTACTTGAGCCGGAAATTAAAATAAATCACAAAACTCGTTCTATTTATTGAACGAGTTTTTATTTTTTGTATGTTGTACTTATGGTAACATGAAAGCAGTAAATAAACAGAATCCAGAGGAAATAACAATGAAGATAAATGAATTAATTGCCAATAATTTTAACAAATTAGATGCAGAACTACCTATTGATAAGTCGTTAGGAATTGCCGGTTTGTCTGGATCTGGTAAAACAACGTTTTGTCAAACGATTGGAGAAGAATCCAAAAAGAGACTCGTTTCTTTATTGCCAAAAGCAGAATATCAGTACTTATTTTCCAATATCATGGAAACCAATTTCAGTGCCATTAAGATGAAAGATATGCCATTAGTCCTTTTTCTCGGGAAGTCATCGATTTCATCCAATCCCCGATCAACCATCGGTACACATACAGGTGTGTTTAAAGAAATTCGTGAATGTATAATCTGTCGCCAGAAGTTTTTTCTTTTAATAATGAATTAGGCTGGTGTCCGGCTTGCAAAGGACGCGGAACTACCAAAAATGTCGAATGCCCTAAGTGTAATGGGAAGCGCTTTAATCAAGAAGTAGAGCAATATAAAATTGAATTATTTGATCGACTACATAGTATTTCCGATATCAATAACTTAAGTATTGAATCCATTTTGTCCCTAGCAGACGAATTACATATTGGCGAGGCAAAACAACATATTCTTCAAAATATCATCAACATGAATATTGGTTATTTAACACTAGACCGGATCATGGGTACCTTGTCAGGAGGAGAATTAACACGACTATATCTGGCTGAATTCATGGCAGCAAGTGTTGATACCGTTATTATTATAGATGAAATCTCGGTTGGTCTAGATCGGCAAACATTAGTGAAAATACTTGAACAGATCAAACTACTAGGATTTAAGAATCAAATTTGGCTTATTGATCACTCGGATACGGTGCTTGACGCTACTGACGAACAATTGTTCTTTGGTCCTGGCAGTGGCAAATATGGAGGAAAAATAGTTGAGGAATCACCACGTCCAAAGCCTATTGTGTGGGGCCGAATTCAGGAAAATCCAACAGAATACTATCAGTTTAAGGACCTTTACTGTCGCAATATCCAAATGGCTGAAATTCAAATCCCGAAAAATAGACTGGTAACTTTTACAGGAGAATCTGGGTGTGGGAAATCTACACTGGTTAATGAGTGTATCGCCAAAGATTTTCTGCAGCGCTATCCAAAAGATAAACTGGTCATTGTGGGACAAGATCGAAATCAATCCATTACCAGCCGGTCAACCGTTGCAACATTTCTTGATATTAAAAAGAAACTTACAAAATATAGTGAAGAAATTGATGATATTTTTCAACGTTCGATTGAGGATATTATCGATGAACTGCCAAATGAGGACATCGCACATAAACGTTTAAGCTTATTGATCAAACTTGGTCTTGGGTATTTAACGTTGGAAAGAAAGACACAAACTTTATCGACGGGTGAATTTCAGTGTGTTCACTTAGTTTCGGAGCTGTTTGGGAGCTCAAGACATCCACATACGATGTTTATTTTTGATGAACCTTCAAAAGGATTATCTCAAAATATTTTAAACCAATTTATTGATAGTGTAAGGGTTATCCTTGAAGATGATTCGGTTTCTATCATGATGATTGAACATAATGACTATATGTTAGATAGCTCTGATTTTATTGTTGATTTTGGTAAAAGACAGCTTGAGCCTGTGGAACATCTTGATGTTGTCGGTCATGACGAGTATTATCGCCAAAGAAACGAAGAAGTTGAAGTGTCGCCAGAGCATATTTCTTCCACTCTTAAGTCAAAAAATGGCATTCACTATTTAACAGAAAATCATATGAGCTATTTTAAGAATGCAGAAAACATCTATAAGGGCGGCATCTTAAAAAGCTTATCATCAATGGCGCGGCTGATTTATGGTGAATTCGAATCTGACACTATTGCACCCGTCATCGCCATTGATCTTGAAAGGCATTTGTATAGTCAATATAGTTTTCTCTATGAGATAGGTGGATTGATCAACCATATGATGGCTGCTCATCCAACCAATAAAGATACGAGAAGCTTCGATTTCTATCATCAAGACAATCATTGTCCATCTTGTTCTGGGCGACGGGTTATTGAAAAATTTGATATAGACGTAGTTATTCAAGATAAAAATGTCCCATTCTGGGATGGCTTACTACATCCAGACGTAATGGAAGTATTAAAATATTATCAATATCCCAAATTGCAATTTCTTTTTGATGAGATTAAGAATGAACTTGGTCAAGACATTAGTAAAAGCTTTAATGAGATGACAGATGCAGAAAAGCATACCTTTTTATATGGATATTGGGAAAAGTCCTTTTATGATAAAGCGGGCAAGGCTTCGAGAACGTGGGAAGGTTTTAATTTCATCATTGGGCGTTATATGTTTATTTCGAAATCGATTTTTAAAGAGCAAATGAAAGCATCAAAAGAAATGATGATCTGTCCAGTCTGTCATGGAACCGTCCTTAAACATCATAAAAAACTATTATTTGGGGATACAGATATTCGTGACCTGATTCAACAGCCAATTAATCAAGTTCTAAAAACAGTCGGGAAGTTACCAGAACTCGAAAAGCTTAAATCGATTGTTGGCGGCGAAATGACACTCACCGAAGATGTATCGTTACTTCCTCGGGAAATACAAGTCTCGCTGAAAATGTTTGAATTAGAACTTGCAAGCTTTTCCCACTATGAGGTGGTTTTACAAAATGTTTTACCTTTCTGGGGCAATATTAAAGGCAATGTGGAATCAATTAGCAGCAAGAATCAACTCACTATTTGTGATTTTGCCAACATCTTCGAGACGAGAGAAACTATCATTGATAAGTATTTCACCAAAGGTAAATACAAGAAACTTACCTATGTCTATGAGGCGTTTGGCTACAAAAAAATTGTTACCCAAATTAACAAAATTAAGGCGAGTCATCCCTGCCCATTTTGTAAAGGGAAAAAAGTCATTTCAGAGGATAATCTCCATGAGGGAGTGCATAAATTATCCATCCCATGTGTGAGTTGTTCTGCAAGTGGTATCAATGATGAAGGACGTAAAGAAATCGTTGAAGGTATTGATGTGCAAACATGGTTGACTGGAAAAGTAAGTGAGGTGGTTCCTGAATGTATGGAATCAGTCGCAGAGATTCCTATTTTCAATCGTATTCGCGAGTTGAATAAACGAGATATGATGGCTGTTTACCAAAGCCTCGAGCAAAAAAAGTAAATTTGAGGAATAAAAAACGCATTTGCCACCAATTATGGCGAATGCGTTTTGTGTTAATTTTTTAATGAGACTTCCTTCGTTGACCAGGTTTTTCGCCAAGACATTTGTGCCATAAATAACACTAGTAATGCTACAACTCCAATCCCTGTATATACCATAAAGCCAGTTCCATAAGTTCCAGTTACTTCTTTAAGGGTTCCTAATATATTCGGAACGAAAAATCCGCCAACCCCGCCAGCCGCTCCAACAATCCCAGTGATCATCCCGATTTCTTCTTGAAAGCGCTGTGGAACCAATTGAAAAACTGCTCCATTTCCCATCCCCAAGCAGAGCATACCGATAAACAATAAAGTGGTCACAACAGCCAAGTGGGGAAGTTGGCTCACGCCAAACATGGTGAGTGCAACCCCAATAAAGAGGAAAGTTAAAAGACGAACGCCGCCGATTTTATCAGCTATAAAACCGCCAACCGGGCGGAAAAAGCTCCCTGCTGCCACACAAAGTGTGACAAAATCTCCTGCCGTTACTTTCGATAAATGATATTGATCCACAAAAACGATGCTTAAGAAACTGGATAAACCTACAAAACCTCCGAAGGTAACACTGTAAAGCAAACAAAAATACCATGTATCTTTTTGTTTGAATATCTTCAAATATTCAACCATAGGTTTTGGTGCTGGCTGGGATGGTGCATCTTTTGCCAAAATGATATACAAGAGAAATACAGTTAATAAAGGTATAAGTGCTAATCCTAAGACATTATGCCAGCCCATTTGTTCCGCAAGTCGCGGTCCAAATAAGGTGGCGAACAGTGTTCCGCTGTTTCCGGCCCCGGCAATTCCCATTGCCAGCCCTTGTAAATGCGGCGGGTACCATCTGCTTGCCATCGGGATGGCTGCAGCAAAACTCGCTCCTGCCACTCCAAGAAGAATCCCAATCACATAAAGTTCAGTTAAGGTTTGACCAAATAACCAACCCCATACCAGCGGAATGGTGGTCACGAGCATTCCGCTGATTGCCGTTTTCCGTGGTCCGATTCGATCTGTTAAAACACCAAGGATGAGTCGAAAAAACGATCCGCTTAAGATCGGAAGTGCCACGATAAAACCCTTTTGTGAGGGGGTCAGCCCAAAATCTTTTGTAATATAAACCCCCAGCGCCCCTAAAATAACCCAAATCATAAAACTAACATCAAAGTATAAAAATGAAGCTGCTAACGACGGTGCATGACCGCTTTTCTTTAAATCTGATAACTTCATTAGATTGTACCCCTTTCTAGAAAACGTTTTTCCTATGAATCAAAACAATTTACAAACCAGTAATTTAATCTTTATTACCATTCAAAACAACTATCTTTTGAAAACATAACCCTAATTAGTAAAACCAAAAATGAAGCTAAACTGATGTTGTTTTTCATTTCATTTTCCTCCTTAAACTGCTTAAGTATTTGTGTTTCTCTTGCTTTGTTCAACAATAGCCTATGGAGAAGGATGATGTCACTTTTTATGTAAGATGCTCTAACATGAAACTTATTGTGTCAGGAAATGTTACACAACAAATTCCTTTTCATAAGTTTTATGGAATAATAGGTGATATTTACGGTTGCCATAATCGACATAATTAACTAGCGGGGGTATTTAGAATGGATAAGCAAAAACTCGTATTGATAGGGAATGGAATGGCGGGTGTGCGATGTATGGAGGAAATTTTACGAGAAGCACCTGATCTTTATGAGATTACAATTTTCGGAGCGGAACCGCACCTAAACTATAATCGAATCCAATTATCAGCTGTATTGCAGGGGAGTACGACGTTTGATGATATTACCATCAATGATCGAAATTGGTATAACGAACAGAACATAGAACTGTTTACTGGTGAAACGGTCCTAAAAATAGATACAGAAAAACAAGAGTTGCTAACGGATAAAGGTCGAAGGCACCCCTATAATCGACTTATCATCGCAACAGGTTCCATGCCATTTCTTCTCCCTGTACCAGGTAAAGATATAGAAGGAGTAGTTACGTTTCGAACTATAGAAGATTGTCAGAAAATGATGGAAACAGCGAAATACTATCATAAAGCGAAGGTCATCGGAGGGGGTGTCTTAGGTTTGGAAGCTGCTAAAGGTCTCCTTAATCTTGGTATGGAGGTAACCGTTGTCCATAATGGGCCGCATCTTATGGAAAGACAATTGGATGAAACAGCTGCGAAACTGTTGCAAACAGAACTGGAAAAGCAAGGCTTGCGTTTCCTTTTTGAAAAAGAAACAAAGGAAATTTGCGGAAGCAATCGCGTAGAAAGAGTTTCCTTTAAAGATGGTACCGAAGCAGCTGCTGATTTGGTTGTGATGGCTGCAGGGGTGAGACCCAATATCCAACTAGCTAAAGAAAGTGGAATAGCGACGAATCGAGCCATCCTTGTCAATGATTATATGGAAACAAATATCCCCAATATTTATGCTGTCGGTGAATGTGTGGAACACCGGGGAATGGTCTATGGGTTGGTAAAGCCTCTTTACGATCAAGGCAAGGTGTTGGCAAAACGAATTTGCGGACTTAGAGGAAAAGGATACGAAGGAACTGTTCTTTCGACACAATTAAAAATATCAGGAGTAGATGTGTTTTCGGTTGGACAGTTTTCATGTGACGACAGATTGCAGTCGATTGTGATCTTCGATGAGTTAGATGGCGTATATAAGAAAATGGTTTTTGAAAAATCCCGAATGGTTGGCGCTGTCTTATTTGGAGACACGAGTGACCGAACAAGATTGCTAGACATGATTATGAAAAGACAAGATGTATCAGATTTGGAGAAAGTTACACTTTTTCAAGCATTAAATAGGGATGGGAATTCGGCCGCTTCTATGGCCCATAGTGAAATGATTTGCAATTGTAATGGGGTAGCGAAAGGGACAATTATAGAAGCGGTTCAAAAAAACGGATTAACGACGGTCGACCAAGTGAAAAAATGTACAAAAGCCTCGGGGGCATGCGGGGGCTGTAAACCATTAGTAGCCGATTTACTCAACTACATTCATAGCGATGAATTCGATGAGGGCATTGAACAAAAATCAATGTGCTCCTGTACAACACTCACGGAAGATGAAGTGGTGCATGAGATGCAATGGCAAGGATTGACAACGGTACAGGAGGTGATGGAAGTCCTTGGTTGGGAGAATAAGGAAGGATGTTCTGCCTGTCGGCCTGCTTTAGCCTATTATTTAGGCATGATCTATCCGGAATATGAGAGGAAGCAAGAAAACCTATATATTTCCGAACAAAGGATGGCCATTATTCAGAAGGATGGGACGTACACTGTCATCCCTCAGATGTACGGTGGAAAAACTTCCGCAGAACAATTGAGAATGATTGCCACGGTCGCCGAGAAGTTTGGCATTACAAATATCGCTGTCACTAGTGAACAAAGAATTCATTTGATGGGCGTGAAGAAAAAAGATTTGTCTGCTTTGTTGGCAGATTTGGATATGCAAGTAAGTTCTACTTACGGAAATATGGTTCAAAATGTGAAAACGAGTATCGGAGAACATATTTGCCATTGTGACAAACATTCATCAATGGAGCTGGCTGTCAGTCTCGAAAAAAGATTAGAATTTCTCATAACTCCCTATCGAGTAACGTTAGGTGTATCTGCTTGTTTGCATAACGGTGCCGGTTCAACGACAAAAGATATCGGTGTAATTGGAACTGGACTTGGCTGGGAAATATATGTCGGTGGCAGCAGCGGGAGAAATGTACGTGCAGGTAAGTTATTGTCCCTTGGAACGAAGAATCAGGATGTAATCGAAATCATTTGTGCTTTTATTCAATACTATCGTGAGACAGCCAATTTCCTCGAACGGACGTGGCAATGGATCGAAAGAGTCGGTTTAGTGCATGTGAGAGAAGTGATTTTTGATTTTGAACTTCGTCAGCAATTATTATTCCGGTTAGAAAAGGATACTATGTTCCGCAAAAGGTTCAGTGGAAAACAAATGTCTGGAATAGAAATCAACAACCAACAATAGAAAAGGGTGATCAGCTTGACAGAAGCGCTATTAAAGTATTTTCGTACAAAGGAACAAGAAGTGAAATCAGAAAAAAGATACGACTCTCAATGTCCATACTGTAGTATGCAATGTAAAATGCAATTGATTGAACAATCGATTGTGTCGAGAAAAAAATATATAACCATCGGAAAAGACAATCCAACATCGGAGGGGCGTTTATGTGTAAAGGGTATGAACGCCCATCAACACGCTTTCCATAAAGAGCGTTTAAAATACCCATTGGTAAAAATCAATGGAGAATTTGTCCGAGTGTCCTGGAAGGAAGCTCTGAATCATATTAAAGAAAACTTTATGAAGATTCAGGAGGAATCTGGTCAAAATGCCTTAGCGGTGTATGGCAGTGCGTCAATCACAAATGAAGAGGCTTATTTATTAGGGAAATTTGCCCGCGTGGCCTTAAAAACAAAATACATCGATTATAATGGCCGACTATGTATGTCTGCGGCTGCTTCGGCTGCGAACCAAACCTTTGGGTTGGACCGAGGCTTCACGAATAGCTTAGCAGAAATTCTATACACTCGTTGTATCATTTTAGCAGGGACGAATATTGCTGAATGTCAGCCGACGATTATGCCCTATTTTGAAAGAGCAAAAGAAAATGGCGCCTATATCATCGCTATTGACCCGCGTGAAACTGCAACAACGAAACTAGCAGACTTGCATTTAAAACCTAGACCAGGTACGGATGTCGTATTAGCAAATGGGCTATTGAAAGTGATGATTGAGGAAAATTATGTGGATGAAAAGTTTATTCAAGAACGTGTGAACGGGTTTGAAGAGGTTAGAGAGTATGTATTATCCCTCAGTATGAAGGAAATTGAAGAGATTACCGGGGTACCCATCCAACTTATTCGCAAAGCGGCCTTTAGGTTTGGCAGTGAAGAATCGGGAATGATTTTTACAGCAAGAGGGGTGGAGCAGCATACGAACGGGTCAAAAACTGTTCGTAATTTCCTGAACATTCTGGTTTCCACAGGGAAAATCGGTAAACCGAATTGTGGCTATGGGGCGATTACGGGACAGGGAAATGGACAGGGGGCAAGAGAACATGGACAAAAAGCCGACCAACTTCCTGGATATCGGTCAATTGAGAATGATGAACATCGAAACTATGTGGCCGGCATTTGGGGGATTGATCCAGATGATTTACCCCGTAAAGGAGTTTCAGCCTATGAAATGATGGAGAAAATTCATGAAGGGGAAATTAAAGGTTTGTTTCTTATGTGTTCCAACCCGATTGTCTCCAATCCCAATGCCCACTTCGTCAAGGAGGCTATGAAAAAATTAACCTTCTTTGTAGCCGTTGATCTATTCGTTTCAGAAACTGCAAGATTAGCAGATGTCATACTCCCGGCCTCTTCCTATCTGGAAGATGAAGGAACGATGACAAATGTGGAAGGACGGGTAACATTACGGGAAGCTAGCTTGCCGTGTCCAGGCGAAGCGAAACATGATTGGCAAATTATCTGCGACCTTGCCCGTGTGCTTGGGAAAGAAGAGTATTTTTCCTTTTCTTCTGCTGAAGAAATATTTACTGAATTAAGGATGGCAAGCCGTGGAGGGACTGCGGATTATTTTGGAATAACATATGAGCGTTTAAGAAAAGAGGGCGGACTATTATGGCCCTGCCCAGAAACAAACCATATTGGGACGAAACGGCTGTTTGAAACCTCTTTTGCTCACCCGGATGGAAAGGCGGCGATGGTGGTTGTTCCGAACATTGCAGAGATTCCGAAAGAACAATTATGTGAAGAGTTTCCGCTCTATTTAACTACAGGAAGAGTCATGTCACATTACTTAACAGGTGTGCAAACAAGAAAAAGTCCAGCGCTAGCGGCAAGAAACATCGAACCATTTATGGAAATCCACCCGGCAACCGCAGCAAAATTTCAGATCCAAGACCAATCATTGGTGAAAATTGAATCACGAAGGGGAAGTGTTATGGTTAGAAGCAAATGGTCGGAAACGATCCGTCACGATACCATATTTGTACCTTTTCACTGGGCAGACTCGCAAAATATCAATCTCCTTGTTTCGAAAGAATTGGACCCTGAATGCAAAATGCCTGGATTTAAAGTCAGTGCTGTTAAGGTGAGCCCAGTAGTTGATTTCCTTACTTAAAAAATTTTTATGTTAGGAGACCTTACATGATAAGTTAATTTTAAAATGGTCTGTGATATAGTTTAGGAAACTTACAAACGGGAGGAAAACTAACATGGAAAAGAAAAAGTTGGTTCTTGTTGGAAATGGCATGGCTGGTGTCAAAACGATTGAGGAGATTATTAAACTATCAAGCGAATCATTTGAGATCACTATTTTCGGAAGCGAGCCTCATCCGAATTACAATAGAATTTTACTTTCAAAAGTATTACAAGGAGATACAAATGTAGAAGATATAACACTTAATGATTGGGATTGGTACCGAGAAAATAATATTCAATTATTCACAAGTGAAACAGTGATCAAGGTCGATTCGAAGCGTAAAGTCGTTATTACTGACTTAGGGAGAATGGAGCCGTATGATCAATTGATTATTGCGTCAGGATCTCTTCCGTTTATCTTACCTATTCCGGGAGC
The DNA here is from genome assembly GCF_042136325.1 of Neobacillus sp. KR4-4. Taxonomy (NCBI): domain Bacteria; kingdom Bacillati; phylum Bacillota; class Bacilli; order Caryophanales; family Bacillaceae; genus Neobacillus; species Neobacillus sp. KR4-4. The sequence continues at coordinate 129,925 of NZ_JBHHJU010000012.1, forward strand.
TGAAAAGGAAGGGGTAACAGCTTTTCGGGATATTAAGGACACAGATGTCATGCTTGAAACTTCGAAAAAGTATAAAAAGGCTGCAGTAATTGGCGGAGGTTTACTCGGGCTTGAAGCAGCAAGAGGTCTTTTAAATCTAGGTATGGATGTTTCGGTCATTCATCTAGCCCCATATTTGATGGAGCGCCAATTAGATCCACAAGCAGGGAAGTTGCTGCAAACTGAATTAGAAAAACAGGGAATGAAATTTTTATTAGAAAAACAAACCCAAGAAATCTTTGGTGACGAACGTGTCGAAGGTCTAAGGTTTAGCGATGGAACGTCGGTTGATGCTGACTTAGTTGTCATGGCTGTTGGCATCAAGCCAAATACGGAATTAGCCAAGGTAAGCGGACTAGCTGTCAATCGAGGTATTGTCGTCAACGACTATATGCAAACGAGTATTCCTGATGTTTATTCTGTAGGGGAATGTGCAGAGCACAACGGAACAGTATACGGTCTAGTCGCCCCTTTATATGATCAAGGAAGAGTATTAGCAAAACATATCTGCGGGTTAGAAACCAAAGGTTATCATGGATCTGTTTTATCCACACAGTTGAAGGTCTCTGGGGTAGAAGTGTTTTCAGCTGGAGACTTTATCGAAGGCGAAGGAAAGGAAGCCATCAAGGTTTTTGATGGTAATGACAGGATTTATAAGAAGATTGTGATCCAAGACAATAAAATTGTTGGTGCCGTGCTGTTTGGTGATAGCAGTGATGGAAATCGTCTCTTTTCGATGATTCAAAAGGAAGCGGATGTTTCTTCAACCACGAAGGTATCACTTTTACAACCGCTAAATGATGATTTTGGAAGTAGTTTAGTAGATTCCATGAGTAACGAGGAAATAATTTGTGGCTGTAATGGTGTTTCTAAAGGAGCGATTATTGAGGCTATTCAGAATCAAGGATGTTCATCTGTTGATGAAATTAAAGCTTGTACAAGTGCTTCCCGGTCTTGCGGCGGATGTAAACCGCTTGTCGCGGAAGTATTACAGCATACACTTGGTTCGGAGTTCGACGGCTCTATCCAGAAAGAAGCCATTTGCAGCTGTACTGATTTATCTAGAGATGAAGTGGTGGAAGAAATTAAAATAAAAGGGTTGACCCATATCAAGGAAGTCATGAATGTACTTGGTTGGAGTTCTGATGAAGGCTGCTCAAAATGCCGGCCGGCTCTGAATTACTACTTAGGGATGGTCCATCCAATCATTTATCAGGATGAAAAAGAATCCCGGTTTGTTAATGAACGGATGCATGCGAATATTCAAAAGGATGGAACCTATTCAGTTGTACCACGAATGTATGGCGGTGTAACAAACGTCCAAGACCTGCGCCGAATTGCTGATGTGGTTGAAAAATACGATATTCCGTTAGTAAAACTAACCGGCGGACAACGAATTGACTTGCTTGGAGTAAAAAAGGAAGACTTACCAAAAGTGTGGACAGATTTGGATATGCCGTCAGGGTTTGCGTATGGGAAATCGCTGCGTACGGTAAAAACCTGTGTTGGAGAACAGTTCTGCCGCTTTGGGACCCAAGATTCCATGGGACTGGGAATCGACCTCGAAAAGAAATTTGAGGGACTGCAAACACCGCATAAGGTGAAAATGGCCGTTTCCGCTTGTCCGAGAAGCTGTGCAGAGTCTGGGTTTAAAGATATTGGTTTTATTGGAATTGACGGCGGCTGGGAGCTATATGTTGGTGGAAATGGAGGGACCCACGTACGCGGGGGAGACCTATTATATAAAGTAAAAACATCAGAAGAGGCCATGGAAATCACTGGTGCGTACCTTCAATATTACCGTGAAACAGCTAATTACTTGGAACGTACTTCGGCTTGGATTGAACGTGTTGGGTTAACACATGTACGGTCCGTTCTAGATGATAAAACAAAGCGTCAAGAATTAAATAAACGGATGGAAGATGCCTTATCGGTAATTAAGGATCCTTGGAAAACTATTAATGAGGATGAAAAAGTAAGAAAAGAATTATTTGAGAGCGTAGTAATGTCTTAAAACTTACAGCTAAAGGAGGAAATTATCCAATGATTAAGAAAAACGTAGAAGTGGTGTCAATCGGATCTGTAAAGGACCTGCCAGAACGATTAGGTAAAACTGTTATTGTCGGGGAAAAGGAAGTAGCAGTTTTCAAATTATTAAACGGAACCATTCGTGCTGTAGAAAATCGATGTCCGCACAAAGGAGGGGTTCTGAGCGAAGGCTTGGTAAGTGGAGAATTTGTATTCTGTCCGATGCATGATTGGAAGATATGTTTGGATAATGGAAGAGTACAAGAGCCGGATTCCGGCTGTGTGAAAACCTATCAAACGAAAATAGTTGGGGAAGAAGTGTTTCTCCTCATTGAATAGTTCACAAAAAGGAGGTCAGGTTCATATGACCGATAAAAAGGGAAAAGTTTATATTGTTGGAGCCGGGCCTGGCGATCCTGATTTAATCACGATAAAAGCAATGAAATGCCTAGAGCAGGCCGATGTTATTTTATATGATCGATTAGTCAACCCGGTGTTACTAAGTTACAGTAAGGTTGATACTGAGTTGATTTATTGCGGGAAAGAGCCCGGGAACCATTGTGTTCCCCAGGACTCCATCCATGAGATATTACTCGAAAAAGCCAAGGCCCGCAAAACGGTCGTTCGTTTAAAAGGAGGCGATCCGTATATTTTTGGCCGCGGTGGTGAAGAAGCCGAAGTATTAATGCAAAATGGAATCGAATTTGAAGTGGTTCCAGGGATCACATCTGGCATTGCTGCTCCAGCTTATGCGGGAATACCAGTCACTCACCGCGATCTGAGCCGATCCTTTGCTATGGTTACAGGTCATTGTTTGAACGGTCAACCCAATAATATACGCTGGGAACATCTCGCCCACGGCGTTGATACTTTGGCTATTTATATGGGTGTCAAACATCTTCCATATATTAAGGCTCAATTGCTAGCCTGCGGGAAGGATTCGTCTACACCGATTGCTGTTATTGAACAAGGAACAACAGGGAACCAACGAACAGTTGTTGGTACACTAGAGACAATCGTTGAAGTAGTAACAGAGAAACGAATGACCAATCCAGCCATGATTGTAATCGGAGAAGTGGTGAAACTATCGGATAAACTATCGTGGTTTCCTAAAAAGGTTAAAGACGAGATACTTTTATAAGGGATTTTGGAGTTTATAATGAATATTATAGACTCTTTTTTTGCCTATAAATCTGACAATCTAGAAATAAGTGCAAAATTTTTTATTGGTAATCAATTATTTCCATTGAATTTAGGTAGATTTTTTTGCTATTTCTCTCCATAATAAGATTGATTGATTTTAATAGAGGAATAAATCAAATTATGTCGAATTGCATAAGTAAATATACCTAAATAAGAGGGCTGAACCATGAATAAATCCGGTCAAATTATCCTGGTGATGATTTCGATTCTTTTTACCAGCTACCAAAAGATTTTTGATCATCTACCTTTTTTCTCGATTGATTTTTTTCTGTTTACCCTAATTGCCTGGGTGGTGGGATGGCAATATGATAAGGCACGCTACTATGAAAAAAAGGCCCGTGCGAGTGAAGAAAGCTATAAGAAATTGATCGATTCATTGCCTGCACCTGTCTATGTTACGCGGAATCATAAATTAGTATATGTAAATAAAGCAGCGCTTAGCATGATTGGTGCTGGGAACCTTGAAGATTTGACAGGGAAGTCCATTATGGATTTTATTGCTCCTGAATATCGAAGCCGGATGCTTGAACGATTTAAACAAATAAAGAAAGAAAAGCAGCCTGTTCACACCATTGATTACAAAGCCAAGCGATTGGATGGATCCACTTTTTTATTTGAAGTATCTTCTTTATTGATCGTTTTTGGTGGGAAAGAAGCCATCTTGTCCATTGGGAAGGACATAACTGAAAAAAGTGAAGAAACTGAACGCCTCATTCAAAAGTCTGAAAAATTAGCGCTGTTAGGTCAAATGGCAGCGGGAATAGCCCATGAAATACGAAATCCTCTCACCTCGATCAAAGGTTTTATTCAACTGTTAAAAACCAGCACCCAGAAAGAGGAATATTTTGAGATATTGTTATCTGAACTCGACCGAATCAATGAAATCGTCGGGGAATTTCTGGTCCTGGCCAAACCTTCTGCAGCCGTCTATAAGACACAAGATATTAGAATCCTCTTAAAGGATGTCATCACCTTAATAAACAACCAATCACTTTTGAATAATATTCAAATCAATATAGATTTTGATCATGATTTGCCGTTGATCAGCTGTGAGGAAAATCAATTAAAGCAAGTGTTTTTAAATCTACTTAAAAACGCGATGGAAGCTATGCCTACGGGTGGATCTATCCATGTGGCCGTAAAAGAAAAAGAAGAGGGGAAAATATCGATTCAGATTATCGATCAAGGGATCGGTATCCCGCAAGAACGGATTTCTACTCTTGGAGAACCATTTTATACAACTAAGGAAAAAGGAACGGGTCTCGGCTTAATGACCTGTTACAAAATAATCGAAGGTCATAATGGGACGCTAAATATTTATAGTAAAATGAATGAGGGAACAACAATTGAAATCATTTTACCAACGATTACTCAGCCGTTATTGAAGATGGAAGTGAGCCATTCTTAGTGAATGGCTTGTTCTATGTAGATGAAAAAATGATAAACTATCCTATAGATAGTCGATTAATTGGTTTTGGAGGAAGTTATGAAAAAGAATATGTATGTATTTTGGGGTCTAGTCATCACGACGTTAATTTCAGCACTAGATGCTAATATTATGCAAACAGCCAGTCCGACCATTGTCAAACAACTTGGTGGCATGGAGTTATTTGCATGGATATTTGTTGTTTATATGTTAGCTAGCACTGTTACTGTGCCGTTATACGGTAAATTATCGGATATGTATGGCCGGAAAAACCTGTTAATGTTTTCCGTGGGCTTATTTACACTAGGTTCCATTCTTTGTGGGATGGCGAATTCCATGGTCACGCTGATTATATTTAGGGGAATTCAAGGTTTAGGTGCAGGTGGGATGATTCCACTTTCCATGATCATCGTAGGTGATTTGTTTACGATTGAACGTCGCGGGAAAATTCAAGCGGTTTTTAGCAGTATTTGGGCCATCTCATCTATTGTTGGTCCCATACTAGGATCTTTCTTTGTGGAAGCATTAACATGGAGATGGATATTCTTTATAAATATTCCCATCGGTATTGCCAGCGTGCTTTGTTTGCTGCCCTATAAAGAACAGATGGAATTTAAGAAAACACATATTGACTATAAAGGTTTCTTCTTATTCGGGATTTCTATTACGCTATTATTGTTATCTACTAATATAGAACACTCTATCTGGTTATTGATTCTAGGAGTCATTGGTTTAATTGTCTTTGTTTTAGTAGAACGAAAAGAATCCCATCCGTTCCTGCCTGTTTCATTATTTAGGAACAAGGGAATTCTGATGACGAACCTTTTCATGTTAGTTTATTGTTTGGCCTTTTTTGGAACATCTAACTTTATTCCTTTGTACCTGCAAGAAGGCAGTCACATGAGTATTTATAAAAGCGGGCTCATCCTGCTAAGTATTGCCGTTGGCTGGACTTTCGGAAGCACCCCTGCGGGAAAGTGGATCCTTCGCTTTGGGTATAAGCTCCTTTTTATTATTGGAAGCCTCATCACAACAGTTTCAGGCTTAGCATTATATTTGTTCATCACAGATATATCTTATGTTAGCTTGTTTATCATCTTAACAATCCAGGGTGTTGCTTTTGGTTTGTTGTTTGCAGTAGGAACAATTGCATCCCAAGAATTTGCTGAAGCCCACATCAAAGGGATGTCCACCTCATTGCAAATGTTTTTAAAAAATATCGGAACTTCCATCGGAGTTACTGTTATGGGACTGATCATCAATCAAGCTGTAAACATCCATGTTGGAATGAAAAATTTATTTCTATATGCACTGATATTAAGCCTAATTAATATTGTAATAAGTTTCTTTATCCCTGCAAAAACAACCACTTCCAGTGAGAATAACTAGCCTATATGTTTGATAAACGATAAACTGCCCCTATGAATCCCTCATGAGGGCAGTTTTTCCCACTATTAATCTATTTAAGAATATCCTTAAATTCTTTCCCCTTCTGGACATAGTGATCGCTAGACATCTGCAGCAGGTCCAGGTCCTTTTGGGTTATTTCTCTGACCACTTTACCAGGAGACCCCAACACTAGGGAACGAGGAGGAATTTTAATACCGCCAGCTAACAGTGTATTGGCCCCAATAATACAATCTTCACCAATCTCAACATTATCTAAAAGCGTCGAACCCATTCCAATAATGCATCGCTTCCCAACCTTACAGCCATGCAGAATAACATTATGGCCAATTGTCACGTCATCTGCAATTTCGACCGGGAACCCTTCGAACAAATGAATTGTTGAATTATCTTGAATGCTGCACCGTTCACCGATGATAATTGGTCCATCATCCCCGCGTAGTACCGCGTTAAACCAAACGGATGAACCCTTTCCAATTCTTACATCACCAATTAAATAGGCACCGGGTGCTACAAATACTGAGTCATGGACAACAGGGGAAATACCTTTGTAAGGGATAATCAAATCAATCTCTCCTTTTAACTATCAGAATTATCTTTCTATTAATCTAAATATACCATGAAAAAATGTCCTAGAAGGGTTTTTATTATCAATTCGAATCTATTTTCGTTAAAGTTGAATTTTTTGCATCTATTTTTAATAATAGAATCTGCAAAATGCCAAAAAATTTTGCGTATACTGATTAATTATTTATTTTGCGCAAAATCTATTTGCACCAAATCCAATGAAAACCCTTTATATATGCAAAATACAAGTTGGCACGTAACTTGCATATATAATTGATGTAGCAAACGACAAGGGGGAACAACCATTGAAAACATATTCACATGAACCATTTACAAACTTTGAAGATGAAAAAAATAAACAAGCCTTCCAAGAGGCACTGGCCTTTGTACAAACACAGCTTGGCAAGGATTACCCAGTTGTTATCGGTGGAGAACAGATTACAACTGAGGAAAAAATTATATCTATTAATCCAGCAAATAAAGAAGAAATTATTGGTCGAGTGTCGATGGCAGACCAAGAACTAGCAGAAAAGGCGATGCATGCCGCATTAACCACATTTGAAACGTGGAAAAAGTGGAGACCAGAACATCGTGCCAACATTTTATTCAAAGCAGCCGCCATTTTGCGCCGCAGGAAACATGAGTTTTCAGCTTATCTAGTGAAAGAAGCCGGAAAACCATGGAAGGAAGCGGATGCAGATACAGCCGAGGCGATCGACTTTATCGAGTATTATGGCCGTCAAATGCTTCAATTAAAAGAAGGTTCACCGGTAAATAGTCGAAATGGGGAATTCAACCAGTACAACTATATCCCACTAGGTGTAGGAATTATTATTTCACCTTTCAACTTCCCATTAGCGATTATGGCAGGAACAACCATTGCAGCAATTGTTTCGGGTAATACAGTTCTTCTTAAGCCAGCCAACTCAACACCAGTAGTTGCCGCAAAATTCGTTGAGTTAATGGAGGAAGCAGGTCTTCCAAAAGGAGTATTAAACTTTGTGCCAGGTAGCGGTGCGCAAATTGGTGATTACCTTGTTGATCATCCAAAAACACGCTTTGTATCCTTTACAGGTTCACGTGAAGTAGGCTGCCGTATTAATGAACGGGCCGCGAAGGTTCATCCAGGTCAAAAATGGATCAAACGTGTGATAGCTGAAATGGGTGGTAAGGACACAGTGGTTGTTGATAATGATGCTGATTTAGATTTAGCTGCTTCAAGCATTGTTTATTCCGCTTTCGGTTTTTCAGGACAAAAATGTTCTGCAGGTTCTCGTGCAGTCATTCATCAGGATGTGTATGACGTCGTGCTTGAGAAAGTTGTGGCACTAACAAGAACACTTACGCTTGGAAATCCTGAAGAGGCCACTACTTATATGGGACCTGTTATTGATGAAAAATCGTTCAAAAAAATCATGAATTATATGGAAGTAGGCAAGCAAGAAGGCCGACTTATGACGGGCGGCGAAGGTGATGATTCTAAAGGGTACTTCATCCAGCCGACAATCTTCGCTGATTTAGATGAAAACGCACGCCTTATGCAAGAAGAAATTTTCGGACCAGTTCTTGGTATGTGTAAAGCCCGTGACTTTGACCATATGATGACCATTGCTAATAATACGGACTATGGTTTAACGGGTGCATTGATTTCAAATAATCGCGAACATATTGAACGCGCACGCGAAGAATTCCATGTCGGAAATCTATATTTTAACCGCACTTGTACAGGTGCGATTGTTGGATACCAACCGTTTGGCGGTTTCAATATGTCTGGAACAGATTCGAAAGCAGGCGGTCCAGAATATTTACTGCTTCATATGCAAGCGAAAACAACATCTGAAACACTTTAATCACTACATCATTGATCCCTCGGGTGGTTTAGGAACTCAACCTACCCGAGGTAAATAGAGGAGGAACTATCATGACAGTCTCAGAAACTACTAAAACGAATCAAATTATTGAACAAACACATAAATTCGGTGCAAATAACTATCATCCACTACCAATCGTCATTGCGAAGGCGGAGGGTGTTTGGGTGGAAAGTCCAGAAGGAAACCGTTACATGGATATGCTAAGTGCCTATTCAGCAGTGAACCAAGGACATCGTCATCCAAAAATCATTCAAGCATTGAAAGACCAAGCAGATAAGGTCACACTTACTTCTCGTGCTTTTCATAATGATCAACTCGGACCATGGTACGAAAAAATTTGTCAATTAACCAATAAGAATATGGCCCTCCCAATGAATACGGGTGCAGAAGCGGTTGAAACGGCACTTAAAGCAGCCCGTCGCTGGGGTTATGATGTAAAAGGCATCGCTGAAAACCAAGCAGAAATAATTGCCTGTGTAGGAAATTTCCATGGCCGGACGATGGGTGCTGTTTCCTTATCATCAGACCCGGAATATAAGCGCGGCTTTGGGCCAATGCTGCCTGGAATCAATTTAATTCCTTATGGTGATCTTGAAGCATTGAAAGCCGCCATCACACCAAACACAGCTGCATTTTTAATTGAACCAATTCAAGGTGAAGCCGGGATTATCTTACCGCCAGAAGGCTTTTTGAAAGCGGCATCAGATTTATGTAAGGCAAACAAGGTATTGTTCATTGCGGATGAAATTCAAGTGGGCTTAGCGCGGACAGGTAAAATGTTTGCCTGCGATTGGGAAGACGTAAATCCTGATATGTTGATCTTAGGTAAAGCATTAGGCGGGGGGGTTTTCCCAATTTCCTGTGTTGTGGCAAATTCTGATGTATTAGGTGTATTTAATCCAGGGTCCCACGGGTCAACGTTTGGAGGAAATCCATTAGCATGTGCCGTATCACTTGCTGCTTTGGAAGTGATTGAGGATGAAAAACTAGCGGAACGCTCGCTAGAATTAGGCAAATACTTCTTTGAAAAATTACAGTCCATTACCAATCCAAAAATTAAATCGGTAAGAGGCAAAGGGTTATTTATCGGGGTTGAACTTACAGAAGCCGCAAGACCATACTGTGAGCAATTAAAAGAGGCAGGTTTATTATGTAAGGAAACCCATGACACAGTGATTCGTTTCGCACCACCACTTACCATTACAACAGAAGAAATCGATTGGGCCTTTGAAAAAATCAAAACGGTTTTAAGCTAATTTTAAAATATATAAATCTAATAATCTACTATACGACGGGGTGTCAGGCATGTCAGTGAAACCAATGGTAACTGAAATGGAAAAACAACAACAAGAAGAACAAGAATCCTTAAATCTATTTAATTCAACACAAACGATCATCCAACAAGCTTTATCTAAATTAGGCTATAACAACGAAATGTATGAATTATTAAAAGAACCAATTCGTTTATTAACTGTCCGCATACCAGTAAAAATGGATGATGGTTCTGTCAAAATATTTACAGGCTATCGTTCTCAGCATAATGATGCGGTTGGTCCAACAAAAGGCGGTGTCCGTTTTCATCCGGAAGTGGATGAGGAAGAAGTAAAAGCGTTGTCCATTTGGATGAGCTTAAAGTGCGGAATTACTAATCTTCCGTATGGCGGCGGGAAAGGCGGGATCATCTGTGATCCTCGCAACATGTCTTTTAGAGAGCTTGAAAGCTTAAGCCGCGGCTATGTCCGGGCGATTAGCCAAATTGTTGGCCCATCGAAAGACATTCCTGCACCCGATGTTTATACCAATTCACAAATCATGGCATGGATGATGGATGAATACAGCCGTTTACGTGAGTTCGATTCACCAGGTTTTATTACTGGGAAACCAATCGTCCTCGGCGGATCACAAGGTCGTGAAACAGCCACTGCACGCGGTGTAACGATTTGTATTGAAGAAGCATTGAAGAAAATTGGTAAGGAACTTCAAGGAGCGCGCGTTGTCATTCAAGGCTTTGGGAATGCCGGAAGTTACTTGGCAAAGTTTATGCATGATTCTGGGGCGAAGGTAGTTGCCGTTTCCGATGTATATGGTGGTATTTACGATCCAAACGGACTAGATATTAATTACTTACTGGACCGAAGAGATAGTTTCGGTACCTTCTCAAAGCTCTTCAAAAACACAATCACCAACCAAGAACTACTAGAATTAGATTGTGATATTCTTGTTCCGGCAGCCATTTCAAACCAAATCACTGCCAAAAATGCGGCCAATATTAAAGCACCTATTGTCGTCGAAGCAGCAAATGGACCAACAACACTTGAAGCAACAAGAATTCTTACTGAACGTGGAGTCATTCTTGTACCAGATATACTTGCAAGTGCAGGCGGAGTAACTGTCTCTTATTTTGAATGGGTGCAAAATAATCAAGGATATTATTGGACCGAAGAAGAAGTAGATGAAAAGCTTATAAAAGTAATGGTTGATTCTTTTGAAAATATCTATCAAACAGCTAAAACACATCAAGTAGATATGCGATTAGCAGCATATATGGTTGGTATCAGAAAAGTTGCTGAAGCGTCTCGTTTCAGAGGATGGGTATAAAAGAAATTATTAGACGAATCTCCCAACGTTTGGATGGAGAAATCTTGATCTGTTCAATGACTGTAAGAAACTAAAAAGGAGTGAAGAAATTGTCAGTAACGGAAGAAGCTATCTTCAGTCCATGTTCTGGTACTGTAGAAACTGTTTATACCGAGGAAAATAATCATGTATATGAGTGGAAGAAATTGTTTTTAATAAGAACCCAGAACGGTAGAATGGAAGAGGTTTCAATCGGGATAAGCGGGCATATCACCTCTTTACCTGTCAAAGAGGGTCAAGAAGTAAACACTCAAACCGTCCTAGCAACCATCCAAGATGATTTGATAATTACAGGATCTGAATAAAGTACTTCATTTCTATTAAAAAACTCTTTTCGTTATTCGAAAAGAGTTTTTTATATTTTTGCTGTCGGCTTACTGATTTTAATAGAAGAAATGTTATTCTTTATTACGGTTTATTCTAACAATCTATTTACAATGGATCATCCGACGAATTACTTAACACTGAGATTGAAATGACGATTATCGATGGTGAATTAAAATATAGGATGGGTTAAAGGTTAATGGTGATTTTAGCGCTCTGTTGATTGGAGTGGAAGGCACGAAGACTCCTGCGGGAGTACGGGGCAGGGGAGACCCCGCAGGAGCAAAGCGACGAGGAGGCTCCCCGTCACGCCCGCGGAAAGCGAAGTGCCTGGAACGGAAATTAACAGACAAGTTTAACACAGCCAAAATATAAAAAATTAGATCATAACAGTAGGTAAACGTGGCTTTAACAGATGTAAGCGCTTTATAATTAACAAAATAATTAAAATAGTCAAAATATATTGACAGGTTATTTTTTCAGTGGTAACCTTATAAAAAATTGAAGAAGAATCAATGATGAGAAGAGTAGGGTAAGTCCTTGTTCCACAGAGAGTCGACAGTTGCTGAAAGTCGATGTCAGGACGTATTCGAAGATCATCTCGGAGATGTGTAGCTGAAACAATGGAGTAAGCTAGACCGGAATGTCCGCCGTTACAATGGAACGCGTACCAGAGTGGTACGTTGATCGAGAGCTGTAGTGTTGGTTGCTGCAGAAGTAGGGTGGTATCGCGAGTTCACTCGTCCCTATATTATGGGGGCGAGTTTTTTGTGTTTAAAAATAGAAGTTGAACTTATTAATTTTACTTGATGGATGCAAAAAATTAGGAGGGAAAAGGAATATGAGTCAACAAGTTGATAAGAAAGTGTTTAATGTGGAGGATATTATTATTGCCAGCCATAACATTAAGGATGAAATTGCACCAACTCCCCTGCAATACAATCACTTGTTATCAGAACGATATGGCTGCCATGTCTACTTAAAACGAGAGGATTTACAAAGCGTTCGTTCCTTTAAAATCCGCGGTGCATATAATCGGATTAAAAAACTAAATGAGGATGAGCTAAAAAATGGAATTATCTGTGCAAGTGCAGGGAATCATGCGCAGGGGGTTGCTTATTCCTGTCATCTCTTAAATATCCATGGGAAAATCTTTATGCCAAGTACCACACCAAAACAAAAGGTAAACCAAGTGAAATTTTGGGGCAAAGAAGATGTTGAAATTGTTTTGATTGGAGATACTTTTGACGACGCCTATGAAAAAGCAATGGAATGCAGTCAATTAGAAAATCGGACCTTTATCCATCCTTTTGATGATCCCGACGTGATTGCCGGACAAGGGACAGTGGCCGTGGAATTGCTCAATGATTGCCCGGAGAAAATTGATTACCTTTTTGGTGCCATTGGCGGTGGAGGGCTAATGTCAGGAGTCGGTACATACCTTAGACACTATTCTCCACAAACTTTATTAATTGGGGTTGAACCACAAGGCGCACCTGGCATGAAGGAATCCTTTTTAAAAGGGGAAGTAACCTCATTAAAAGAAATCGATCCATTCGTGGACGGGGCAGCGGTAAAGACAGTAGGTACGTTAACTTATAATATTTGTAAGGAGATCGTTGACGATATTCTTGTCGTTCCTGAAGGTAAGGTATGTACAACACTCTTATCCTTATACAATGAAAATGCCATCGTTGTGGAACCGACTGGAGCACTTTCAGTGGCGGCCTTGGATATGTATGCTGAGGAAATTAAAGGCAAGACGGTGGTCTGTATCGTCAGTGGCGGAAACAACGATATTGGCCGAATGCAGGAAATTAAAGAGCGTTCAAAAATCTACGAAGGATTGCAGCATTATTTCATCGTCAATTTCCCGCAGCGTCCAGGTGCCTTACGTGAGTTTCTGCTTGATGTTCTTGGTCCAAACGACGATATTAGCCATTTTGAATATACGAAGAAGAATAATCGTGAAACGGGCCCAGCATTAGTGGGAATTGAGTTGAAGGATAAAGGAGATTATTCGCCGTTGATTGAACGCATTAAAGCAAAAGGATTTTTATATCGTGAAGTCAATAAGGACAGTACCCTGTTTCAAATGTTGGTATAGTTCCATACTTTTTGGAGAGGTCGGACGTGACGGTTCGACCTCTTTTTGGCGTTAAAATGGGATTCAAATCAACTTCTTACATTATTTTGCTTAATAGACTCTTAACAAATGATGCAATTAAGGTATAATATTATTTGTCAATGATAGAAACATCAATAAATTATGAACTCCTAATTATTATTTTGTACTTTGCTGTTAATACAGCTTAGTCCATAATACTAATTTTGTGTAGATTCAAAAGTGGAAAGAGAGTGTTCAGAATGGGACGTAAGTGGAACAATATTAAAGAAAAGAAAGCTTCAAAAGATGCAAATACTAGCCGTATTTACGCTAAATTTGGAGTGGAAATTTATGTAGCAGCAAGACGAGGCGAACCTAATCCTGAATCCAATCAGGCTTTAAAATTCGTGCTCGAGCGTGCAAAAACATATAATGTACCAAGACACATTATTGACCGTGCGATTGAAAAAGCAAAAGGCGGATCAGAGGAAAGCTACTCTGAACTTCGTTATGAAGGATTCGGACCAAATGGATCAATGGTTATCGTTGATGCTCTAACAAATAACGTAAATCGTACCGCATCAGATGTACGTGCGGCATTTGGTAAAAACGGCGGGAACATGGGCGTAAGCGGCTCTGTAGCTTATATGTTCGATGCAACGGCGGTTATCGGTGTGGAAGGTAAAAACGAGGAAGATGTGCTTGAATTACTAATGGAAGCGGATGTCGATGTACGAGACATTATTGAAGAAGAGGATTCTGTGATTGTCTACGCTGATCCAGAACAGTTCCATGCGGTTCAAGAAGCCTTTAAAAATGCAGGAATTACTGACTTTACCGTTGCAGAACTAACAATGCTTGCGCAAAATGAAGTAACACTTCCTGAAGATGCACAAGCTAAATTCGAGAAAATGATTGATGTATTAGAAGACTTAGAAGACGTTCAACAAGTGTATCACAATGTTGACTTAGGTGAATAAGCATTAAAGAGACCTGTACAATTAACAAGATCCAGTGGTCAAATAAAATATAAAGATGTCACATATTTAGCTCTATAAATATGTGACATCTTTTTTTGTTTTTTTATTGAATTGTCATAAGAATAATGACGATTGTCCAGACCAGTCTTGTCCTATGACAATATAATAAAATGTACTTATCAGATAATGGAGAAGAAAAACTGGTAAAGATACATCCTTCACTAAAAAACCTTTAAAGATAGGATGACAAAGCTTATGCGAACTATTGTATTTATTGAAACGAATAAATCTGGATCTAGTAGAGAAGCCATAAAAGCTGCGGAGCGTCTCGGCTATTTTACGGTGTTATTCACCAATAGACAAAAGTACATGCAGCAAAGAACAGAATTTCCCGAGGTCCATCAAATGATTTTAGTGGAATTATCCAATCTTGATGAAATCAGAAAAAATCTTCACAATCTACATCAACAAGGTAAACAAATAAAAGCCATTATGAGTTTTGTACATTCTTATGTCCATTTAGCAGCAACCCTGTCAGAAGAATTTTGTTCAACCGTCGTTTCTACCGATGCCATTTTAAAAATGGAGAATAAAGTTTTAACTCGTGAGCTTCTGAAAGGACACCCCAATTCTCCCTATTATGAACTTTATAATTCAAATGATTATTCCTTAGAGTACTTTGTTGATATTGCTAAAAACTATTTACCTCTTATTGTAAAATCACCCACTTCTGCCGGTTCAAAAGATGTTATGTTGGTAAAAGACGAGAAACAGTTAAAGCTCGCAATACAAGCATTAAAGAAAAAAAATAAACAGATTTTACTGGAAGAGTATTTAGAAGGACCACAATTTTTAATTGAAGTTTTAGTACACAATGGAAAAGTTCATATTGTCGCGATCATCGAACAACAAATTACTTTTTTACATCGATTTATCGTAACTGGATATAGCCTACTTCCACATGTCAATCAAAGAATGTACGATAGTGTCCTGGACACAATAACTTCCATCTTAAAGCCATTTAATATGAGAAATGGTACATGCCACCTTGAAATGCGTCTTGTAAATGGAGTGTGGAAATTAATTGAAATTAATCCGAGAATCTCAGGCGGTGCGATGAATCGAATCATCGAAGTAGGCTATGGAATTAATTTAGCAGAAGAAACCATCCAACTAATGTTAGGAAGGGAGCCTCGCCTTACGAAAAAACACAGGAAGTATGTTTATGCACATTATTTAACCGTAGATTCTAGAGGAATATTACAGAAAGTAACGGGGAAAGAACTCAGCTCTCAATATCCGGGTATAGAGGAGGTTTATATTAAACCTCGACAAGGACAGATCGTCCGTCCACCTTTATCAATGGGTGATCGTTGTGGATACATTTTAGCATCCTCCTATAATAAATTAGAAGCGAAAAGAAATGCCATCCGAGCAGCAGACAATATACATTTCTACATTGACCCCATTTAAAATTCCTGAGTGACAATAATGATCATCGTGATCGTTTAATGATTAATCATAAATTGCTAGTCTTTTAATGAGAAAAATGATTTTGGAGAGGTGAAAAGAAGTATAATGACGCTAATTGGCATGCTTCATCATCGTCGAGATCCAAGTAAGGTAAAGAAAGCTTATGCTTATGCTGCTGTAGCTAAAGCAGAAGGTGTAACCTTTTTTTACTTTACCCCAGGGAAGGTGAATATTAAACAGCAAACAATTTTGGGGAAATCCTATGAAAATGGCCGTTGGATTGAAAGAGAATTTCCTTTCCCAGATGTCATATATAATGCAAGCTATCTTTCGAGTGAGAAAACGCAACACATCTTTGATTATTTGTATGATAGGATTCCGTTTACTAGTCATTCGATCGGGGACAAATTATCGGTATATAACAGAATTAAAAAAGCACATAAATTTAAACATTACCTTATCCCATACTACGAAATAACAAACGTGAAAATTTTTTTTGACATGATCGATCGTTATCAAAAAGTAATTATCAAACCATTATCTGGCCATCAAGGTGGAGGTGTTGTTTTTATAGAAAAAGATGGTTCAAACCATTACAAAATAAATGATGCAGGGGTCGAATCAGTTATTAATGAAAAAGGAATGCTAGATTGGTTATCTCATAAAGTGCAAGAACAAGAGTACATTATTCAACAGTTTATTACCAGTCAAACAAATTCTGGTCATGTTTTTGATTTCCGGTTGCATGTCCAAAAAAATGGAGAAGGAAAATGGGTAATAACTTCTATTTATCCAAGGATTGGGCGTTTAGGGACGATAACTTCTAATATGGCCAGTGGTGGCTATAGCACATATTTGGATATTTTTTTAAAAACAGAGTTTGGTGACTCCTGGTTTGATATTAAAAGATATCTTGAACAATTTGCAATCAGTTTTTCAAATCATTTTGACACTTTATATGACAATGAATTAGATGAATTAGGAATAGACGTCGGAATTGATGCGAGCCAAAAATTATGGCTTTTTGAAGTGAACTGGAGACCAGGTCCGCCAAATATATATAGTCTTGAATTAGATGTAGCGAAAAATACAATTTTGTATGCAAAATATTTAGCGGATAAAAATAAAGATTAAATGGCAAACAAACATATAACACGAATACATGATACAACAAAAGGCAGCGTACCGATCATGAATCTCAACTCCAATTGTGAACAATTGGGTTGTTATTCAGAAAGGATAGCTGCCTTTTAATATGTGAATTTTCTATTATTTATCGCTTTAAATAGTCGATGACATCATCAAAGTCTGAGTCATTCCCGCCCGTTTTGAAATATACTATGTCATTTGGACGTAAAAATGAATCAAAAAATCTTTTCATCTCATCTGGATCTGAAAAATGATAAACATGCTGCGGCTTTACTCCTGCCTCTATAGCAGGCTTTTGAAAATCTTTTGCAATAAACCCTTTAGTGATGAGAATATCTACCCCCGAAGAAGCGATTAAATGTCCTGCCTTTTCGTATTCTTCATCGGCATATTTTCCAAGTGCCGCCATTCTTCCCAGAACAGCAATTTTTCTTTGGGATGGCAATGCAATCTTGCTTAATGTCTCTAAGCCTGTTCTTAAAGAAGCTGGATTTGACTTCCACGTATCATCCACCAGTATGGTTTGATTTCGACCATCCATTACTTGAAAATGGGATCTCATGTGTGGATAAGAAGCTAATCTTTTTAACGCATAGTGAATATCGACACCTAACATGGCAGCGGCTGCTACTGAAGCGACTGAATTATATACACTATGCTCCCCAAGACCCGGTATATATCCTCTGTATTCATTTTGCATATATTCCATCCAAAAAGTCATACCTAATGACGTATATTGATATCTCTTAATCCTAAAAATAGCATTCTTGTTTTTTCCGAATGTGATAATCTCTCCCTTAAATTTAGAGGTATCGATCGAGGAGAGGTAGGGGTCGTCCGAGTTTAGAATGAGAATTCCCTCATTGTTCATCCCTTGCATGATCTTTGCTTTTTCTGCTAGATAATCATCAAATGAACGAATTTGATCTGTATGATCCACATCTATCATCGTCAAAATCCCCATTGTCGGGTAAAAATACTTACAGGACGCCGTCATATCCCCTTTTTTAGATACGGCTGTTTCAAACACTGCCACATCCGTATCTTCCTCAATTCCCAATAAATATGAAAGGTTGTAATAATCGGCATTTTTGCTAGAAATGGTTGACTGCACATTATGAGTATCTTCTAAAATGTGTTTTAACATTTCCTTCGTCGTAGACTTTCCACATGTACCTGTAATGGCCACGACAGGAATGCTAAACAGGTGCCTGTAATACGAGGTGAATTTAAAGAAACTATCTTTAAGATTCTTTACCATAATGATTTGATTAGGATGTAAACTTTCCATGTGAGAAAATGGGGTATCTGTAACGATAAATACATTTTTGTATTTCTTTATCCTTTCAACCGGCACCTCTCGATTGTTAAAACGAAAATATAAAGTATGACTCTCAATTTCAGATCTGTCATCAGTGACCGTCTCAATCCAGATCCCTTTTTGCTTTTCATGAGGCTGAATGTTCATGGCAGTTAAAATGTTTTCCAATAATAATGTCTTCAAAATGTCCCTCCTGAAGTTCCTTTTTTGAAAAAAGCATCTACCCTTAATACTGTCCGATAAGGTAGAAGTGATTAAAAATTCAAAGGCTTATATATCATATGACATGTCCCCTAATGCAGGTGTGTGATAACAACTCAGGCAATTAGCGGAAATTGTCATGCGAAGAACGATTAGAGGTTAATTGTTCCCATGATTTCCGAAAAAAGGAGCCCACGGGACCAAATAGATGTTTAATAGGTACAACACAAGTCAACTTTTCGCTTTATCCCCTTAAAGTGTGTTATTATTCATAATATTACCAACCTAGAAAGGATGAATAAGA
Source organism: Neobacillus sp. KR4-4 (assembly GCF_042136325.1). NCBI lineage: Bacteria > Bacillati > Bacillota > Bacilli > Caryophanales > Bacillaceae > Neobacillus > Neobacillus sp. KR4-4. Next base: position 148,962 of record NZ_JBHHJU010000012.1, read on the forward strand.
TGTCATTGGAAAGTGTAAAGGCCCATTTTAAACAATGGGATCGTGAAAAGGATGTAATGGAATTTGAAACCTCCAGCGCAACTGTAGAGCAAGCGGCTGAGACAATTGGAGTGGCTCCAGCCCGAATTGCTAAAACTTTATCTTTTCGGGGGAGCGAAGATAAGGCTATTTTGATCGTTGCCGCAGGGGATGCAAAAATCGACAATAAGAAGTTCCGGGAACAGTTCGGTTACAAAGCACGCATGCTCTCTCCGGATGAAGTCCTCGAACAAACCGGGCATGCCATTGGTGGTGTGTGTCCGTTTGGATTGAATAAAGAGTTAGACGTGTACTTGGATATCTCCATGCAGCGCTTCGAAACACTATATCCAGCTTGCGGAAGCACCAATTCTGCGATTGAATTAACGAAAGAAGAGTTATTTACATATTCTTTTGCAAAGAAATGGATTGATGTATGTAAAGGTTGGGAAGAAGAGGAAGTGCCATCACAAGAAAGTCATCAAATCGAGGTTTAAATTAAAGGATCACCCTATGCCAGTTGAGTTATGCGGAGGAATTCGTTCAACAGTAACTATAGGAGCCCTTTGATGCCCGTTAATCGATAAAAACAAGACAAACCGTAACCATAGGAGTCATTTGATGCTCATTGATCCAAAAATATCCCACCCAGGGGAATCAATAAAGGACTATATGCTCACCAATAAGTAAATCAAAAAAAGACCGAGCAATTTGCCCGGTCTTCTATCATTCATAAACCAATTACATAGCACTTTCCCCATTATCGTAATTAAATTGCCATTCAATACCAAACTTATCTTTTAGGGAACCATAGCATTTGCTCCAGAAGGTTTCTTGAAGCTCCATGACTACCGTACCGCCTTCTTTCAGTTGGTTAAAATATGACCTAATCTTATCCAAATCTTTATTAACAATAGCTAGGCTTATGTTATTACCTGCTACAAACGGCATCCCAGGGAAAACATCAGAAAACATAACGTTACTTCCATCAATATTAAGCCTTGTATGCATGACCAAACCTTTTGCTTCTTCTGGAAGCGGATAATCTGGGTTCTGCGGCGTTTCCCCAAACGTCATAATTTGCGGCTTTTCTAAGCCAAATACCTCCGCGTAAAATTCTGCTGCCTCACGACAGTTCCCATTAAAATTAAGATAAACATCCACTGACATGTGTGATAACCCCTTTTTTATAAAATATAAACATTGGTAATTGTACCATTTACTGGATTAATTTCAAATTTCCAATTAGTCCAAACTCATAACCTGACCCAGATAAATAATTCAGTTTCCGAGCGAATACACTTTACAATCATCCGATTTTGAATTTACAGAAAGAAGGTAACTTGTGATGAAATTCAAAATACATCGTTGTAATTGTCGGAAATTATGGTCCATTCAAACGCGAAAAACAAAGTTTACAGCCATTTCCGTACTCGTCGATGGAAGGTGGGGCACAGAATTGAAACCCCAACGGAAATATAACCCCAAAGGATTTGTGACAACAAATGCAAAACAAGATATTATTGTTAATCCAACAGTAGAAGAAGTAGGGAAATTTGAAAAAGTGGCAAAACTGATTTATGACAAAAAGAATGTTAATTTTAACGTTCATCAAGGCGAATCATTATTCTTTGCCGAAGACGGCACCTGTTATCTACTAAAAAGATTATAACTATTAAACATTTAATAATTAAAATGCTTCTGAACTAATTCTTCAATTTCGTCACTATTTTTATAAACGAAAATCCCCCGCATCAAAAAATACGGGGGCCTTAGATCGTTATCTAGGCGTGATTGGTTTCACGCTAATAGCAGGGGAGGTAGTCGAAATAATACATCCTTCTAAATGATTGGAATTTAACAAGCCTAAATTTAGAGCTGCCTTAATTTTTACCTCATCGGGCTTTTTCACTACCTGGATCAGTTCGTTCATCTGTAACTCTTCTAATCTTTTAATGGTTTCAACTTCATCATATTTTTCAGTCTTACGAATTTGCCGTTGGAGTTTATAGCCACTAATGGTAATTTCACCTTTATGATCCGTACCCACTAGATTATTAAAATATTTTTGAAAAGCATCCTTTAATGTATTCATTTCCATTTCTATTTCTTTTTTCTGCTTATTCAACTCGTAATACTTCACCAACATTTCACCCGTAATCAAATTCCCCATTTGTGCCCTCCTCTTGTTGCGAACGTATATTCTTATTTTATGATTTACCTCTTCAAAAAAGAACCTGAAAAATGGGGGTGAAGCAAAAAACATTTGCTTTCTTGTTTAGTTAATGGCAAGCTATATAAAGAGTAAAAACTTCATTGGAAAGATTGAATAGGTGATTAACATGATTGAGGTAAAGACATCCAAACTTAGTGATGGGGAATTAAATAGAGGAGTATTTGCAACTCGTGATATCGCAAAAGGGGAGCTGATTCATGAAGCACCCGTTATTCCTTATCCAAATGAGGAGCATGTACATATTGAGAAAACGCTGCTTGCTGATTATGCGTTTGAATATGGAATCAACCACACCGCACTTCTCTTAGGGTATGGAATGCTATTTAACCATTCATATGAGCCGAATGCTACATATGAAATTAATTTTCCAAATCACACGTTTGACTTTTATGCATACAAAGATATCAAAGCAGGGGATGAAATCCTAATCAACTATAATGGTGAAGAAGACAATAATGACCCGCTTTGGTTCAATAAAGATGAATCGGAAAATGGAGAAAAGGACAGATTATAGCAGCGGCGCTGCTTCATCTGTCCTTTTTCTTTGTTATAGAGTCAATTAGTGCAAATACACGTGAAAGTCCGGGCCACTCCTGAGTCATTAATATTTTAATTATTTGAAATATCTGTTATTATGAAATGGTCCAAAAAAACGAACATTCGCTTCTTAGCATTGTTGCAAAATTGGATGGAACGATGGATATTTATAGTATTGTCTTATAGCTAGGGAAATCCCTTTCGCAATATTTGTGGCCATTGTATAAATAAGATGAAGGTTCGTTGATAGTAGAGAGCATTCTAATGTTGGGTCATTTTCCAACACAACTCCCATAATGCTGCAGTCTCCAATCGGGGGAAGACTTTTTCCTAATCCGGACCCAGGCAGGAGGGACCCATCACGAACCACGATGGAATTTAAGATTCTTTCTGAACCGAGAACACTATCGATGGCAATGACAAAACTATTTTGGGGCAGAGTAATCTGTGAAACCTTAGGGACAAGTGTTTGTCCATCTAGGGGTGACTGCAGATTCCCGACTACTGTTAAGTGTTGTGGATATAGATCATGAAGCAAGGTACCAACAAATGGACCAAGACTGTCACCATTTATTACATTTGAACCTATTCCAATCACGAAAATATGATCTGTTCCTTCTGGAATAATCGAATGTAAGCTGTCACGAATAAATAATGGCGCTAACTTATGATTAAATGGAATAATTTTTTCAAACAGATCGAGCCTAACATTCATAGCGTTCATCTTTATTTCCCCCAAGACCCAAAATTCGAAGTAGTAAACTAGCAAATTTCGTAGTTGTTTGATCATGTTTAAATATTCTGCATTTATTGAAATTATCCTTCTATATTAAATTAAAAACCTGGAGGAATTTACGGATGATTATTCAAAAAGCAACGATGAATGAATTGGGACCGTTAACTGAATTATTTGATTTATATCGGGTCTTTTATGAGCAAAAGTCTGATTTTGAGGGTGCACAAGAGTTTCTAAAAGCTAGATTAATGAACGAAGAATCTATTGTTTTTTTGGCGGTTGAAGGAAATCATCCTGTTGGTTTTGTTCAGTTGTATCCCACCTTTTCTTCGGTAAGTATGAAGCGCTCATGGGTACTAAATGATTTGTATGTGAAGGAACAATACCGTGGAAAGGGCGCTGGAGAACAATTAATAAATAGGGCGATTCAGTTTGCCAAAGAAACTGGAGCAAAAGGAATTATGCTGGAAACAGGTAAGGAAAATCACAATGCACAAAGGCTCTATGAAAAAATTGGTTTTGAAAAAGAATCAAATTATTTTTATTATTATTCCATTTAAAAAAGGATGCCGGTGGTGGCATCCTTTTCGTGTGCGGTCATTCTATTGGAGAAGGGAAATGGTCTCTTTATCACAAATCACAAAAAGCTGTGCATTTTCAGGGATATTACTATCCAGCTTTTGATTTATTTGAAGGTCACCTCGGTCTGCCACTAGGGTTGCCCCTTTATTCAAAAGGTCTTCAAAGGCATCCCGGTAGGTCTTCCATTCAGGTCGAGTAGGAATTTCATACATGGCTTCTCCATATTGAATGCTCATTAATTCAGAATACATATGTATGACACCGTGGGAAAATAAGGATCTTACTGCGGCGTGTGAGATCATTTCTTGAGTAGGAATAAACTCATCGACATTTACATGCTCAAATAACCGGATGTGTTTTTGATGAATCACCTCGGCAGTGACGTGAATTGATTTATTTAATTCTTTTTCTATGGTAGTGATGGCGGTTGCTATTAATAATGTTTTTCCGTCAATGAGAACAGGATCTGTGGTTGCATAATTATCCTGAGTGATTTGGTCGGCAAAAATAATGACTCCTGTAGCCTTTGGTAAATTTGCATTAAGGAGAGTTTCTTCATCGGTGGCATCACCGCGCACATAATATAGCCGCTTCTCCATCAATGGAGCTTTTTCTAAATTATCAATAATAACAATTTCAATTTTTTTATCAGATTTTAATATTTCTTCAATAGCTAATTTAGACTTCGCACTCCAACCAATCAAGATAATATGATTTTTACCAGTATATTTCATTTTGCCCCCAACTTTCATTTTATCAATTAGATAGATTGAATTGATGACTTTTCCAATAAAAACGCTGACAAGTCCGATTCCTGTGATATACAAGAAGATTGTATATACTTTACCGGCATGGGTAACGGGGGCATAGTCTCCAAATCCTACGGTTGCCAGAGTAGTCAAAACCCAATAAATAGAGGTAATATAGGTTTTAAATGTTTTCGGTTCGATAAGTAAAATTCCTAAGGCTGCCATTAATATGTATAAAAGGACAAATGGGATAAAAATTTTATCCCGAACCTTTATTAAATGATAAAGCATTTTTCTCATTTTCATCCCCATATACATCCAACCCTATCTATATCAAGTAAATATGACTTATATTTCCCTATTTTTGTAGATTAATGAAGTGTTACCAGAAGTTTTGATTATTTAATTCCAAAAAAAAAGGAAAGTGGACGAACCACTTTCTTAAAGAAGGAAAACTTTTATGGGTTAGTACATCATATGTAGCAGCATGTACAGGCATGTAGTAAACCTGTCCATAATAAAAAAAATAATTTTAAAAAAAGGGCCCATTTTTTTAAAATGGACTAACAAATTTTTTGTATAAGCCCAATTGAGTTATTTTTTGGTGAGTTAACTAAGGAAGATACTTCGTAAGATTCCATCAGGCTTTCATCGAATGGGACGAGTAGTTTATTTAAATCATTGGGATTTGACAGGGATGGATCCAACCAGATTTTTTCATCTTCTGGTTTCAATATAACTGGCATCCGATCATGAATATCTTTCATAAGGTCATTTGGTCCGGTTGTAATGACAGAACAAGTATAGAGTGTTTTTCCTTCGGGAGATTTCCAAGCTTCCCAAATTCCCGCCATCGCAAACAAATCATCGGACTTTAGTTTAATCCGCATGGGGGTCTTGCTTTTATCCTCATGCCGTTTCCATTCATAAAAGCTGTCAGCAAGGACTAGACAGCGCTTTTTTTGGAAAGCTTTACGAAAGCTTGGTTTTTCGGCCAAAGTTTCTGCGCGTGCATTGATCATTTTATGGCCAACGGCCGGATCTTTTGCCCAAGGCGGAACTAACCCCCATTTTAAAAATCCCATCCGATTAGACTTCCCATCATTTATGACAGCAAGGACCGCCTGGGAGGGAGCAATATTAAAACTTGGCTCATAATTTTCTTGTTCCATAAAGGCTTGAATATCGAAACGATCGATGATTTCTTCGAACGTTGCTGTTAATGTGAATCGGCCGCACATATTATTTCCACCTCACGATTTGGATAGTTCTATTGTAGCAAACTTAATGGATAAAAATCCTTTCCAAACGAGTAGAAATGAAAAGAAGACCGCTAGTATGGAAAAGCGGTCTTCTTTACTGAAATCAATGGGATCTGCGAGCAAAATCGACAAATCGAAACTTATCGGGACGATGCCTTGATTCGGTGTATTGAAAGAGGGTGGCATCATCTAAATATACGAAGTTTTTAATGACGACAACATTGTGAAAACCCTCTAGGTCCAGTAGGGCTCTGTCTTCTAATGAAGGCTCCTCCACGACAATTTCCTTTTTGGCAAAGCTAATTGTCAAGTTCAATTCATTTTCAATATATTGGTAAATCGAATCAGCACAAATTTCTTCTGTAAGGGAAGGGACGTATTTTTTTGCTAAGAAATCTTTATCCAAGATAATTTTCTCACCGCCCATTTCCCTTGTCCGAAGGACTTTCCACACAAGATCTTTACTGCCGAGTTGAAGCTGTTGTCTAACAAAACCATCCGGCTTGATTAACTCAAGTTCGTTCACAATCGTTTTCGGTTTACTGCCCATTTTATTGGCAAGTTCTTTAAAACTTACCAGTCCTGAAATCGGAAAGTCAAATTTGCTGATGTCGATTACAATCGAACCTTTTCCTCTAACTTTCTGGATATAGCCATTTTGTGAGAGCAAATTTAACGCCTTCCGGATGGTCTCTCTGGATGTCTCGAATTGATCTTTTAATTCGTTTTCAGAGGGGAGAAGCGTTTGGGGCGGGATCTCGCCGCTTTTAATTTGCTCCACAATGATGTTATAGATTGTTAGATACTTGTTCGTCATAAGGACATCTCCGTTCATCTTTTCAGGTAGTACACGATTGACTCATATGGCCTTAATAAGATGTCCTGGCCAAGTGCAGTCGAATCCTCATAATTAGAGAGTAACATCTCACTATTATCTACTTCAAGATGTAAATGAGCAGGGAGGACGAAGGTATGCTCTTTGCCATAAAAATTATTAATGACGAGTACTTGTTCCGTACCACTTGTCCTTAGATAAGCAAATACAGCATCATCCTGATTGGAAATCGGCTGATATTCTCCATCCGTAATCACATCATACTCTTTTCTCATTTTAATCAATTTTTGATAGTGGGAAAAGATAGAGTTAGAATCTTTGAGTGCCTTTTCCGCATTAATTTCTTGATAATTACGAGCCGTTTCAATCCATGGAGTACCACTTGTGAAGCCAGCATGTTTGGTTGCATTCCATTGCACTGGAGTTCTTGAATTGTCACGGGATTTTTGTTTCAAGATTTCAATAATCTCCTGCTCATCCATGCCTTCATTTTTCTTGATATTAAAAATATTTAACGATTCAACATCCCGATATTCATCAATTGAGTTAAAGTTTGGATTGGTCATTCCAAATTCTTCCCCTTGATAAATATACGGAGTACCTTGCAGCAAATGAAGGGCAGTTGCCAGCATTTTCGCGGACTCTTTATGATACTTTTGATCATCACCAAAACGAGAAACAGCCCGTGGCTGGTCATGATTACACCAGAAGAGGGCGTTCCAGCCGCCGCCTTGATTCATTCCCACTTGCCAGTCAGATAAGATTTGTTTTAAGGAATGAAAGTCAAAGTCTGCTTTCGTCCATTTATCACCATTTGGATAGTCGACTTTCAAATGATGGAAGCTAAAGGTCATGTTTAACTCTTCTTGTGTTGGGTTCGTATACTTAATGCAGTTATCGATGGATGTCGACGACATTTCCCCAACCGTCATAATATCGTATTTCGAAAAAACCTGTTCATTCATTTCATGTAAAAATTCATGGATTCTTGGGCCGTCTGTATAGAATTTGCGGCCATCACTGTCATCCTGCGGGAAATTTTGGTCTTTAGAGATTAAGTTGATGACATCAAGACGGAAACCATCGACACCCTTTTTTAACCAAAAGTGCATCATTTCGTATAGGGCAGCACGAACTTTTTCATTTTCCCAGTTAAGGTCTGCTTGGGTAACATCGAATAAATGAAGGTAATATTGGTCGGTGTTCTCGTCATATTCCCATGCCGAACCACCAAATTTTGATTCCCAGTTCGTTGGTGCTTGGCCGTTCTTGCCATCCTTCCAGATATAAAAGTCACGATAAGGGTTATCCTTCGAGCTTCGTGCTTGTTTAAACCATTCATGCTCTGTTGACGTGTGATTGATGACGATATCCATAATGATTTTTAAGCCGCGTTTGTGGGCTTCTGCTAATAAGCAGTCAAAATCCTCCATCGTACCATATTCTTCCTGAATGGAGTAGTAATCGCTGATATCATAGCCATTATCCCGTTGTGGAGATTTATAGATCGGAGTAAGCCAAAGGACTTCCACACCTAGTTGTTTTAGATAATCTAATTTTTCAATGATGCCTTTAATATCGCCGGTCCCATTTCCGGTCGTATCATTAAAGCTTTTCGGATAAATTTGATAAATGACTGCTTTTTTCCACCAGTCTGTTGTCATTTTTCAGCACCTGCCTATAAAGTAATCTAATGAGGAAAAGGAGGGAGGATGTCCCCCTCCAAACTATGTGATTTTGCTGTTATTTTTTTAAAGAAAATTTATTCATGCGTGTTTTAGCAAAGACAACCGTTAGCATGAATGGAACTACAATGGCTACTACCATGGCAATCGCGAACATTGCCATATGCTGCCCCTGAATTGATAAGAATCCAGGAATACCACCGACACCGATAGAGTTCGCCATAACGTGGCTGCCAACGGAGACAACGCCTGCAATCATAGAACCAATCATTGCAGCTAGGAATGGGAAGCCATACTTTAAGTTAATTCCGAACATTGCCGGCTCTGTTACTCCTAAGTAACAAGAGATCGCTGCTGGGATCGAAACTTGTTTTTCTTCTTCATCCTTACGATTAATAAAGATCATCGCCAGAACAGCAGAACCTTGGGCGATATTAGATAGAGCAATCATTGGCCATAGGTTTGTACCGCCAAGCTCACTCATTAATTGTAAGTCAATCGCATTTGTCATATGGTGTAAACCAGTGATAACCAGTGGGGCATAAGCAAATCCGAAGATTGCCGCAAAAATCCAGCCAAATGCTGAAGTTAAGCTAGAATACACCACATGAGAAATTCCTGAACCGATACTCCAGCCAATAGGTCCTAATACGGTATGAGCAATTAACACTGTTGGAATTAAAGATAAGAATGGAACGACAATCATGGAAATGGAATTCGGAACAATTTTACGTAATCTAGTTTCTAAGAATGCTAGTACTAATCCGGCTAAAATCGCTGGGATTACTTGGGCCTGGTAGCCAATCATTTTAATCTTGGCAAAACCGAAATCCCAGAAAGGAATTTCTTTTGCATCTGCCACACCATAAGCATTAAGCAATTGCGGAGATACGAGTGTAATACCAAGGACGATCCCAAGGATTTGCGAACCACCCATTTTTTTCGTAACCGACCAGGTAATGCCGACTGGAAGGAAGTGGAATACCGCTTCACCAATCAACCAGAGGAAGGCATGAACGCCCGCCCAGAACTGAGAAACCTCGGTAATTGATTTTGTTCCACCTTCAAGTAATTTGATATCTCCGATGATGTTTCTAAAGCCAAGGATTAAACCACCTACAACTAAGGCAGGGATTAAAGGTGTGAAGATCTCTGCAAGGTGGGCCATCATGCGTTGCAGCCAATTCATATTTTGTTGTGCGGCTACTTTTGCTTCTTCTTTAGAAGTGCCATCCACACCAGCAATTTTGACAAATTCATTATAAAAGCTAGATACTTCGTTCCCGATGATGACTTGGAATTGTCCAGCTTGAGTAAATGTACCTTTTACAAGTTTAATTGATTCGATTTCCTTAACATCGGCTTTGCTTGGATCGTTTAAAACAAAGCGCATTCTTGTCACACAATGAGTGACCGCAGCAATGTTCTCTTTGCCTCCAATGTGTTTTAATAGATCTTTTGATGGATCTGTGTAGTTCGACATTTGTCTTTCCCCCTGTTTAAATGGGTAAAACCCCATTTTTTATCTTCTATTTTTTATTCACTTAGTATACAGACTGTGGCTACGTTTTCATTTAGCTTCAGCTGCTTGTATATACAAGTTGTGATTACGTTTTCATTTTAACTTGTATATACAAGTGTGTCAATGGTGAATTTATATTTTTTAAATATTACAAAAAACGGTAAAACCAATTAGGAAAATTCAATTTAGAAAAAGGGAATTTCTTGTTTTTTTCTGTGCCTTTCGTCTCACTTTCTCACTTTAAAGCAATAATGATTGATAGAATTTTTAGAAAATGTTAATATAAAGATGTTTAAATTCTTCTGAGTTTAGACCTCCTAATTAGGGACTTGGCATAGACCACCAAGTTCTCATTTAAACCTTTGAATTCATTCAAAGGTTCTTTTTTATGGCTGTTTTCGTAATATTGTTGTTTATGGAACCGATTTAATCATAAAGATCTACAGAAGGAATTATAATTTGGACACACTTGTTTTTGAAATCCCGAATGCTGTCCGAAGACAATCGATGTTCGGACACACTTGCCTTTGAAATCCCTTGAGCTGTCCGAATACGACCGGTGTTCGGACACGCTTGTCTTTGAAATCCCGAATGCTGTCCTATTGGCCACGAATCGAACACAGCAACAAAGTTACGATTAGCGTTTTTTTATAAAAATCAAGATTCCTGGGTACTTTGGTAATATATGAGAGGCACAGGAGGCAAACAGCCATTGGAATTTAATACAATTAGTAAATGGGATGCACAATTATGGAAGAATCAAATCAGCCCTATATACCACCGGGCTTTCGATGGAAAGGGAGCAAAGCCGGAGAAAATCATTCGCAATATGTTTCGCAAACAACTTTGTTCCTTACATATCGGGATCGTGGAGAATCAGGTAGTGGCCATGGCAGTAACAGGTAAACTGGAAGGCACCGATGCTTTAATCATTGATTATCTTGCTGTTGATTCCAATTGGCAGCATCGTGGGATTGGCATGGAAATGATGCGGTATATCCAAAAATGGGCACTGACCAAAGGAAATGCGAGAAGTATAGTGATTGAAGTCGAATCGGAGGAGACACCCGAAACACTAGCCAGAAACCAATTCTGGAAAAAATGCGGCTTCACCATGACAGAATACATACACCATTACATATGGGTCCCCGAATCCTATCGTGCTATGTATTTAATATTGGTGCCTGACACCAATATACCTAAACAAGGTGAGGAACTGTTTAAGTATATTGAAAGGTTCCATAAGGCATCGTATCAAGGGGCATAATCAGGACCTGTAAAATAATTTTTTGTTAAGCAGGGTCTTTTTGTGGGATGTGTTGTAAATAAATACTGAGGTTTTCATCGAATGGGTAATTAATTATGGTGTCATTTGGGATATAAATCATACAAAATCTACTTAAATAAAGAGAGAGGAGGCTGGATTTCTTCAGCCTCCTCACTTACATATAAAGTCCTGCTAAGAAAATTCCCAGTGACTTTTTATAAATGTCATCAAACATGGACAATGGAAGTGGATTGATACCACGACCGAGCTCAATTGTAAAGCCTGTTCGCTGCCAGTCTTGAATAAACCAATCCTTGTAACCAGCGTAACTAGCAATGGTTTTCACCGGTTCATATCCACTGACCCGGCTAAATTCCTTGACGATCACCTCAGACTCAGCAGGCTCAAGATTCTCAAATCCCCAGTAGATAACCTCTCCCTGTGTATGGAAGGCCAGCACTCGTGTAAAATCCCGTTCTTTTGTCAGATTTGCCATCGCAATGGCTTCGGGCTCTAATAATGGTTTTTCGCCCACATAGTCCCGTGGTCCAGGTTCATTTGGGTTACGCGCTTTCTCTAATTCCCATCTAGCCGGGAATTGATCATTAAGGTCAACACCTCTAATATTTGCTTTCCATTCTGTAAAGTCTGTGCTTCCTTTATTAAATTCAATCACTCTTTTTTGCCATTCTTCCTTATCGGGTGGTCCATTTAAAACGAGCTCGACTCCATCTGGATTTACCATAGGGACAATTGATAAAGTACTTTGTTGGTAGAGGGGAGAAGCATTTAGTCCTCGAATAGGTTGATGATTTGTTAAGGATAATAGGTAATCATTTAAAAAAGTCATAATCGCCAATGAAGTAATCCATTCATTAGCATGAAAAGAACCATTATAATGAACCCTTTTTTCACCTGTTCCAATCAGGATCTCAGGAATTTCTTTTCCGAGTACGGTCTTTCCAATGTTTGAAATTTGTAAAAATGGATATATCTCATGTAATTTATTGATATCTTTTTGCAGTTGACTGTAATCATATTTTTGTCCATTTTGAACTAATCTCCAGTTTATCCTGGTTGGAACTTTTATGGTTTGGCCCGGACTTAGGGTTGCTGCCTTTACTTCAGGGTTAATTAACTCCATTGCTTCTAGAGGGAGGTTCATCTTTTGAGCAATGCTCCATAAGGAGTCTCCTCGATGAATCTGATATTCCTTAGCAACAAAACCAGGGATCTGTACCTTCTGGCCAACAGTAAGAATATTGTGATCAATCTTTGGATTGGAATCATTAATGAGTTGTAAATTTACCTGAAACATCTGGCTGAAATGCCATAATGAATCTCCTTGTCTAACAACAATCTCCATTTATGCCCACCTGCTTTAAAAAAATTGTTTAATTATATCTATGCTTTAGGGAATAAAATATTAGTTAGAATTAAAGTGCCCAGGCGATCCATTAATCTAAAAATCTTTCCCTCCATTCAGGCAATGGAAGCATACAGCTCTCTTTTTTTCCGAACCATTTATATCGATTGTTTGCCACAATGTCATAAAGAAAGTCCCTTGAAAAAGGGGGGAGGAACCGGAGGATCGATAATAAGGGCCATGCTTTGCCTAGCTTACTACAAACCCGGAGTGCTGCACTTGATTTGATATGAAATTTGTCATTTTCTAGGAGGACAAAACTCTTTAAATCATTGTTTAAGCCATGCTTTTTTAAAAGTGACTGGCCCGTCTCGCTTTGGAGAGAAGCAAACTTAAATAAGCCAATGGAATCTCTTTTTATTATAAATTGCACACTGTTATTGCAAAGATTACAAACTCCATCAAATAAAATGATCCGTTCCAAAGTTTCACCTCCAATTTTCTTCTTGTATGTTTTCCTTAGTTTAGCATATTTCTTAAACTGGTCGCTCATATAGGTATTTTGATTCTTTTAATATTAAAAATATTCTTGCAAAACGGGAAATCCATCCTATATATTGGAAAAGAGACCAAAATTATTTAGTTTATCTTCATTTGTACAGAGTTAGAAGGGGGCGGAGGTATGGGATTTAATGATGGCTTTGAGATTTTTGATATTATGTTTATCATTCCACGATTTTTATGGTATTATGGAATGTGTTCGACAAATTCATGTTAGTTATCTAGAAATTTATCAATTTATTAAAGGAGGGACCTTGCTTGAAGAATATAATAAAAAGAGCTCCCTACTTACTTTTCCTGCTGGTCATTCCCGCTTTGGCCAAAATATATGAATTATTAAATTCCCGTTCACATAGATCGATCGATATTAGTACTTCAATAGACCATGCGATTCCGTTTTTGTCAGTGTTTATCATTCCTTATGTCATCTGGTATGCATATATCTTTGGTTATCTTGTATACTTTTGTTTTAAGGACACAAAAGTATACCTAAAGACGTTAATATTAATTGTTGTGGGAGAGTTAATTTGTTTTGTTATATATTTCTTTTTCCAAACAACAGTTCCAAGACCAACCATTGTTGGGGATAATTACTTTAATAATATGGTTCAATGGATTTATGACCATGATCGTCCTTTTAATTGTTTCCCAAGTATCCATGTGCTTACTACTTTTACAATCATGCTTGCTTCACTTCATATAAAAGATAAACACGTCATTCACCATTTATGTATTCATATCATTGGTACTTTAATTATCGTTTCAACGTTATTTGTAAAGCAGCATGTCATTTTCGATATGATTGGTTCCATGTTCCTTGTTACATTCCTTTATGGGATTGCTTTCGAATTATTATCATTTAACCAAAAAACAGAAACAGCTTTTGTTAAAGAAAAATAGTTTGTTAACTTAATAAGGTATTAATTCTTTCTAATAAAAAGAGTGTCTCTAGACACTCTCAGATTGTAGACAAAAGGCATTCGATGAGCTTAATCGAATGCCTTTTTATGGTTTTTTTGCTCGTAAGAGCAAAATTTTGACCTTTCCTATACCTATATCTAGGCCATTTCTGGACTTTTCCATGT